>DATKCN010000001.1:0-7006 GCA_035513175.1 Thermomicrobiales bacterium
CCTGTATAGAGATTCGTCGGACCGCGCCGTGGCGGTACGCCAGTGACCCGAGCGCGACCGCGAGGAGCGCGAGCGCGTCGGAAGCTGTGACGCGGCCAATGATCGATGCTGCCCAGACCGACCCAAATTGTGCTCGATCAAAGACCTCGGCGAGCCGATTCGATGTGTCCTCACTCAGGACAAGTGTGACCACCAAAGCGGACAGGATGGCACCTTTTCGTCGACGGAAGAGCAGCAGCGTGGTGAAGGCGCACAAAACGACCAAGTACCCTCGCAACCCAGTCGGACCCCACGTGAGCACAGCCAGAATCGCCGTACCGAACCCCACGCAAATCGCAACGTCGAGATGGAGCTTGAGTTCACGGACGCGATCGATCCATCCTCGTTCCTGCTGCGCCATGTGCGGTGCCATCAACCCGAGCGGGCTTTTGACGCTCTGTCGTACGCGGCGATAGTGCCCTCGGCCATGGCCGCAATCGTGAAATGCCGCGCTCGCTCCAATCCCCGCAGGCGCAACGTCTCGAACTGCGGATCCCCGTGCTCGAGCGCAAGCATTGCGCGCGCGAGAGGCTCGCTGCTTCTAGCGGGGACCTCCGATGCCGCACCTTGAGACAGCTCGCGTAGCACATCGATCGACGAAACGATCGCGGGAGTGCCAGCAGCCATCGCCTCGACGAGCGGATACCCGAACCCTTCCTCACTGGGGACGAAAACAACCCCGCGCGCTCCTTTGACGAGGTCAACGACGGTTTCGTTGGAGACAAATGGAAGTAGGTGCGCAAACGCGGCTGCGGACCCCAAACCTCGTTTGATCGCGGCGGACGCCCACGAGGATAGCCCCATGACTGCGAGCGCCGCAGTCCCTCCCAAGGCTCGGTATCGCGCGAACGCTTCGATCACTGTGCTGGTGTTCTTGCGGGGATCGAGCGCACCCGGGTGCAGGAAGTAGTCGCTCGGACGCAGACCCAACTGCGCCAAACTCTCGGCGCCGCGACCGTGTGGTGGTGCCGCCGAGAACGATGGATCGACTCCAGAGTGAACGACGGTGATTGGTGGCAATGACGTGCCGAAACGCCTTGTGAGCGCATCCGCGGTGTGCTGCGAAACGGTGATCAAGTGGTCGCAACGGCGGGTGCCTGAGTGGAAGGCGGCAAATCGATAAACGCGGCCCAGCGTTTGGCGTAGCGACGGCGAGATCGGCAGCGTGCGCGGCGAGCTCAGGTACATGATGTCGTGCACGGTCACGACGGTGGGCGGACTGTGGAATTGCACGAGCGGAGCTGTATTCGCGGTGAAGTGGGCCACATCGAATCCACCCCGTGCCAGTCGGAGCGGCAGTTCGATCTGTTCTTGCGCCACATAGCCGGGCGTGCGGAGGCGGACCGCTTCGCCTGCAGGCGATGTGTTTCCGCCGAAGGCATAGAGAGCCACACGGTCCGGGCGAGCCGCGAGTCCTTGATAGAGGGCTTCGTTGTAGCGGCCGATGCCGCGGCGCCCGAAGATGCGCAGGTCGAGAGCGACACGCAGCGGTGTCGAGCTCGTGTTCAACGCTGCTGCGACGCCGATCCGCGGCGAGCAGTGACGACGTGCCATTCAGTCGACTCGACCGATTCGATAGAAAAACCAAGCCGCTCGAGCAGTAGTTGGATCTCCTCTCTGGTGTAGTAACGCAGGCGGCCGAGGGATTTCGCTGGTGTCGCCAACGCGTACTCCACGTAGGTGCTCAGCTGCTGCGGGTCAGCCAAGTTGGGTACTTGAAACCTAATGACTCCTCCCGGGACGAGCACGCGATGCAACTCGCCGAGGTAGGAAATGACATCCTCGCGCTCGACGTGCTGGAGTACCAGATGTGAGTAGGCCACATCCACGCTGTTGCTGGCGACGGAGGCGAGGGACTTACCCGACGTCTTTACGAACTCGATGTTGGGCGTACCGCGGAGCGCATTCCGAGCGCGACGGAGCATCGAGCGACTGACGTCGGCGAGGATGAGCCGACGGCAGTGAGGAGCGACCGCTCGTGCAATTCGCCCGATGCCGCCTCCCAGGTCCAGCACCACTGCCTCCGGACGTAGGAGAGGGATCACGTACCTCTCGGCGTCGCGTTGGCCGCTACTCCAAAAACGAGCCTCATCAGCGCCAACACCGGCCAGAATCGCTTCGCGCGCTGTGCCGTCAGTGATCGCAAATGAATCCCACAACGCGGCATACGATCGTCCAAACAACACGAAGAAGAGGGGCCTCAGTGGCGCGAAGCGGCGCAACTTCCGGAGGACGGTCGGTCCAAGAACCGAACGTCGTGACCTCTTCACCGCGGTATCAATTCGCGTTGGCTTTCCATACGCTCATGTCGCTGTCGACCATCATCGCAACGAGCTGTTCGAAGCCGATGGTAGGTTTCCAATTCAACTCTTTACGGGCAAGCGATGAATCCGCGCACAGCGTGTTGACGTCGGCCGGCCGTTTGTGGGTCTCAGCGATTGCGACGTGCTGCCGCCAGTCGAGTCCGACGTGCGCGAACGCCACTTCCGCGAACTCGCGGACCGAGTGCATCTCGCCCGTTCCGATCACATAGTCGCGTGGCTCGGATTGTTGCAACATTAGATGCATCGCTTTCACGTAGTCGCCCGCGAAACCCCAGTCACGCTGCGCGTCGAGATTGCCTAGTTCAACGCGATTGAGCCGCCCCAATTTCACGCCTGCCGCGTGATAGGTGATCTTCCTCGTTACGAATTCCAGGCCGCGTCGCGGCGACTCGTGATTGAAGAGAATACCGCCGACCCCATAGATTCCATATGACTCTCGATAGTTCACAGTCGTGTGGTGCGCAAAGACCTTTGCCGATCCATACGGGCTCCGCGGATGGAACGGCGTGGTTTCGTTCTGCGGCGATTCAATGGCCGCGCCGAACATCTCACTGGTCGAGGCCTGATAGAAGCGCGTCGTGTTACTTCCGGCGCTGCGTATAGCTTCAAGCAGGCGAAGTGTCCCAACTCCAGACACGTCCGCCGTGAGCAGCGGATGCTCGAAGCTGAACTGCACAAAACTGATCGCGGCGAGGTTGTACAACTCGTCGGGGGCGGTTCGATCCAGCACGCGGGCGATCGAAACGGGGTCGGAGAGATCACCCGCGATCAGATTTACGTATGGCTGCTCGCGGCGTACCGCGTCAGCGTTTGGGTTCCTTTGTCCTCGAACCATCCCATGCACCGCGTAACCCAAGCTGGCAAGATGCTCCGCGAGGTAGCGCCCATCCTGTCCGGTGATGCCGGTTATGAGTGCGCTTTTCACGCCTCGACGATCTCGATCGCGGGAAGAGGAAAGATGAACTTAGTCCCGCGTCTCAGTGTCTCGCGCTCACGCTCGACGAATTCGGACCTGAAGTGCCATGGCAGGACGAGGTAATAGTCCGGATGCATCTCGCGTGAGTCGTCCTCGCTGATGATCGGGATGTCGGTGCCGATCGTGCGGGCGCCCCACTTGTCCGGATTCCGATCCGCGGCGAAGTCGATAAGGCTGTTGTCGATCCCGCAGAACTGCAAGATGACATTGCCCTTTGTTGAGGCACCGTAAACGTGAACGCGCTTGCCGGCGCGTTTGAGGTCCTTGATAAGCCTGGTGAGCTCGTTTTTGTGCGCATCAACCTGATCTTGGAAATCGCGATAGGGCTTATCGGTGTCCAATGCCAGGTCGAATTCGAGTCGTCGAAGGCGGGTGAGGCTCTCGGCAAGCTCAGGTTCTCTGAATCGAAAATTCGTGTCGTGGCTTGCGTAGCAGCGAATGCTGCCACCGTTAATGTCGTTCAGCTCCGCGCCGAAAAGCTTCATCCCAGCCTTGGACAGGACGAACTCAATGGCTGCGAGGCTGTAGTACTCGATATGTTCATGACAGATCGTGTCGTATGAGTTCGTACGCAGCATCGAGGGCATGTAGGACATCTCAAATATCCAGACTCCCTCTGGCGACAAGACGTCGGCGACGGCCCGGACGAACCCGATTGGGTCCTCAAGGTCGTAGAACATCGCGATCGACGTGATGATGTCGAAGCGGCGGTCACCGATCTTGTTCGTCAGTTCGGACGAGGGAAAACGGTCCTGAATGACGACCACATCCTTGCCGATGGATTCGATCGCGTTGGACGGATCGACCCCATACTTCTCAACAGAATCTGGGTAGCAGGCGAGCAATGTGCCGTCGTTGCACCCGACGTCCAGAGCGATTGCCGGAGTCGGGCCGACAAGCGCCACCGCCTTCTCGGCGATCGCTTTCAAGTGTTCACGCATGGTGCGGTTCGTGCCAGAGCGATACCAATATGTCGAGTAGAGGATCTCTGGAGGGACAGTGACCGACGTTTGGAGTAGACCGCATGCGCTCTGGTCTCGCGTCGGATCGCAACGAACTAGCTGTAACGGGATCTTTCGCATCGGCGGACTCTCGTAGCCCTCCTTCACAAAGGATCCCTGAATGAACTGCTCGCCGAGGTCAATGACCTTGGTGAGCGCGGCTGATCCGCAGGTCCTGCAAGTCTGTCTGTAGCGCAGGTGCATCGAGCTCCCCCCCCAGACTCGCGCGAGCGCTGAATAGACTGCCGTCCCTATGCGGAAAATCGCAAATCCGGACAACCGTCGGCGAGTGCTGTTCCTGATACCGGATCTCGACGCGCCGCCTAAGAAAGGTTATCAGGTCAGGTGTCTTGGAATCGCGAATGGGTTGAGCGCTCGATATGAGTCTAGGCTGATCGTGGCGCGCTCTGTCCAGGGCACGCTCGACACCGCAGCCGCTGACGAACGGCCGGGCCGCCGAGTCATCTCACTGTTCGGACGGCTCTTCGACGGGACGCCATTTCAGTCCGCCCTCTTCGATGGTGGCGACGTTGCCGATCGCATTCAGGCAATCGTCCGCAGCTGGGACCCGGACGCCATAGTGGTCGTGACCGAGCGTCTTCCGGTTACGACCAGTCGGCTCTGTCGCGATCCATCGCGCCCAGTGATCCTTGATGTGGTCGACTCGATGCGAATCCACATGGAGGAACGCGCGTCCCGGTCGAGACAAGTCGCCCGACCCCTGTGGCGACGCGAGGCGCGTGCTTTTCAATCGATGTCGAGCCGGATCGCGCGATGTGCGGCGGCGGTCGTCGCAGCGTCTGCGACCGCGCTTGCCGACTACCCGAACGCACGCGTAATACCGAACGCCGCTGCAGTGGATTCGGCTGGCCGTCCCGAACCAACGATTGACCTGATCTTCACTGGCAATCTCTCCTACTGGCCGAATGTCAAGGCAACGATTGCCCTGTGCGAATCCATCGCTCCGAAGGTGTTGCGTGTGTTGCCGCGAGCCAGGATCGTCGTCGCCGGTCGGGATCCGACGAACGCGATCCAGCGTACGTGCGCAGCTTCAGGAGTAGAACTACTCGCTAACGTGGACGACATCGCCTCGCTCTTGCGCACGTCACGACTGGCTCTCGCTCCCGTTGACTGGACGCCTGGCGCCAACCTGAAGATTCTCGAAGCACTTGCCAGTGGCACGCCTGTCCTCGCCTACCCCGCGGCTGTCAGTCAACTACCTGATGAGTGTGACGGGGTGTGGTCGTGCGACGGTCCTAGCGAGATGGCGCGCGTCGCCGTGGCAGTGCTCAAAGGGACAGAATCGATCAATCCTCCGCGGCGCAATCGGCACACTTGGCTCGCGAGAGCCGCCGACTTTGAAGCTCTCCTGGACTCCCTTCTTCCTCGCAATCAGGTCGGTTAACTTGTCGCAGTGCGACCGTGGACGGTCTTGGCCCGCCGCGTCTTGCTGAGCCGACCACCGTGGATGGAGGTCGGCGTGGAGCGTGTCGAGCTCCCTGAAGGCCGTGTCGTAGACGAGTATCCGTGGATCAGGACTCGCGACTTCGCGATGGCCGTCGCGATGACGCCCGAGGGTCGAGTCGTGCTTGAACGCTCGTACAAACATGGTCCCCGTCGCGTTGCGCTATCCGTACCCGCAGGCTACATCGAGGTCGGCGAGAGGTCCGAACAGACTGCGCGGCGTGAATTGCGCGAGGAAACCGGCTACACCTCCGACGACTGGCAGTCGCTCGGGGAATTCACGGTCGACGGCAACTATGGCGTTTGCGCCGCATACATCTTTCTCGCGAGTGATGCTCGACGCACGGTCGAAGCCGGCGGCTTCGGCCACGACGACCTCGAGCCGATTGAGGTACTGACCCTGCCCCTCGACGACGCTTTGGCAGCCATCACGCGTGGCGAGATCGCGCAGCTATCGAGCGCAGCGGCTCTCGGGCTCGCTGCCGCCAAGCTCGCAGACCGGCTTTGAGAGGTACGCACATGGCGCAAGACAGGCTGCCTTCATCACCAGGCTGTGAGTCATATCTACAACGTGTGGCTGTGTTGCTGCCTTGCTACAACGAGGAATTGACGATCGGCTATGTCATCGACGACGTGAGGGCGTGTTGCTCTGGCGCTGAGATCGTCGTGTTCGACAACAACAGCACCGACCGCTCCGCGGCGATCGCCGCGGAGAAGGGCGTGCGGGTCGTGCGCGTTAGCAGCCAGGGAAAGGGCAACGTCGTCCGGGCCATGCTCAAGAAGGTCGAGGCGGACGTGTACGTCATGCTCGATGCCGACGCGACGTATCCAGCGGCCCGCATACCCGATCTCATCAAGCCCGTGCTCGACGGCACCAGTGACATGGTCGTGGGCGCGCGACTGGGGAGCCCCGAGGCCGGCGCATTTCGGCGCTTTCACCACACGGGCAACGTCATCCTTTGCCGAACCATCACCCTGATCTGGGGCGCGCGATTGACCGACGTCCTCTCCGGCTACCGTGCCTTCACGGCCGAGGTCGCGCGCATCCTGCCCGTCGTCTCGAGTGGCTTCGAGGTCGAGACGGAGATGACCGTGCAGGCGCTCTTCTACAACATGACGATCTCGGAAGTCCCCATCGAGTACGGCGCGCGGCCCGAGGGCAGCTTCTCCAAGCTCCGGTCGTACCGCGACGGCTTCGCGAT
>DATKCN010000002.1:0-7579 GCA_035513175.1 Thermomicrobiales bacterium
GGATGCGCTCATCATCGGCATAGCGCAGGCGACGGCCCTCTTCCCGGGCGTGTCGCGCTCCGGCAGCACCATCATCGCCGGGCTGTTCAGCGGCTTGAGCCGCCCGGTGGCAGCCCGCTTATCGTTCATCCTCGGCGTCCCGATCATCTTCGCCGCCGGGCTGCGGGAGATGGTGCGGCTGGCGCGGGCTGGCATCCCGGCGGACGAGCGCATGGTCTTCGTCGTCGGCGTGCTCTCCGCTGGCGCCGTCGGCTATCTGGCCATCTCCGGCCTGCTGCGCTTCCTGCAACGCAGCTCGACCGATGTCTTCGTGCTGTACCGCACGCTCATCGGCGTGAGTCTGCTGTTGTTACTGCTGGCTGGTTTCCGGGACTGAGCGCCTCAATGACGGGCGTGCCATCCCTTTGGACACCCGCTTGTGCCCACACGCACGACCCCACAGCACACCACTACCGGACGCACGGGCAACCGTACCCCTAATCTCTAATCTCTAATTCCTAATCCCTGCCTACACCCGCGCACATCTATTGACAAATCAGAACATATGTACTACTCTAGCATCACGACGGTAGAGGGTGGCGATCCTCGTAAAACATCGCCTTGAGCCGTCAACGGCCGTCTCACCTCTCAACTCCCGCCCGTGGCGCCGAGCTGTCACGAGAGTCGCCCGGTTTTTCAGAATCGGCTAAAAGTCCCCGGCAGGCCGTGCCCGTTTCCCGCGCTGCCGTGCCCTGAGGCCCAGCCTTCGGGACCATCATCGTCGCCAGGCGCCTGGGGTTGATGGTGGGAAAGGGGACTGGGATGGCCAACGCCATCCCAGCCTCCTCGGTGAATGTGGATTACGCGCGGGGCAGTTGGCTGGTGTCGTCGTCCGGACCGGCTTTCGGCTCAGACGTGCCGTCCCCATCCGTTTCCGCCTGGGGCTCGACGGGCGGCGTGGTTTCGGCCGTGCTGGGCGCGAACGGGTTGCCGGGGCCGATGCCCTCGCCAGCGCCTGCTGCCATCGGAGTCATGCTGGTCGTGGCCGGTGCTGCGCCCAACGGCGCCGGCTGGAGGCGGCTCTGGATCAGGAAGTAGGCGGCGACCGCGATGGCCAGCACGATGGCCACGATCACGGCGATCATGATGATCGACATGCCCCCGCCGCCGGACCCGCCATCCGTCGAGACGGCCGTCAGCGTGGTCGTGCCGGTAATCGGCAGGTCCCAGCGCACCTGGTTGTCGCCGACGCGCTCGCCGTTGGTCTCGGTAACCTCGCCGGGCATCGTCACCAGATAGACGAAGGCGAACATCTCGCTGGGGTCCATGCCGAGATCGTCGGCTTCGCTCTCCTGGTCCTCGAAGACGTCATCGCTGTTGACCGTGAGCTCCAGCCGGTAGAGGTCGCCATCCTTCACGATCGAGCCGTCGAACGTGTTGACAGTCTCCGTCTCGGGGTCTGAGTCGGCGAACATCTCGTTCAGGGTGCTGCCAAGGTCGCTGGAGTCGTCATAGTCCTTGCTGACGCGCCAGCCGACGAACTCGTCGTTATCGATCTCTTCGTAGGTGAACCCAGCGGCTTCCGCCTCGGCTCGCGTCTCGTCGGAGTCCTCGAAGGGGTCGGCGTCCTCACCGCCCATGGCCTCGAGCTGGTCGAGCCCTTCGCGCTCGATCGTCGTCTGCAGTGTATGCAGGGCGCCGAGATCGCCGTCAAAGACGCTCTCGATGCGGACCTCGATGCAGCCGCCAAGCACTGTGGCCAGCAGCAGCGTCGCGACGATCGCGCGCGAAACGCGCCGGAGCTTCATGCGGTTCATCCGAACCTCCTTGTTATTCTGGCCACGGCGCACGACGTGGCGCGGCTGATTGTGAAAACTGTTCCCGCCAGCGTAGCATGTGGCGGCCCACTCCAACAATCACCAATCGTCCTTACTCCAGCTCCTTGACATCCTACAAATCCATCTTTACAATACAAATGTCTTTCGAAAGGCGGGGCAGATGCTGGACGTACTGTATATCGATGACATTGAGCAGGCCGGAGCCCTGCTCAAGCCCGTGCGGGTCGAGCTGCTGAAACGCATGGCCGAGCCGACGACCTGCTCGCAGCTGGCGTCCGAGCTGGGCGAGGTGTCGCAGAAGCTCTACTACCACGTGAAGGTGCTGGAGCGGGCCGGGCTGGTTGAGAAGGTGTCGGAACGGCGGGTGGGCGGCATCATGGAGGGGCTGTACCAGGCGGTAGCCCGTTCCTACTGGCTCTCCCCGGAGCTGGTGGGACGCATCGGCGGCCAGCAGCCAGCGCGGGACCTGCTGAGCCTGGGCTACGTGCTCTCACTGGCGGAAGAGCTGCAACGCGACATCGGCCTGCTGGCGGCCGGTAGCGACGAGCAGATCCCCTCCGCCGGGCTGATGGCCCGCATCGAGCTGCGGGACGACGCCGAACGGGCCGCGTTCCTGCGGGATCTGCAGCAGACCGTGCAGTCGCTGGCCGAACGCTACGGCGCTCGCGATGGCGCGCAACCGGGCCCGGGCAGCTCGCACGCTTTCCGGCTGATGCTGGCCTGCTATCCCGACCCGAATCCCGCCGCGCCCGCCCCACGGCCCGCTGATGCCTGAACACTGAGAAGCCGACGAATCCGAACACACAGAAATGAGGACCACATGCGCACTGCACAGGCAGTCGTGACGATCGACGCGACCCCGGAGGATGTCTTCCGGGCCTTGACCGAGAGCGATCAGCTCAACGAATGGTTCAGCGAGCACAGCGATATCGCACTGGACGATGGCCGCTACGACTTCTGGGGCCGTCACACGGTCGGCGCGCCAGAGCGGGAGGAAGGCCGGCACACGATCGAAACCCTCGAACACGGGCGGCGGCTCGTCTATCGCTGGCGCCTGAGCGGCCAGGATTCGACGGTCGACATCCGGCTGGCTCCGGTTGGCGGCGGCGTTGAGCTGAGCCTGCGCCATGACGGCCTGACGCCCAGGGCACTGCATCGCACGTCGCTGTACGACTTCTGGTCGCTGGCGCTGGAGAATCTGCGGGCCTGGTGCGAACGGGGCCAGATCGGCTCACGGCCTGACTTCGCGCTCAGCCCGCTTGCTGATGCCGTCGCCAGCGTGCAGATCGAGGCCCCGGCGGAAGAGGTGTTCGACGCGCTGCTGGACCCCGCTCAGATCGGGCGCTTCGCCGGTGGCGAGCAGCCGGTGGTGGAGCGGCGCCGTGGCGGGCGCTACAGCTTCGGCTGGGAGGGCGGCGGCCCGATCAAGATCCTGGAGATCGTGCCGAACGAGCGGCTGGCGTATTCCTGGAGCCACGGCGACCCGGAGACCGTCGTGACCTGGACGCTGGAAGGCTCCGGCGGCGGCACACGGCTGACGCTGGTGCACAGCGGCTTCGCCCCGGACCAGGAGCGCGAGGACTACCGCATCGGCTGGCTGCACTTCCTGAACCGCATCAAGCACATGGTCGAGCAGGGCCCGGAGTGGCGGCCGATCGAGATCGTCTCGGAGGAGCTGCATTACGAGGTGGCGGTGTAGGTGGCCCGGATGAATAGCGCTTTTCAGTAATGAGAAGGGCTGTTCATCCGCATTCAGGCCAGGTCGTCGGCCAGCAGGGCTTCGGGCAGCGGATGGGCCTCTGACATCATCGCCAGCGTGCGGTCGTTGGGGCGCAGCGGGATCACAAAGATGGGCACGCCATCGTCGATCTGAATCTCCATCACCCGGTCGGAGACGCGATCCAGAACGTCGAACGTATCTTCGAAATCCATGATCGCCACGAGATGAATCGCCTTAGGATCGTCAATTCCGCACTCGACGCGGAACCTGGCATCGGGATAGTACTGAAGCACGAGGCGCTTTAGCTCGGCTACCGCGGCGTCGATCTGCTCTTGGGTGGGATCAGGCGGCCAGTGTGTCATCGCGCGCTGCCTTCATCGTCTCGAATCGTGCGAACGAATGTAAGGGTCAGACGGATCATTCGTCGCGCTTCGGCGAAAGTGATCGGTCGCTCTGAGTAGTCCGCCCGCTGGCGAAGCACGTAAGTGTCTTCGAGTATGCCACGCAACTCCGCCCCGTAGCGCTTGCGACGATTGATGAGCAGGCCATCGAATTGGGACGGAACGAAACGATGGTTCCAGATGCCGTCTCGTGGCCGGATACCTTCACGATCCAAGGCATCGATGGCAGCCTGGAAGCAGGCGTAGTAGCAGCGGTTGGCACAGTTGTTATAGCGGGCGCTGGAGAGTTCGCTCTCCGCGCCCGCCAGACTTTCGAGGGCTTTCATTAAGTATGGGCGGTCGATTTCCTGCATGGTGGGTATTGTAGCGGACCCCACCCCCCGGCCCTTCTCTACCATACAGTTTGGTTAGAAGGTCCATCGACAGCTCCAGACACCGTTCTGGTAGCGAAACAGGAGGGCGGGCAGGTGGTCACGCGCGAGACAGTGCTGCATCCAGCGGCGTCCCAGGCGCATCACGCTCCGATCGCGCCGGTTCGGGCGGTCAAAGCGGCGGCGCAGCCCGTTGCGAATCACGCTGGCGCCCAGCAGGTAGCTCCACCAGAGCGCCAGCACCAGCGCCAGCAGCAGCCGGTTGAGCCGGTTGCGGTCACGGATACGGCTGGCTTCCAGGTCCCAGCCACGCCGCTTACAGTCCTGGTAACAGGCTTCCACGGTGGTGCGTCGCCGGTACTCACGCACCCGCTCTGGTCCCGCTGGCCGGTCGCTGAGCAAGAGCCAGGGCTCCTCGTAGCGGCGCGACCAGGTGATGGTGAGCCAGGCCGTGCGCCAGCCCTGGGCCTGGAAGGTCTCGACCTGGCCCGACCAGCGACAGCCCGGGCCGCTGACCAACGACCAGGCGGGCACAACCCTCCCGTCAGCGAGGCGCACATGCAGGCCCTGCCGGGCATCGACGCTGAGCCGGATGACGTAGTGCCAGCCCAGTTCCCGGCACAGATCGAGCACGGCCGCACTGACCAGACCCCGATCCAGGACCAGGGTGACGGTCGTGCCAGCCGGCAACATGTCGGCCACACGCCGGCACAGGCGCGCCAGATAGGTCCAGGTATCGTGCTGCCAGGGACTCGTGGCCGGGACCAGGTGCCAGGCCAGCGGCAGGACGCGGCCACGCATGGCGACGCCGAGCATCAACAGCGTCCAGTGCCGGGTGTGCGGGGTGGGATCGAAGACCAGCAGCACCTCGCGCTGGCCGAGCGGCGTCAACAGCGCCTGGGCCAAGGTGCGCCAGGTGGCCGCCACGGGCACACAGTGATTGGCGATCCAGCGTTGCAGGCGGGTCTCGGTCGACAGGTCGTTGACGGTACAGGGCAGCACGGCAGCAATCCGGCTCAGGGTGACGCACTCGGCCCAGATCAGGCCCAGGCTCAGGAGCGCCAGATTGCGCACCCGTGTGATGCGCATGCCGGGCAGCATGCTCTGGAGTTGTCGGGTCCAGGCGTGGAATAGTTGGAGACGGGTCTGCATGGGAACACTCCTTTGCTGCGTGACGATGGGTCAGCACCGTCGGTTCAGCACATCGGAGGCCATGCAGACCCCTCATTCTCAAACTGTATGGTAGAGAACGCCCTCACCCCCCGGCCCCCTCCCCGACGCGGAGAGGGGGAGACGGAGCCTGGGGTTACGCTTTCTCAGCACTCAGCACTCAGCACTCGTTACGCCACCACCGCCTTGCGGCTCTCTTCAATCGCTTCCAGCAGGGTCGAGCGCACGCGCAGCATGCCTTCGGTGAGGGATTCGCGGTCGGTGGCGAAGGCCACGCGGACGTAGCCCTCCCCGCCGGGTCCGTACTCGGTGCCGGAGCGCAGCAGGACGCCGGCATCGCGCAACCTGCTGGTCATCTCGCGGGCCGGGATGTCTGCCTCGTACTTAAGGAAGGCGTAGAAGGCGCCCTGTGGACGCACCCAGGAGATGCCCTCCGCGCCGTCCAGCAGTTCGTCGATCAGGTCGCGGCGGGCGGCGTACTCGACGCGCATTTCCTCGGTCGCCTCCATCGGGCCGGTGATGGCCGCGATGCCGGCCCGCTGCATGGCCCAGTTGACGCCGCCGCCAGTGCTGCGGGCCACGCGTGAGACGGCGCCGATCAGGCCGGGGCTGGCGGCTACCCAGCCCATGCGCCAGCCGGTCATGGCGAAGGTCTTCGAGAATGAGTTGCAGTAGAGCAGCCGGTCGCGGAAGCCCTCGATCTCCATGGTGGAGACGAAGGGGATGTCGTCCAGGATCAGGTGGTCGTAGACCTCGTCGGCCAGCACCAGCAGGTTGAACTCCTGGGCGATCTGGGCGGCGCCCTCCAGCTCCGCGCGGTTGTAGACGACGCCGGTGGGGTTGTTCGGGTTGCAGATGATCATCAACTTGGCGTCGGAGGTGCGGGCCGCCTCACGCAGGGCGTCCAGGTCGAGGTGCCACTCGTCGTCCAGCGGCACCCAGACGACCTCCGCACCGTGCAGCATGGCGACATCGCGGTAGGAGGAAAAGGTCGGCTGCGGCACCAGCACCTTGTCGCCGGGGTTCAGGAAGGCCCCGATGGAGGCATACAGCGCGCCGCCGCCGCCATTGGTGATCGTGATGTCGTTGGCGCTCCAGTCGACATCATAGCGGCGCTTGAGCAGGTCGGCGAGGGCGGAGAGCAGCTCGGGGTCGCCGTTGCCGGGCGGGTAGTTGGAGTAACCTTGGCGCACGGCCTCGATCATGGCTTCACGCACGTGCTCGGGAGTCCGGAAATCGGGGTCGCCGGACGAAAGCCCGATCGTGCCCTCCGGGGCCGGTCCGCCGATGATGGGCCGTTCCGAGTTCTCCATGACGTTCCTGACGAATTCCGCTGCTTGAAACGAAGCCATTGCACTCCCCTGTCTTTCGTGATCGACGCGCGTCCCTGATCTCACTGACCGTCCATCATCCTACCCGATGATGAAAGCGCGTGGAATGACCCTGTTGAGGCGTAGCTGATCGGTCTTGGCAGCGTGCCCAATGAGGTGACCCCGATACCCGCGATGACAACTACGTCCCGTCCCAGCCGCGATGACCGGCGTTGCGGCATGCTGCAGCTTACGGTAGGGCAGACACGCTCAATCGCGACCCGTACTGCAAGTGGAGAGCTTCCAATGCAGACTCAGCATCGGGATACACTGTTCCCCAATCGGTAATTCGAAAATCGTTACCCACATCGTCTGGAACGCTCTCGGCCTGCGTGTTCAGCGTGCAGACGTAGACGTGCACCGGCCATTCGTCCACTGGAAACAGGGAGCTCCCCTGGCGCCGTGAGGCGAGCATAACGTGGGTCAGATCGACTGCCGTGTCATAGATCCACGATGGGACGGGCGGGTCAAGCGCCGCCAGCGCCAGATCATTTCGGACGCTGTTCCGCAGCCGCCGGATGATGCGACAGGCGCGTGGCGCTTACACCAGCTCGTCCACAGGTTCCAGCGTGACGAGAAAGAAATCGGTCATCCCGTGCCCCCAAAGCCATGGATTGACGCCGCGTTCCGCTGGTTGCCGCTGCAATGCGCGCCACGTGGTCGAGCGCCCCGCGTGTCACATGCAGCCGCCAGAAGCGCGTTCTTGAGCGACGGTCAGTTCATTGGCGCG
>DATKCN010000003.1:0-4893 GCA_035513175.1 Thermomicrobiales bacterium
CGCGACCATGGATCGGCCGCAGCGTACCCGGCGCCGTGTTGATATGCGAGGGTGCGTGTATCCACCCGGGCGCATTGCCATGCGCCCCTACGAGTCCGTGCGTCATGCCAACCGCCAGATGATTCCGCAACATTCCGTACCCGCCCCCGCTACGTCCCGCCCGGCCCGCCGAGCACCAGCAGCACCGCGCCCAGCAACAGCGTCGCACCGGACAGCGAGAGCAGCCCCCACGCCGCAACACGCTGCGAACCCAGCAGCCGCCATCCCGCTGAGCCGAGCGCGACCGCCGCCACCAGCCAGAGGCCCCCCAGCAGCGTCGCCCGGTCCGCGAAGCCCGACCGGCTGTTGTCCGCCACCGGCGCCCCGGCCGGTCGCACGCCATCACTCGTAGCGACGAGCTGAAACGGAACCTCCACGTCCGGCGTCCCAGCGCGCTTCACGATGGCGCTGACCTCCCAGCGTCCTTCGAGCGCGAGATACGATCCCGCCCCCTGGAACGCGAACGCGTCCCCCGGCCCCGATTGCGGCAGTTGCACGCGCTGGCTGTCGGACGGTGCGCCCTTGCCCCCCGCGTCGAGCGGCGTGAAGCGCAGGTCAACGCTTTGCAGCTCGCCGAACGTTTCCGGCTCCACTGGCCCGATATCGACCGCGAACTCGTTGACTCCCACCTGTCCGGGGTCGATCCGCAGCGTCAGCGACATCTCAGGCGTCAGCCGTGTCGTGGCGAAGACGACGCCTCCACGGTCAAGCAGGTCGCGGCCCGGCGGCGTCACCGTCAACATCGCCGCGGCCGCCAGCACCCCCAGCGCCAGCGACGCCTCCACGCGCAAGCTGCGGCGGAAGCGCAACGCCGCGGTCGCCGCTCGCGCCCTGACGTCGAGCTCCGGTCGAGTGACGAGCAGGTGATACGCGGCCAGTCCGAGCGTCGCGACGACGATGACGAGCTTGAGCAGGAACCACGTCCCGTACTCCGTCGTCGTCAACCCGTCCCAGCCACCGACTGACTCCCGCGCCGCCAGCACCCCTGTCACCGCCAGCAGCGCGACCGACCCCATAGCCAGCAGCGAAAAGCGCGCCAGCACCGGCTGCAGCATCCGGCGCTCTGCCGTCGCCAGACCCGGCAGCGATACGAGCAGTCCGACGAGCCCGCCCACCCACGCCGACGTGCCCGCGAGGTGCAGCCAGTCGTTGGCCACCTGCCACGAGCGCGTGCCCGAGCGGGCTGCCGCATGGCTCCCGAGACTGGCCGTTAGCAGCACCAGTCCGGAGACGACCAGCGCCAACCCCCACAGTAATCGCCCCCGCCCGCGTGGCGTTACCAGCCGCTCGCGCCTCGTCAGCGCCCAGACGACCAGCCCCAGCGCCACGATCAGCGTGGAGCGCGACAGCCACTGCGCCCCGTAGCGCGTGCCGCTCAGCAGATCGAACAGCGGCTCGCCCAGCGCCGCGCTCAGACCGAGCCGCGCGGCGTTCATCGTCTGCACGACCGCGGCAGCCAGTTGCCCCACTGTCAGCGCGGTCAGCGCCGCCCCGAACAGCAACCGGTAGCGCCTCGCGTCAGGCGGCGCATCGCCCACAGCTCGCGCGACCGGCAGCAGTGCCAGCAGCAGAAACACCAGCACTCCCGCGATAGTCGCCTGACCGAGCAACCCAAGCCAGCGCGCAAGCCCCTCAGCGCCGCCCGGCACGCCCGCCTCGCCCGCCGCCTGCCGCGCCAGTTCCGCCTCGTCGGCCGCGCTCGGCAACAACGCGTCGCCGACGGTGAAGCTGAAGAACCCCTCGGTGACATGCCCGTCCACCGACGACAGCACCGACCAGACGACCGTGTACGATCCGCGTCCCAGCTCATCCCGCAGCGGCAGCAGCAGCGCCGGGTCAGGCCCGTCGTCGCGCCGCTGAAGCACACCGGCCGAAACGCGCGACCCATCGGAGCGCAGCACCTGTATCCGGCTGTAGTCCAGCTCCACCGCCTCGCTGAACCACAGCGAAATCGACTCCGGCCCCTCCGCCAGGCTGACGCTGCCCGCCGGATCGGACCGCAGCAACGCCGCGTGCGCGGACGCGGATTCTGGCAGCAGCGCAAGCGCGACGAGCAGCAGCGTGACGAGGGCGACAGTCGGGACGCGGGATGCGGGATGCGGGACGCGGGGAACGCCCTCACCTCCCGGCACCCTCTCCCAGTTCTGGGAGAGGGGGAGTTGGTTGGACTGGGTTGAGCCGGTCCTTTCGCGTCCCGCGTCCCGCGTCCCGCGTCCCGACTCCCCTCGTCTCCCGTCCCGCATCCCGCGTCCCGACTCCCGCTCCCGCAAGCCCCTGTCCGCTACCCGCTATCCGCTACCCGCTCAAACGCCCGAAACGTCTGCGGCGACAGCTCGTCCGCCCCACGTCCTGCCCAGTCGCCGGGGCCCATCTCGGCCCACATGCGCTCCCCGGCGAATTGCAGGCGGCGGCTGGCCTCCGGCTCGTCGACGTTCAGCACCTGCCCGTCGCGCTGGACCCAGTTTCCGTCGATCATCACGTCTTTGAGGTCCTCGGCCTGCGCGTTGTAGACGATGTTCTTGACGGCATCGCGTAGCGGCGCCATGAAGAGCGAGGTCGCGTCCCAGAACAGCATGTCAGCCTTCGCGCCCGGCGCGATGCGGCCCAGGTCGTCGCGGTGCAGCATCTTGGCGGCGTTCAGCGTGGCGGCGTTGAAGACGTCGGCGGCGGTCGACTTCTCCGTTTGCCGGATCATTACCTTGCCGATCACCGCCGTCCAGCGCAGCGCCTCGATCATCGACTGCGGGCTGGTGTCCGTCCCCAGCGTCACGTTCACGCCCCGGTCGAGATAGGCGGGGAACGACTCCAGCGCGATGCCCCGGCGGATGAAGACCCACACCGAGTGCGCCACCGTCGCGCCGTGGCGCGCCAGAATCGCCAGGTCGTCACCGGCGAACTGCGCCCACGACGAGCCAGCGATGATAATGACGTGACCAAGCACGTTCCACTCCGACAGGAAATCGATCGACTCCAGCCACTCGACCGGCGTCAGCCCGTGCCGCTGGGTGATCGCGTCGAACTCGAACACCGACTGGCTGGTGTGCAGCGCCAGCGGGACCTGCATGCTGTCGGACGCCTGCCGGCTCATGCGCAGCAGCTCCTCGGTGCAGGTGTCGATCTGTGATGGGGAGAGAAAGCCCTTGATGCGCCCATTGGCGCGGCCATCGACCCGCTCGATGAGCTCGACCGCCTTGTGGAAGCCCGCAATCCCTGCTGGCTCGTCCCACTCGTATTCCATCTTCTTGCCATCGCGGGTCAGCCAGCGTCCGGAGCGGTAGCCGTTGGCGATGTAGGCGCGCAGCCCGGCCCGCTCGACCCCGGCCGCCGTGTAATCCCCGATGCCGCCGATCTCCATCACCGTCGTGGTGCCGGTGCGGATGATCTCGGCCATCGAGTAGTCGACGCAGGCCTCCTGACCCTCCATGTCGATGGCTTGTCCGCGTGCCGGCAGCATCTCCGACAGGCCGGACATCGAGAACTGCCGGCGCCCACGGTCCTCGATGAACGACTTGTCCAGCGGCGACCCGGCCAGATGCGCATGAGTGTTGATGAAGCCGGGAGTGATCACGCGGTCGGCGGCGTCAATCGTCTGATCAACGCGCCCCTCGAAGTTCTCCCCGACGTGGATGATCTCGTTGCCCTCGACCACCACACACCCGCCATCGAGAATGCGGTGCTCCCCATCCTGAAACGCCACGATCGTGCGCGCGTTGATCTTCACCCGATCCGCCATGCGGTTTCCCTTCCCCATGCCTGCCGACGTTGCCGGTAAGCGTATGCGAAAGACGCGTCACGCGCCCACACCCCGACGGGCCTTCCCAGCACCGCCCTCTCTGTCATTCCGACCCTTCGTGCCTCAGGGCACGCTCCGGAGGAATCCTCCAGCTCGACAGCACAACCACCGGATCGGCAGCCACGGTGAGATGCCTCGTGGCTCAGTCGTCCGCCGTAAAGACTGTGCCAGCCGCCTCGCCCCCGTCCTGTCATCCTGGGTAATTCGCCACAGTGATTTTGTCACCCTGTCCGCTCCTTTGGCCCGTCATCCTGAGCGCAACGAAGTGGAGTCGAAGGACCTGCTTGACGCCAACGAGGCAGTATCGGAGCAGGTCCTTCGACTGCGTTCCGCTTCGCTCCACTCCGCTCAGGATGACAGGCCGGGGTCCGGGCGGCAAACGCGATGACACAACTGGCGCGGCCGACTATTGAGGCACCATGAGACGGGATTACACGATCCGCGTGAATGCTGCCGATCCGAGATTCAGTTGCCGTGACTTGGGGGCGAGGAAGTCGCCGAATGGCGACCGTCAGACGTAGACGGCTTCACGCTCGATGCGCTCCCGCAGGCGCGCGTTGGTCAGCCCCCGTGCCTGAAGCACATCGACCGGTCTGCCGAGCCACGCCTCAAGGTCCTGCTTGAGCATTGCAGTCAGGAACAGGTTGGGCATGTCGGTGTCAAACACAATGTCGATATCGCTGTCAACGCGCGCCTCGTCACGCGCGTAGGAGCCGAAGTGCCCGAGCGCGGTCAAGTGGTACTCGACGGCGCGCTGTTCCTTGAAGGCGCGCAGAACCTCAACGAGCCGGGCGCGTGGCAGGGGTGGCGGTTGGTTCATGCTGTTCCTCGCGGCCGTGTCGGTGTCGACCGGATCGATTATTGCATGCGAAAGAACCCCACGAGTGCTGCCGCACCCCCGGCCGCACCCCGGCGCGGAGAGGGGAGTTGGAGCCTGCGGGACGTATCGAGACATTGTCCGGGCCTGTCGAGCAGAGATGGGCGAATGCAATTTGCCCCTACGTGGTTGGAGCGGATGTCAGGCAAAGATGACTCACACATCTAAAGGACGACAAGCCTTA
>DATKCN010000004.1:0-4540 GCA_035513175.1 Thermomicrobiales bacterium
GCCCATCGCGGCGCTGCTGTCGAAGGAGTACGCGTCGAAACGCCGCGAGCTGATCGATCCCAACCGGGCCGCCTGGAGCGGCGGCGAACGTTACACGTCCTCCAAACATGCGAAGGAAATCCTCCCCGGCAGCGTCGAAAGCATCCTGCGCGAGAGCACGACCCACTTCACGACCGCCGACGCCAGCGGCTACGTCGTGTCCTGCACGCAGACGCTCGGCGGCGGCTTTGGCTCCGGTGTCGTCCACGGCTCAACCGGGCTCGCGCTCAACAACTTCGCCCATTGGTTCGATGTCGATCCCGAGAGCCCAAACGTGATTGCGCCCAACAAGCGGGTCGAGATGTGTCTCGCCCCATCGCAGATCTGGCGCGATGGTGAGCTGTTCCTCTCTATCGGCACTCCCGGCTCCTTTGGCATCATGCAGACCACCCCGCAGATGATGATGAACGTCATCGACCACGGCTACTCCGTGCAGGCGGCCATCGAAGCCCCGCGCTTCCGGACGATGACCGGCACGGAGCTCCCCATTGAGGGCCGTGTGTCCGACGATGTAGTAGCCGAGTTGCGTCGTCGCGGCCATGACGTGCAGATCCTCGAGCCGTGGACTCCGTTTGTCGGAGGCGGTCAGGGGCTCATGATTGACCCGGACAGCGGCGCGTTTTGGGCCGGAGCCGATCCCCGCCGCGACGGGTACGCGCTCGCCTATTAGACGGAGGAACACCGGTTATGTCAACGCGTACAGTTGGCCAGCAACGCACCCGCCAGGACTTGCTCAATCTGCTCGCGCCCCTTCCGCGCGTGCGCATCGCCCATCTTCCCACCCCGTTGGAGGAGGCGCCGCGTCTCCGTGAAGCGCTCGGTCGTGACGCGCCGCGCATCCTCATAAAGCGGGAAGACCTGACCGGACTCGCGCTCGGCGGCAACAAGGTCCGTCACCTCGAGTTCCGTCTGGGAGACATTCAGGCCAAGGGCGCGGACACGCTCATCGTGACCAACGTCGCTCAGTCGAACCACGCCCGGCTGCACACGGCCCTGGCCGCGAAGTACGGGCTCACGACCTACATCATCAAGATCCCCAGCCCCAGGGACGAGCCTGTCAACGGCAATCTCCTGCTCGACCACCTCCTGGGCGCTCGCATCGTGGAGGCGCCATCGGCCGATCCCGCCGATGTGGCGCTGGCGCTCCAGAAACTCGTAGCCGAGCTGGAAGCTGATGGACGCGTCGTCTACAGCGTGCCGACCGATCCGTTCTCGAAGATTGCCGGAACGTGCGCGTATCTGAACGCCGCCGTGGAGTTGCTCGGGCAGCTTGACGACCTCGGAGCGCGCGCTGACCACATCGTGCTGGCGTCAGGCACGTCGTCGGCGGGTCTCGCCTTGGCGGGCAAGGCGCTCGGAGAGTCGTATCGCGTACACTCCGTCAGCGTTGGAGGAGAGAGACCGGAGATTGAGGCCTACGTGTGCGCGGCCGCTAACGGGGCCGCCGAGCACCTGGGCATGAGCGAGCGGCTGTCGGCTGATGACTTTACCACGTACGACGGATACGTCGGTGAGCGTTATGGCGTTCCTACCGAGGCTGGTCTGGCCACCATGCGGATCGCGGCGCGCGCCGAAGCGCTCATCCTTGATCCGGTCTATACGGCCAAATCAATGGCTGCTCTCGTAGATCAGATACAACGACGCGCTTTCACCCGTGATCAGACAGTTGTCTTCGTTCATACTGGAGGTCTCCCAATCACATTCGCTTATAGCGCGGAAATCATGGCTAGCCTCGAGCGAGGCTGATGCGTGGGGACACGTTCGCGGGAAGGGAGGATGCGGCGTCCGGCGAGAGTGGGAGAGCATTACGGCTCGTGACATGGCTGAAGAGGAGCGTATCTCATGGCACTAGGAGACATCGACGTTCGGGCACGTACCCTGGGTAAAACCGTCAGCCGGCGCATGTTTCTCCGCGCCAGCGCGGGAGTCTTTGGGCTGACGCTGCTCGCCGCCTGTGGTGGCGACGACGATCCGCCGGCCGCGCCGGCCGCGACGACAGCCCCGGACGCCACCGCAGCGCCTGCGGACGCCACTGAAGCGCCGATGGAGGCAACGCCTACGGCCGCCGGTGACGCTGTTCGCGGCGTCGAGATTCCGCAGTTCGACAACCCCGCTCCGGGCGAGAAGCAGGGCAGCCAGCCTGAAGAGCTCGTGATGGCCTGGGGCACCAGTCAGTTCGCAGGACACGGCATCGATCCGCAGCGCCACGTCGGCACAATCGCCGAAACGCAGCTGCGCCACATGTATGAGCCGCTCGTCAAGTTCGAACGCGACCTGCAAACGATCTCTCCGGCGCTCGCCACGGCCTGGGAGCGCATCGACGATCTCACTGTGCAGTTCACATTGCGTGAGGGGGTCACGTTTCACAACGGCGAAGAGTTCAACGCCGAGGCCGTCCGCTACAGCATCCTCAGGCCACTCAGCGACGAAACGCCGGGCGACACGCGCAGCACCTACGCGATTATCTCCGACGTCGTCGTTGTCGACGACTACACCGTCAACGTCGTCACATCGAGTCCCGATCCCGCGCTGCTGGCTCGCATGACCGGCTTCCACACGACCATCGTGGCCCCGGAATGGGCCGCGCAGGGTCCGGAAACCGTCGCAAGCGAGGCGAACGGCACCGGCCCGTACAAGCTCGTCAGCTGGTCCCCGAACGAGGACCTCGTGCTGGAGTCAAACGAGGACTACTGGGGTGGCGCGCCTAGCATCAAGAAGGTGCGGCTCAAGACGATCGTCGAGCAGGCTACCCGCGTGGCAGCCCTGCGTTCCGGTGAGGTGCACGTCGCCAAGGACATGCCGCCGGAAGAGATCCAGGGGATCAACGACAGCGGCCGCGCCCGCGTCGTTCGCGCTGTCAGCAACCGCGTGCCGTTCTACTTCATGACCGTCGAAATCGAGCCGTTCGATGACCCGCGCGTCCGGCAGGCGATCAACTACGCCGCGAATGTCGCTGGCGTAATCGACGCGATCGTGCTCGGCAACGCCAACCGCGTCTCGACGGTTCTCGGACCGTGGATTTTCGGCTTCGATCCTGATCTCGAGCCGTATCCGCACGATCCCGACCGAGCGCGTGAGCTGCTCGCCGAAGCCGGTTACCCGGATGGCATCGACATTCAGATCTGGCACATCCAGGGCCGCTACCCGAAGGACAAGGAAGTCGCCGAAGCCATGGCTCAGGAAATGGCGGCGGCCGGCATCCGCTGTACTCCGGAGCTTCGGGAGGCAGCTACATTGACCGAGCTTCAGATTGCTAAGGAAACCCCAGGTCTGATCTTCGCCTCCTGGGGCAACTGGTTCTTTGACGCCGACAACACGTTCGTGCCGCTGTTCGGCTGCCAGCAGGCCGCCGCGTTCAACGACTGGCGTCGCCCATACGGGTGCAATCAGGAGTTGGAGGACCTGCTGCAAGCAGCCCGTATCGAGCTCGATGTCGCGACGCGGCTCGACTTGTACAAGCAGGCGCAGCGAGTCTTCTACGACGACGCGGGAGCCCTGTTCATGTACCAGCTCGTCGACATCTTCGGCGTCGACAACTGGGTCAGCTGGGAGCCCCGCCACGAAGAGATGATGTGGGCTCACGACATGGAGTGGAACATATAGCCCTGTAACCGGACCGTCGACGGCGCGCGGGTCGACACGAACGTCGACTCGCGCGCCCCCAATCTATAAACAGGGACTGAAAGCGGAATGACGCAATACATCATTCGCCGCCTGATCCAGTCGCTCCTGGTCATCCTTGGCGTCGTGACAGCCGTGTTCATCATCACGAATGTCACGGGAGATCCAGTCGCGCTCATGCTCGGTGAAGCGTCAAGCGCCGAGGATATCGAGCGATTGCGCGTTCAACTCGGCCTCGACAAGCCCCTGTACATCCAGTATCTGAACTTCCTGCGCGACGCGTCGACCGGGAACTTCCAGCCGTCGCTGCGCTTCGGCGGCTTTTCTTCAATGGAGATCGTTCTCGACCGCTTCCCGCGCACGATCCTGCTCGCGACGGTCGCGCTCGTCATCTCGGTCGTCCTGGCGATCGTTCTCGGCATCATTTCAGCCATCAAGCGCTATACCGTCATCGACAACTTCGTCATGATGCTGGCCCTGTTTGGCCAATCGATTCCGAATTTCTGGCTCGGCATCATGCTGATCCTCGTCTTCGCCGTCAACCTCGGCTGGCTCCCATCGTCGGGCTACGACCTGTCACCCCGCTATCTCCTGCTGCCGGCCATCACGCTGGCGGCGCCGGGCCTCGCGCGGCTCACACGCCTCACCCGCTCGGGCATGCTCGATGTCCTGAGCGCCGACTACATCCGCACCGCGCGCGCCAAGGGACTCAAGGAGCGCATCGTCATCACTCGGCATGCGTTCAAGAACACCGCCATCCCGCTCGTGACGGTTATCGGACTCGACTTTGGCAATCTGCTGGCGGGCGCCATCATCACTGAGCAGATCTTTCAGTGGGACGGCGTCGGCCAGCTGCTCGTCACCGCCATCAACAGCCGCG
>DATKCN010000005.1:0-5250 GCA_035513175.1 Thermomicrobiales bacterium
CCTGGCGACGTCTTCGTTCAAAAATCATCTGCCGCCACCATTATGGTGTTGGCCGAAGCAGTGAAGAGAGTGTTCAAGGTCGACAACCCGATCCGAGTCATTGGGACCCGACACGGTGAGAAGCTTTACGAGACGCTGGTAACCCGGGAGGAAATGGCCGTCGCCGAAGACATGGGGGAGTACTATCGCGTGCCGGCGGACAACCGTGACCTCAACTACGGCTTGTTCTTCGACAGGGGCCGGAGCGACGTCTCTGCGAAGACGGATTACACCAGCCACAACACCAATCTGCTCTCAGTGAGCGAGACGAGCGAGATGCTGCGCTCCCTTGACATCGTGAAGCGCGCGCTTGCCGGCGAACGGATCGATCAATGAGTCCGTCGCGGCGCTCGCGCCGGGGCAATAGGTCGCGGGGACAATGGACGCCGCGCTAACGGCCCTGGTGACCGGAGCCAAGGGCTTCATCGGCAGGAATCTCGTCGTCGCCTTGCGCCGTCGCGGGGTGACCGTTGCCGAAATCGACGTCGACTCGACGCCGGCCGACCTAGACGCGGCAATGGCAGCCTCCCGCGTCGTGTTTCACCTGGCCGGAGTCAATCGGCCGGATGACGACACGGAGTTCGTGAGCGGCAATGTCGGATCGATCGAGGCAGTAGTTGAGGCGACCGAGCGACTGCGTGTCCGTCCTGCGGTGGTGCTCTCCTCATCCACGCAAGCCGCGGTCGACAATGCGTACGGGCGCTCCAAGCTCACCGCCGAACAGGTGCTGGAGGCCCATGCCAAGCGAAATGGGGCGTCCGTGACGATCTACCGGCTCCCCGGAGTGTTCGGAAAGTGGTGCCGGCCAAACTACAACTCTGTGGTCGCGACGTTCTGCTACAACATCGCGCGCGCCCTGCCCATCAAGATCACCGACCCGGCGAACGCACTCGAACTCGTGTACGTGGATGACGTCGTCGCCCAGTTCATGACTCATCTCGGTGAGGAGCCCGCGGGATTGCGGCGGGCCGAGGTGAGTCCGGTGTTCCGTACCAGCCTTGGCGAACTCGCCAAACTGATCCAGGGTTTTCGCGCGATGCGCACCACGCTCGAGTTTCCCGATGTCGGCGATCCGTTTACTCGGCGACTGATCGCCACATACAATTCGTACATCGAGCCGGCGAACTTGGCGTATGCGCTTGAACAACGCAGCGATGCCCGCGGCACGTTTGCGGAATTGGCCAAGTCGCCGACGTTCGGGCAGATCTTCGTCTCCCGAACGCGCCCCGGCGTGACGCGGGGCGACCACTTTCACGACAGCAAGATCGAGAAGTTCTGCGTGTTGGAGGGCGACGCGATCATTCGCTTCCGGTCAATCCTCGGAACCGAAGTCACGGAGCATCGCGTGTCCGGGAGCGAGTTCAAAGTTGTCGATATTCCACCCGGCATGACGCATAGCATCCAGAACGTTGGCGCGACGGAGATGATCGTCCTGTTTTGGGCGTCGGAAGTTTTCGACAAGAGTCGGCCGGACACATACTTCGAAGAGGTGCTTCGTGTATAGGCTCAAGGTGATGACCATCGTGGGGACACGGCCGGAGATCATTCGGCTCTCACGGGTCATCGCATTGCTTGATCGCAGCACCGATCATGTTCTCGTTCACACGGGACAGAACTACGACGTCGAACTTTCCCAGGTCTTCTTCGACGACCTCGAGCTGCGAGCCCCCGATCACAACCTCGGCGCAGCGGGGCAGACCGCCGCAGAGACCATCGGGCTCACGATCATCGCGGTTGACAAGTTGCTGGGCGAGGTGCGGCCGGACGCGGTTCTGATCCTTGGCGACACCAATTCCTGCCTGTCGGCGATACCGGCGAAGCGACGTCGTATTCCGGTGTTCCACATGGAAGCGGGCAACCGGTGCTTCGACATGCGGGTACCCGAGGAGATCAATCGGCGAATCGTGGATCATGTCGCCGACGTCAATCTCCCGTACAGCGCCATCTCCCGTGACTACCTGCTGCGTGAGGGACTCCCGCCGGATCGCGTCATCACGACCGGCAGTCCGATGTTTGAGGTGCTGCACCACATGATGCCGAAGATCGAGCGATCGACGGTGCTCAAGCGCCTGTGCCTGGAGCGAGACTCGTATTTCCTCGTGAGCTGCCATCGTGAGGAAAACGTTGATTCGGAGCGGAACTTCGCCGGGTTCGTGGAGATTTTGACGAACCTGGCGAAGACGACGGGCAAGCGGATCATCGTCACCACGCATCCTCGCACTAGAAAGCGTATCGAGGCCGAAGGAACCGTCCTCGACAAGCTCGTCGAGCTACACAAGCCGTTTGGCCTGAGCGACTACGTCGCTCTCGAAATGCACGCGGCAGCAACGTTGTCTGACAGTGGCACAATCACGGAAGAAGCCTCGATCCTTAACATCCGCGCACTCAATATCCGTGAGGCGCATGAGCGCCCGGAGGGAATGGAAGAGGCGGCGGTGATCATGACCGGCCTGAGCTGGGCGCGCGTCCAGCAAGGTCTCGCGGTGCTCTCAAGCCAATCTCGCGGAGCCGAGCGCACGCTCAGAATGGTCCGCGACTACGACGTCCCCAACGTGTCGGAGAAGATCGTCCGGATCATCCTCAGCTACACCGATTACGTCCGCGGGGTCGTCTGGCGCGAGCAATAGGGCGGGTGCATTTGAACAAGCGCATTCTCATCCTGACGCAGTGGTTCGAGCCGGAACCCGTGCTCAAGGGCATGGTGTTCGCCCGAGCACTCGTCGAGCGCGGATATGAGGTTGAGGTGGTTACCGGGTTTCCGAATTACCCGGTTGGGCGGTTGTACCCAGGCTACACCATGTCGTTGATCAAGCGGGAGCGAATCGACGGCGTTGAAGTGACCAGGCTACCTCTGTACCCCAGTCATGACCGGTCACCGATTCGGCGCGCGCTGACGTACCTCACGTTCGCGGCGTCCGGCGGCGTCTACTGTCTGTTCTTCGCGAAGACGCCGGATGTCGTCTATGTGTACTCTCTTCCGACGATGGGCGTGGTTGCATCCGTGTTGAAGCGCCTGCGCGGAGCGCCGTTCATCTACGACATTCAGGATGTCTGGCCCGACAGCCTGCAGGCGACGGGAATGATGCGCAGCAAGCCGATGGTCAACGCCATTGCTGCCGTTCTGCGGTGGGTCTATCGGCAGGCGGGCGCCATCGTCGTGCAATCCGGCGGATTCCGGCGCACCCTCGTCGAGCGCGGCGTGCCCGAGTCGAAGGTAGAGGTGATCCACAACTGGTGCGATGAGGTGACACTCAACCGGCCGTCGCCCGCCAACTCTGTTCAATTCCCTGTGCGCGATGGGTTCCGAATTCTCTTTGCCGGCAACATGGGGAAGGCCCAGGGCCTGGATGCGGTGATAGACGCGGCTGGTCTCGCCCAGATCCGGGCCTCGCACATCCAGTTCGTGTTTGTGGGCGCTGGACTCGATGTAGATCGCCTCAAGGCGCTGGCGCGGGACCGGTCGCTTCGCAACGTCGTCTTTCTGCCACGCGTCGAGATGGATCAAGTGGGCGCATTGCTTGCGGATGCCGACGCCTTGCTCGTTCATCTTCGGCCGGACCCGCTCTTCACGATCACGATTCCGAGCAAGATCCAGGCGTATCTCGCCATGGGAAAACCGATTCTCATCGCCGTGCCCGGAGACGCCACGAGCCTGGTCCGCGAGGCGGGTTGCGGGATCGAAGCGGCATCGGGCGATCCGGAGTCGATTGCGAGCGCGGCAATTCAGCTCGCATCACTTCGCCCGGCCGAGCTCGCCGACATGGGCCGACGCGCGAGAGATTACTATCGCACGCAGCTCGCGATTGACGTCGGCGTGACGAAATTTGTTGCGGCATTCGAACGTGTGGCGGCCGCGCATGCCTGATCACAACTCGCGGAGCCGCGGCCAGCTGGTGGCGAAGAGAGTACTCGACGTTGCGGCAGCGACGGTGGCATTGTTCCTCACCCTTCCGATTCTCGTCGTGACGACGATTGCGATCTGGATTTCCATGGGTCCGCCGCCGCTGTTTCGCCAACAGCGGGCCGGTTACCACGGCCGGACATTCACGCTGTTCAAGTTCAGGACGATGCAAGGGCCCAGCATCGCCGGGCGAGAATCGCTCGATGACGCCGTCCGGCTGACGCCAATGGGGCGGTTCCTCCGGCGTACCAGCGTCGATGAGCTCCCTCAGCTCCTCAATGTGCTTCGTGGCGAAATGAGTCTCGTTGGTCCTCGTCCGCTACTGGTGGACTATCTGCCTCACTATTCACCCACCCAGGCGCGCCGGCACGAGGTGAAGCCGGGAATCACTGGATGGACCCAGGTGTGCGGGCGGAATTCACTCAACTGGAACGACAAGTTCGAACTCGATGTCTGGTACGTTGACCATTGGTCCATCGGACTCGATATACGAATTCTTCTGCTCACGGTTCAGCAAGTGCTGCTTGGCCGGGGCGTCAGCTCAACAGGTCACGTGACGATGGCGAGATTCGATGGCAATGAACGGCACGAGTGACGCGCAGATGCCGGATCGGAGCATCCGCCCGTGAGGCGGTTGCGTCGGAAGTTTCCGCGTTTTTCAGAGTTGGATGCCATGGCATGCAATGTCGAGCACCACGTCCACACCAAGTGGACTGACGGAAAACCGACCGTCGCAGAAGCGCTCGCCGTGGCGCGCGATCGCGGGCTCCGATCAATCGCCATTACCGAGCACGTCCGGCACGAGGGCAGCGACTGGTTTCACGCCTTCGCCGTCGAGGTTCGCGCAGTTGGGCGCAGCGTTGACCCCATGCAAGTCCTCGTTGGCTGTGAGGCTAAAGCGCTGGACACGGCGGGGGGTCTCGACGTGTCGGAAGCGATCCTCGACCAGTGCGATATTGTGCTGGGCAGCGTTCACCGATGGCCGGCATCGGGAGGCGGGCTCGTGAACTTTGCCGAATTGCCCCAGGAGGATTTTGCGGAACTGGAGACCAGCTATGCGCTCGGCCTTCTCAAGAATCCGGATATCGACGTCCTAGCGCATCCCGGCGGCATGTACCAGCGCCGGTTCGGAAAGCTTCCGGACCCGTTGATGCGCCGCTTGGTCGAAGCGGCGCACGCAAGCGGAATCGCCATCGAGATCAGCACCTCGTACCTCCAGGACGTTCCGGCGTTCATTGACCTGGTTCGCGAAATCGACCCTTACGTGTCGATCGGGTCTGACGCACACAACGTTGATGCGATCGGCACGT
>DATKCN010000006.1:0-3619 GCA_035513175.1 Thermomicrobiales bacterium
GCAGCTGGCCCCGACGATTTCCGCGGCTTCGTTGCGCAGCGGCGCGGTGCTCACACGCATCCAGAGCTCGCGTCCGTCGTCGTGCGTGTAGAGCATCTCGAGCCCCGGCATGACCGTCTCGCCGGCCAGCGCGCGCTTGCCCGGCCATCGCTCCGGTGGCAGCGGGTTCCCCTGCTCATCCCATGCTCTCCAGCGCGTATGCCGATCCGGAAGCGTCGACGGAATCGCCCGCGGCACATACAGATCCATCAGCGAATTCGTCAGCACCCATGCACCCGTCTTGTCCATGACGCCGACCCCTGCGGGGAGTTGCTCGATGATGGTCCGGAGCCGCTGCTCGCTCGCGCCGAGCGCCTCTTCCGCGTGCTTGCGCGCAGTCACGTCGCTGGCCGCGCCGAACCATTCAACGATGTCGCCCCGAGCGTCGAGGGTGGGGATCGCGCGCGAGTGTGTCCAGCCGAGTCTCCCGTCGGTTCGAATCACCCGATGCTCGAGCTCGAACGTCGTCTTGCCTTCAATCGCCCGCGTGATCGCCGCCAGCACCGCTGGTTGATCTCCGGAAGGAATGTACCGTTCGAGCCACGTCTGACTGGGTTCGAGGGTGTCCGCGATGAACTCGCGCCCGCGCAAATACCGCATCTCGGTCCAGTCAGCGCTCATGCGGTAGACGATGTCGAAGCTGGCCTCGGTGAGCGCTCGGAATCGCTCCTCGCTCCGTTCGAGCGCCGCCTGAATGTCGCGCCGCATGCGCGCGAGCGTGAGAAGCGACTCGACGCGCGCGAGCAGCTCGCGCGCGGCAAACGGCTTGACGACGTAGTCGTCGGCGCCGAAGGTCAAACCCTCGATGCGGGCTTCCTCGCCGGCGCGAGCCGACAGCAGGATCACGGGGACGCTCTTCAGGTACTCGTCGGCGCGAATCGCGGACAGGAGTTGAGATCCATCCAGTCCCGGCATCATCACATCAGTGAGCACGAGATCAGGCGGGGTGTTCCGCGCGGCCGTCAGTGCTGAGTGGCCATCGCCGAAGGCCGCGACGTCATACCGTTGCTCCAACAACCGGCTCACGTAGGCACGCAAGTCGGCGTTGTCGTCGACGAGGAGGATACGCGCTCGCCCCCCCGGAGCCTGTCGCTCCGAGATGCGATCCACAACAGTGGGCGGTGGCGCCGCCACATCGGTCCAGCCGGATGCTTCCGCCACGTAGACATTGCCATCAAGCACGGTCGATGCCGTGGCCCACGTGGCGCCAATGCGATCGGCTGGGAGGTGACCGGTGCCGAGTGGCACCGACACGCAGAACCGCGTCCCGGAATCGAGCTCGCTCGTGACGTCCACGCGCCCACCGTGAAGCCTGACCAACTCCTGCACCAACGTGAGCCCGATGCCGCTACCCTCAACGGTCCGCCCGCGCGCGCCCGGGATGCGATGGAAGCGTTCGAAGATGTGCGGGAGGTCGCTCGCCGCGATGCCCGTGCCTGTGTCGCGCACCGACAACTCCACATTCGCGCCGACCTGTCGCAACGACACTTCGATCTCTCCCTCGAACGTGAACTTGAAGGCGTTCGACAGCAGGTTGAGCACGATCTTTTCCCACATCTCGCGATCGACGTACACGGGCTGGGCGAGCGGGGGACAATCGACGACGAGCCGCAATCCTTCCCGTTCAGTCGCGGCGCGGAACACGCTCGCCAGTTCGGTTGTCAATGCGGCCAGGTCGGTCGGTTGATACGACGCGTGGAGTCGGCCCGCTTCCAGCCGCGAGAAGTCGAGCACCGTGTTGACCAGCTTCAACAAGCGCAGCGCGTTCCGATGGGCGATCGCGAGCTGCTCTCGCTGCGCAGCGTTCACTTTGGATTGGTCTGCGAGGACGTCCTCGAGCGGGCCGAGCATCAGCGTCAGCGGCGTACGGAATTCGTGGCTGACGTTGCTGAAGAACGCCGTCTTGGCTCGATCGAGCTCGGCCAGCGCCTCCGCCCGTTTGCGTTCCTCGTCGTACGCGCGGGCGTTATTGACAGCGGTGGCCACCTGCGTGCGAACCAGCTCCAGGAAGTCACGATACGACGCGTCGAGGGTCAATCGCGCGCTGATGCCGGCAACCAGGACCCCCGCCGGCTCGTTCGCCTTGTTCGAAGGGATGGACATCGCGACCGCCGTCGTCGGCGGCTCGCTCCAGGGGCCAACCGGCACGTTGACGAAACGGTCGCGCAGCGGCGCCACGACCTCCAGCTTTCCACTGGCCAACGCGTGATTCAGCGGCCATTCCATGTCGGACGCATCTTTGGCAGATGCCGTTTCCGGACTGATATCGAGTCCAGGAGTCACACCCGTCGCGCCAGCCAAGTGCAGACGTGTGCGATCGCCGTTCAGCAGATAGAAGAGGGCGAACGGAACGTCTTTGCTGTGCGCTTCAAGAGTCTGCGCGGCGATCCGGTACGCCTCCTCGGGAGTTCTGGCCTCGCCCACGCGCGCGCCCAGATCGCGAAGCACCGTGATGCGGCGTTCGCCGAGGACTTTCTCGGTGATCTCGTGCACGGTCGCCAGCACGCCGCCAATGCCGCCTGGCACGGTATCGTCCGGCACCGGGCTGTACGCGATCGTGAAGTGCGTTTCTTCCGGAAACCCGCGTCGGTTGATCTCGAGGACGATGTCGTCATCCCATGTCGCGGGGCCGCCGAGGAATGGCGTGTCAATCAAGGGACCGATGACGTCCCAGATCTCCGCCCAGCACTCGCGCGCCGGCTGACCGAGCGCCGCCGGGTGCTTCGATCCGGGAATCGGACGATACGGGTCGTTGTAAAACTGGACGTAATCGGCGCCCCACCAGAGGATGTGCGGGAAGCGATTCGCCACCAGGAACCGCACCAACATGCGGAGTGCCGGCGACCAGGAATTCGCCGGTCCGATTGACGTCTTGGACCACTCGAACGCGCGGATGCGTTCGACCATCTCACCGCTGCTCTGTAACCAATCGAAGTCCCTGGCTGCGCTGTGGTGGCGATCCATGACGACTCGTTTCCGCGTGCTTACAGTCATGCGTTGGTCTCCCGGCGTGGCTACAGGAGTCTCCGCGGCCTGCCTGGAGTCACGCGAACCCTCACCGTCATCACCGGCCCAGCGACTGTCAGCGCACACGCGTCACCGTGTGGCGCCGCGCCGCTGGTGGTGTCCGTCGGCGCTTTGCACGAGCACGCCCTCATCGATCAGCGCGCTGAGCACGCGCGCGCAGGTATCCGCGCTCACGCCCAAGAGGCGCGCGGCTTGTGCAAGCGTTCAGGCGGAGACCAGGCATCTCTTCAAACTCGCCTCGCACCCGAGAAAATGCTCGGCGAGGAGCGTGATGTCGTCGCCTCGGTCGCGCAACGGCGGCACACGGACGGAGATCGTGCTGATGCGGTAATAGATGTCCTCGCGAAGGCTACCGCTGGAGAGTGCTGCCGGCACATCCACGTTCGTCGTGGACACGAGCCGAAAGTCCACCCTGATCTCCCGCCGTCCACCCAACGGGCGGAATTCGCGCTCCTGCAGCACGCGCAGGAGCTTCGCCTGGAGGAACGGCGCCATCTCGCCGATCTCGTCGAGGAGCAAGGAGCCTCCGGCTGCCTGCTCGAAGATTCCGGAC
>DATKCN010000007.1:0-2337 GCA_035513175.1 Thermomicrobiales bacterium
GTACATGTACTGGTGGGTCAACGGGTTGCTCAGCGAGGGGCTGACCATCTGCGACGCGTTCCTCGCCTGGCCGGATGACGCGTTGCCGCCACGTGATCGCGCCTGGACGCTGGCGACGGCAGGACTGCTGGCATCCTGGCAAGGCCAGACCAACAGCGGAGCTGATTACCTCAACCGGTCCCTCGCGCTCTGGGACACGTTGCCGGAACAGCGCGGCGCGGCGCTCTGCCACCTGACGCTGGGCATCATGGCCGTCTATCGGGGAGAGTACGACGACGCCGAGCGCACACTCGCCGCTGGCCTGGCGCTCGCCCGTCAGTACGGCGATGACGCTTTCGGAGCGATGCTGCTCGATAGCCTGTCTAATGCAGCCGTCTATCGCGGTGAGCCCGGTTTGGCTCTCGTCTATTCGACAGAGTCGATCGAGCTCGCGGAACGCGCTGGAGACTCCGGAACGTACGCCCACGCGCTCATCAACCTGGCCGATATCCGCTACCGTCTCGACGATTTATCCGGCGCGATGATCGACGCCAACCGCGGTCTGGCGCTCGCGCGCGAGATTGGCGACCGGCGCCCGATCGCGCACGCGCTCAGCCTGCTCGGAAGAATCGCGATCGCGCACGGCTCGTTCGCGGCTGCCGCGCGGCATAGCCGGGAGAGTCTCGAGATCGCGCGCAGCGTCGGCGAGTTGATGGGCATCGTCTCCGCGATCGCTTTCTTCGCCCAGGCGATCGGCGCGACCGGTCGGACGCGCCCAGCCTCCCGCCTGCTCGCGGCGGCGCTCGCCGCGCGCGAGACGCTTGGCGCGCCGCTACGGCTCGAGGAGCGCAATCGCTTCGACCCGTTGATCGACCAGTGGCGCGCCGCGCTGGGCGACGCCGAGTTCGACGCTCTCTGGGCCGCCGGCCAGGCGCTCGACCTCGATTCCGCCGCGGACGAGGCGTTGGCACTCGACCTCGGCTGAGTCCTCCCCTTCGACTTCGATTAATGCTCGATTAATGGTCACTCCGCTAGTCTGCTGGCATGCGGTCAAGCTGACTGTCGCGCTCCGCCGGAGCTTGACGGCGGGCACATGTTCGATCGGATGCTGGCACAGCACGTCTGTTCGCGGTCTAGAGGCAGTACAGGCCACACTCATTCCGAGGCTTCCGGTGTGGATACAGGCGACAAGGAGGTGATGAATCCCGGCCCGCAATCGTTTGATCGACCACGTACCACCGTCGGAAATTGAACGAAGGTATTCATCAGGATCGATCGGTATTAGCGATCGACGAACAGTGAAAGGGGCAAACCACGATGGACATCCAGGCACATCTAAACCGATTCCACCCGAGGCTTGTTGCGGCTGCCGCAATCGCCCTGGTGCTGATTGGAGGGTCGGCTTTCGGTGCCGCGGGCGATCCAGCGCCCGCGACCTATTACGGCTGCCTGACACCGGGCGGCACGCTCCAGCACATCGTCGTCAACCCTGACGACGAGCCGGACTGCCCTGGCAACGAGCAGCTGATCTCGTGGAACGAGCTTGGCCCGCCGGGGCCGCAAGGACTACAGGGTGAGCAGGGCGACCCCGGCGACGATGGAGCGCAAGGCGATCCTGGTCAGGACGGGGCGCCGGGCGTGAGCGGTTATGAGATCGTCAGCGTCGTCGTCGAACGCTCGGAGGATATTCCCACCCTCATCTTTGGCGAGGCTACCTGCTCACCTGGGAAGCAGATCCTGGGAGGTGGATACGACACCATCGGCGTTCTCTTCGTCCCCCTCGGAGATGTGGGCGTCATCAAGAACGCTCCTGGCGCCTCAGGAACGTCGTGGGATGTTCGGCTGTTCGATGATCCGACTGATCCAGCGTTTGGACAGCTCCGGATCTTCGCTATCTGTGCCAACGTAGCCGACTAGAACCGAGCAAGCAGGCGGTTGCCCACCTGCCAACGAGATGACGTCCGTCGATCTGCCATGACTCGACGCTGGAAAGAACCGCCGCACAAAGCACAGCCGTGCGGCGGTTCTGCGCGAACCTTTGGAGCGCAGGCCGGTGCTTGATCCTGCGCTGACGACAACGCGGCGCTGCCCGGCAAACCTACCAGAGGCGCCGACCCGCTTCAACGGCCGCAACCGGGCCTGCAACGTCGATCGAGGCGCTAACTTGCCCCGGTTGCGGCGACACGACATGGCAGTCGACTACGCCGGTCAGCGGCACGCTGCATCGTTTCATCTCGGTCGCTGCCTGTCTGGCATGTCCGGACTCACCGATTCGGCGCTCGACCTCCCCTGATCCCTTCCGACCGATTAATGCTCGATTAATGCCTCTCCTCTAGGCTGGTCCCCAGACGGGTCAAC
>DATKCN010000008.1:0-6681 GCA_035513175.1 Thermomicrobiales bacterium
TACCAGACACCCCTATTACGGTCAACGATCGCCGCGCGCGGCAGGATGCCACGGAGGAACGAAGATCAGCGTCTGCGCGCTCTCGAATCCGACGACCCAACCGATGTCGATCATGCGCTCGAAAACGTCGTCGGAACGCTCGGACACCAGGTCACAATGCGCGGAGCCGAGGCGTTCCTGCTGGCCAAGCACGACGAAGGACGGGCCGTCCCTGGAGGGAGACACACGGCCGTCGAGGATCGCATTGGCCGTCGCGACACGATCGTCGAGCCGCCGGTAAATGTCGTCGCTTTCTCCGCGTCGCCACTGTCCTTCGTGACCGTGCCAGCCTACGAGTCCAGGCACGCCGCTGAACGCCGACACGCGGCTCATCGGGGCCCCGTGCAGGACGACATATGAGCATCCCGGAGCTTCGACGAGCCAGTCGTCGTCGCCCGCCGTGGCGCTAACCCAACCGATCGCCGCGAGGTCGTCCGGGGCGGAGCGCGCGAGATAGACGCTGCCGTCGAGCGCCCAACGCGTCTCGAAGCCATTCGTCCAGTCCCACGCTGAAAGTGGGGTGTAGGTCAGGGACAGGCCAACAGCGACCGTGACCGCGGTGACGACGACGGCACGCGCGAAGCCACGCGTCACGCGCGTTCCGTAAACGAACGAAACGGCGCTTGCGACCGCGAGCAGCAACCAGGCTTGGAAGTAGAACTTGAAGACAGTGTTCATGCGGTCCATGAACGCGTCCTGGAGGAAGAGCACCTCTGGTATCAGGATGAGAAGAAAGCCGACGCCGAACAATCCGGCCAGCACCTGCGTTCCACGCTCATGCGAGCTACCGACAATCCACAACGCCAGCGACAGGGGTATGAGGATGACCAGCGCCGCTGGCGCCCAGGCGACACTTACGCCGAGCAGCGACAGTCCTGCGATCAGCGTAATGTGAGGACGACGCCGGAAGGTGTCCACCGCGCGTGTATCCCGGTAGACCATTACTCCAACAAAAGCGGCGAACGCGGCAAGCCAGAGACCGTGAACGACGAACAGTTCACGTAGCCCGCTCGGCCTCCAATACACGATGCCGATTGTATTGGCGAGCATTCCGACGACCGGCAGGCTCGTCAACCAGGTCGGTAGATCGTGATTCGTCACCCCTACAGGCGCGGTGTAATGCAGCGTAAACGGCAGGACTGCGGCGATGGCGCTGGCGAACATCACGCCAACGCTCGTCGCCAGACGACGCATGTCGGCGACGTGCGCAATCGACAGCCCGCCAATCAACAGCAGCAACCCGAGTGGGGCATCCCAGCTGTTTGAGGCGTACAGCACGCCCGCGAGAGCTCCCGCGACCGCTACGCTTTCGAGGCGAATCGGGGGGCCAGCTAGCGCGAACGAGATGGCGATCGCGAGCATCGACGCCAGCAGTGGATAGGTGATGACGTGAGGGTGCAGATCTCCAAGAACGAAGGCGAATGCTGGGAATTCGTTGATCGTGGAACGGGTGTCGCCGAGTTCGTGCACGTTCGTGTCTACGATGATCCGGCTCGCCTGCCAGCCGACGCCGTCCCACCAACCGGCGTCGATCGTTGAGCGGGCATCAGAAAGCAGCCTCCGAGGCGTCTCGAGATTTCCGGCCAGCAGCGTGAGCGTGGTTGCCAGACCGGCGGCGACGCAGCTCGCGCGCTCGGACATGCCGAGCGCGCGGCCAATGCAGTGCGCAGCCGCGGCGACTGCACATGCCGTAGAGGCGAACAGCGTGGCCAGGGCCAGATTGAACCCAATGTTCGCGGGAACACCCGACAGCAGGTTCAACCCGGCGAACATCTGATAGCCGAAGTAGTAGTAATTGATGGACTCTCCGAACAGCCACGGATCGGGCGCTGGAACTAACGACGAGCGCGTAATGGACGAAAGCAGTGCGATCTCCATTGGCTTTTCGGTATTGATGATGTCCGGGTTGTGCGAGCGAAACCAGGCGTACCCCAGAAACGAGGCGAGCCATAGCCCCTCGAACGCGAGGATCGCGCGAGGCTGGAGAGGCGTGCAGGACGCCCGTCGCCACCATGCCCATGCCAGCGAGCCGGAGACGATTAGCGCGATCCAGAGTGTCGCCGACGTGAACGGCAAGCCGAACAATGACGCCGGCCACCAGACGATCGCCGTGAGCAAAACGATGCCCAACGGTCGCGCCAGTCCGTATCGGGCGCCGCCAAGCCCTGAACCAATGACCGAAACGACCGGATAGAGCGCAACGGTCACCGCCGAAAGGACAAGATACCAGCGAAACAGAGCTTCCCAGTCGCTCACCGTCGTTGGACCGCTCTGGGAAGGGGTTCTATGCGAGGAAAGTCGTCGACGCGGTAGACGCGCGTCGCGCCCGATTCAAAGGCAACGGTGAGCCCGGCGCCAACCATGTCCGCGAAGGCGTTGAGCCCTTCCGTGGAGGCATAAAATGTCGTGTCGTCGCCATTGTTCCAGTAGCGCTCAACATCGCCGACAATTACGTACTCGACGCGATACCGACGGAGCATTTCAAGCTTGCTGGCTGGATTGACGTTGTTGTAGATCGCGCGGACATCTGACATGCGTTTGGAGATGCCCGGCTCATAGCGTTGCTGCCGTTGATGCCTGTCCCAGCCGAGCACAGCTGGCAGGCCGGTGGCGCTCGAAATGCGCCCGCCGTTCCCGCGATACGGCCCAATCGCTGCTTCGAGGATCACCGGAGTGCCGCGGACGTTTTCGTTCAACCACTTGATCGCCGCCAGATCACCGCTGAACTCGATCACCTCGCCCGTGTGGTTGTGTATATAGCCGCCATCCATCCACGCGTAGCCGTTGAGTGTCAGGCGCGTTGGGCTCGTCGCCATGTCCTGACTCAGCCTGACCGGTGTGCCGGCCAGTGGATAAATCACGCCGAGGCTCAGAACGGCCAGTCCGATAATCGCGGCCGCGCGCCGCACACGGCCCCGCGATCGTTCGGCAGGCTCGGCCTTCCGTGCGCAGCGCGCTCGCTGTGCGGCCAGAATGCCGAGCGACACGCCGTTTGCCCCCGGAGCCAGTTTCGGCAACAGTCGTGATCGCGGCAGCATGCCCGCCAGGATCACGCCCGCGCCGACCCCGAACAGCGTCCACGCCTGCAAGTAGAACTTGAACACGGTGTTCATGCGCTCCCAAGGGCTGCGTTGCAGGTCATCAGCGACGTACATGACCTCGGTCGCGGTCAGAATCAGCGCCGCCATGCAGATCAGGGTCCATGGGATGAACCTCGACGGCTGCCTCCGGAGACGGTAGGCGTAGAGACCAGCCGCTACACCAATCGCGATCGCGACCGCGCCAGCCGGCCGGTACACGACCATCGTCCCGATGGTCGCGGACGCGACAACCGCCCCGGCCCGCGGCATGAACGAGAACCGCGACGGGCTGGTGGCCGCGGCGGCGATGGCGACGACGGCGGCGCTGAGCACCAGCGCGATCACGATTTCTCGCCGCGGCACACCGCTGCCGCTGAGTGTATCAACGGCCTGCGCGACGGAGCCGGCCAGGAGGGTGACGACGGCCAACGCCAGACCGTCCCGCACGCCGACCGAATCGGGCGCCCGCGCCAACGCATCCGACAGCGAGGCGGTGACGACGATGAGGAAGAAGATGCCCCAGACCACAAGGAACTCGCCAAGCAGCGAACCCGCCGAGGCGCGCTGCGCTCCGTCAACGACGCTGTAAAAGCCTAGATAAAACGGCGCGAACAGGGCGAACGACGCTGCCACAGTCAGTGCGGCAAGCGACAGGCCGATGACTCCACTGCGCACGTTGCGCAACAATCCGACGTACGCAAGCGCGGCGACGGTGAGCCCGATCGCCAGCGGCGCGTCCCAGGAGTTAGTGACGCCGATTGTGCCCAGCACGAGTGCGATCGACGCCAGCGGAGCAAGCATCCAGGCGCCAGGTTCAGGACGAGCATCGAGCACGAGGTGGACGAGCAGCGTGAGTAGCAGCATGACGATCGGAAAATTGATCACATGAGGATGAACGTCGGCCCAGAGAAACGAGAAGAATGGGAACTCGTTGATCGTATAGCTCACAACGCGCGTGCTGCGCCAGAAGTCAAAGGTGTCGGCGAACAGGGCGCGTTCTCCAACGACCTGGTGCACCGCGTCGAGATTTCCCGCGAACACGGTTGCGAACAAGACGATGGCGCCCGCGACGATAACGGAAGGAAGCGGAAGGCGGGAACGGCCCCGCCGAGCAAGCAGCCCGCCCAGCGACGCGGCCTGCACCGCCAGCAGCCCGGCGACTGAGGCCAGCGCCATCTGAAAGCCGTGGTCGACGCCAACGCCGGTGAGCTTGGTCATGGTCGCGATGACGTGCCAACCATAGTAATAGTAGTTGATCGTGCCGTCGGCAAACCACGGATCGTAGGGCGGGAAGGAGGTGGACGAAGCGACCGCTCGCAGATATGCGAGCTCGAACGGCTTTTCGCCTCCAAACCACGTCTGCCAGAAGTCCGGATAGGTCGCGCGCAGCATCAGAAAGAAGGAGAATACGGCGAGCCAGACCCCGGCGCCTGCCGCGTACATCCCTGGGGACGGCAGACGCGGCGGGTGGCTCGCCTTCCAGCGCCAGCCCCACGCGATCGCGGCCACGACGAGCACGATCGCCGCGTGGTAGATCGCGAGCGAACGCCACAGCCCAACGCTGGCGGCGAACCACGCAATCCAGGACACTACGAGGAGTCCGAGCAGTCTGGCACTGAACGCGCCACGGTCCGGAGAGCGACGCAACAGCGAAGCGGCGACGGGAATGACGGCGAGGCCGATGATCTCGATCGAGATCAGCCAGAATAAAACTGCGAAGAGCGCGTTGTTCACCGCCAGACGATTCCAGCCCGCGTCACGCGTCGAGTCGATTTCACCGGCTGGAACCGGCAACCGCAGCGTCGCCTCCGGAGGGTAGCGCTGGGGAATCCAGGGTTGGTCGATTCCCCACAGGAGTCTGTCGCGCACCTCGGCGGTCGTCAACTCCTCGACCTTCTGGAAGATGCGCACGTGGGGATGGTCGTAAACCGTGAAGCTCTCATCGCTGCGCGAATCGTCGTAACGGAAACCAAACAGCGATGGACGAAGCTCCGCCTCATATACAAGCTGGAAACCAAGCTGTCCGGCCAGCAGACGGCGGTAGAATTCGTTCTGGACCGCATAGCGCCAGGGCAAGTTGTCTACTGAATCGATGACGCGGTTGCTCGACAGAATGACATAATCCACGGAATGCAGGGACGTCGCGAGCGTCTCAACCTTCTGCTCCGGCGGCTCATCCCCATACATGTCGAATGTGATCTGGCTGTACGTCATTGGTGGCGCGCCCTGATAGGGGAGGGGAAGGGCGTCGTCCCAAGCTTCAACGGACACGGCGCTTCCTGGAGGAATGTGCGCGTGCATCCACTTTGAGGCGGCGATGCGCGGGTGTTCGCTGCCGTAGATGCTCACGAAGCCAATCGCCCAGATTGCCGTGATTCCTATTACCAACGTGATCGCTCCCTGCGACACCGTCCGGTGGTATTGCCGTAGCCCATGGACAAGAAAGCCCCCGGCGACGATGGCAAACACCGGGAACAACGGGAGCCCATACCTCAGGAACTTCGCTTCCGTGAATAGAATTGTTGGCACGTACGCCAGCACCAGGGCCAGCGGCACGCTGAGCGCGATGTCGCGACCTCGAAGAGCCCGCCGGGCGGCGAAGGCGATTCCGAGCAACGCGGCCACCGTGAACGCGGGGCCGAGCGAGTATCGGGCGAGGTTCTGCAACTCGTAAACCCCAGGCGTGAGACCGACAAACTGGCGCGTGAAGGGCACATCGAAGCGGCCGCGGACGATGCGCGATTGCAGGCCAACGTCCTCGATGAATGGCGCGGGACGCGCGATGGCATACGGTTCAAACGCGGTGAAGACGGCGAGCGCGAGAGCACTGGCGAGCGCGAGGCGACGCAGATGGGCGCCTCGATCGTTCGAATGCCACAGAGTCCATCCCGCGGCTACCAGCAGCGGGAGAAGCAGCGCGGGGACGCTGGCCTTCGTCGCGAACGCGCAGCCGACAGGCAGTCCCATCAATAGCGCGCGCGGGAGCGACGGATGATCGACATAACGCACGGCGCAGTACAGCGTGGCGGTAACGAAGCAGGTGAGCCAGACGTCGACTGTGAAGAAGTGCGACAGTTGGATGGCGAGCACGCAGAGGGCATACAAGGCCGTTGCAACGAGCGCGGCCGCGTCTCCAAACAGCCGACGAGCGAGGAGGAACACGAACAGCATGGTGAGCGCGTCGAACGTGACAGTCAGTGGCCTGCCAACCTTATAGACTAGTTGGTAGCTCTGGAAGTCGCTATCGGCAACGAGATTTACGGCCCAGCTGACGACGCTCTGGACGTAGATCGGCAATGTGCCGTACGCGAACGACAGTGGACGTCCGTCAGGTCCGTCACGGCGTGGATTCATGGGGCTGTTCGCCGGCTCGAAGATCGTCGTGAACCTGCCGGGTTCCGGGAGGTCGATGCGTTCCGACGACACGATCGCAATGAAGCGCTCGTCCGGATGCAGGTAGAGGCCTTCGTCCCAATTCGTGCCGTACAGCCGCAGGACGATGCCTGCCGCGATGATCGCGATCACGGCGACATTGATTCGGTTGAGCCGGATGTCACGAGAT
>DATKCN010000009.1:0-41707 GCA_035513175.1 Thermomicrobiales bacterium
GACCAGGCGGCCCCGTGTCGACGGGCGAACGCGACGACGTGATTCCGACGGGCGCCATGCACGTCGAGCGGTATGTACTCACCGGACATGAAAAGTTCGGGGTTGGCGCGCCGCGTGCGCAACGCCGCGCCGAGCACGTGCAGCTTGACTTGCCCATCACGCCAGTGGGACAGCAGTCGTGACGGGGGCTCGCTCCGCGCCGTGGTTTGCAGGTCCGCGCGCAGGGCGTAGTCAACCGGCCGGCGGTTGTCCGGGTCCACCAGGCTGAAGTCCCACAGGTCCGTGCCCTGATACGTGTCGGGCGCGCCTGGGGAAGTCGTCTTCAGCAGCACCTGCGAGAGGGAGCTCAACGCGCCGAACCAGGCTACGTCGCGCTGAAACGGGAGAAACTCGCGCATGAAGCTGTCGTTCTCGGGACTCAACAGTGCGTCGACAAACGCGTCGAGGCGCTGCTCGTACTCGATGTGCGGATCGACCCAGGTAGTGTGAACCTTCGCCTCGCGGCCCGCCTTCATAAGGTAACCCTTGAGCCGCTCCACGACCGCGGGGACCTCGGCGGCGTCCAGTGGCCAGGCTCCAACGAGCGTCTGATAGATCAGATACTCGGTGTTGCCATCCGGAACGGACTGCCCGTTGAGCGTCGTCCGCAGCGGAGCGTTGATTTCCTGCCACCGCAGCGCGCTCCGATCCCACTCGTCCGCCAGCTCCGAGAGCACATTGACGCGCGCCCGCACATCCTCGCTGCGTTTGGTGTCGTGCGTCGAGGTTGCGTTCATCGTCAGCGGCCAGTGCAATGCCCGGTGTTGGTTTGCCTCGTGAAACTCCTCGACCGTCACGCCCGTGTGAGTCGGATCTCCGCCGACATCGTTGACCGACACTAGCCGGTTGTAGATGTACAGCGCCGTGTCTTCGTGCCCCTTGGCCATGATCGGGCCGCTGAACTGCTGCCAGCGCATGACGACCGCCTGCCACTCGTCCTTCTGCTCTTCCGGCAGCAAGTTCGGGAACTCGAGCAGCAACACCCGGCGCAGAAAGCGGAACGCACGCCGCAGGTCGGGCCGCGCCTCGATCGCGCCCGCCGCCGCGCGCTCGATCTGCTGGCGGTCGTACGCATCCACGACGTAGCCGCGCACGTAGGTGCGGTAGACATGGAAGCGCGCCGCCACCTCGCTCAGCGCTTGTCCCAGCTCGCGCTGCGTGAGGTCGCGCCCATGGCGGTCGTACATTGAAAGCCGGTCGAGCCGCGCCACCAGTGCCCGCACGTCACCGGAAAAGAGGTCTGCCATGACTTTGCGCTTCTGGTGGTAGACGATGTCCGGGAACGCGTTCTCGATGCCGCTGAGGCGGCGGTACAGCTCGTCGAGCCGTTCCAGCCCGTCGGTATCGATCAGCACGCCGTTGACGAGGTTCAGGAAGTCGTAGCCGGTAGTTCCTGCCACATCCCAGCTCGCGCGCAGATCCTCGCCCTCAGCCAGAATCTTCTCGACCACCACGTAGAACGGTTCCCCGTTCGCGTCGCGGGCTCCACGGGATGGCGCCAGAAACTCCTGCAACTGTCGCAGGTAGCCCTCGGGGTCGTGCAGGCCGTCAATGTGGTCAATGCGCAACCCACTGATACGGCCGCTGGCCGCCAGATCGCGCAGCAGCAGGTGCCGGGCGGCGAACACGTCCGGGTCCTCAATGCGCATCGAGACGAGGTCGGCGATGTCGAAGAAGCGGCGGTAGTTGATCTCCTGGCTGGCCACACGCCAGTAGGCGAGCCTGTACGCCTGCTCCGACAGCAGGCGGTCGAGCAGATCGAAGCTGTCCGGCTCGTCCCGCGCGCCGTTGATCTCATCGATGTTGGCGTCGATGTGGGCATGGACATCCGGAAACTCGGTGTAGAGTCGCCAGATCTCCTGCTTGAGCAGGCCCGTTCCGCGCCGACGTTCCTCGACGAGCTCCGGCTCGACGTCCTGCCGGTCGGGCAGGCGTTCCGTTATCTCGATGACGCGCTCGAAGTCGCGGAACGCGGGATGGTAGGTCCCAAGCTTTTCCTTGAGCGTCCCGAAGCGCAGCTCCAGCACCGCGCGATACGTTTTCGGATCGAGCGGGAGCCGCGTCTCCCAATACCAGACGTGAAGGCCTCCCTCGTCGAGCGCGACCGTCAGCTCCTGGCTCTCGAGCACCGTGCCATAGTGCCCGCCCAGAATCGGCAGCAGCACCCGGCTCTCGCGGGGCGCGTCGCTCGCGCCTTGGTGCCAGACGATGTCGAAGAAATTCGCGTACTCGGAGCTTGGCCCGTTCTCCAGCACGCTCAGCCACCAGGGATTCTCCGTGCTGGCCGACATGTGGTTCGGCACGATGTCGAGCAACAGCCCCATGTCCAGGCTGTTGAGCGCTTCGGACAACTCTTCGAACGCGTCCTCCCCGCCCAGTTCCGGATTGAGCCGCGTGGGATCGACGACATCGTACCCGTGCGTGCTGCCGGAGCGCGCGGCCAGGATCGGCGAGGCGTACAGGTCGGTGACGCCCAGCTCGTGCAGGTAGGGCACGATGGCTGCCGCGTCACGAAAGTTGAACCCAGCGTGAAGCTGCACGCGGTACGTCGAGATGGGCGCGCGGCTCAAGGCTCAACCCGCCGCTCAAGCAGCACGGCCGAGCGGGCGGCCAACTCCAGCTCAATCCGCGACACGTCGTTGAACGTCTCGGGAAGCGCGCATCCAGGCCCTGACCAGCGCGCATCCGCCGTCGACAGCGCCACTCTCCAGTCTCCTGACGGAACGTGTAACGCGAGCCGTTGCGGTCGCTCGCTGAAGTTGAGCGCCAGCACCGCCTGAAACTCCCCGGACCAGCGCCGCACGCCGAGGCACTGCTCGTCCTCGTGCGCGATGACTTCCAGCCTGTCCTTGCTCGGGTCGCGCAACGCGGGCAGCTCACGACGCAGGCGCAGCAGCTCGCGGTACAGCGCACACATCGAGCGGTGCGGCTCGCGCTCCCGCAGTCCATGGTTCAGCTTCGAACGCTGGAATGTCGCGACATCCTGCGGGTCCGGCACGTCGCCCGCCCATGCAAACCCGGCGAACTCCTCCCGCCTGCCACGTGACACCGCTTCGGCCAGGTCCGCGTCCGTGTGGCTGGTGAAGTACTGAAACGGCGCCGTCTCGGCGTACTCCTCCCCCATGAAGATCAGCGGCAGGTATGGCGAGAGCAGAACCGTGACGGCTGCCAGCTTTGCGCATTCCAACGACACGAGATGGCTCAGGCGCTCTCCGGCGGCCCGGTTGCCGACCTGATCGTGGTTCTGCGTCGCAACGACGAACTGCTCCGTCGCGGTCGCGCGCGGCGAGTTGCCGTGGGTGCGCTCGCGACTCTCCGAGTAAACGCCGTCGTAAACGAAGGTCTGGCGCATCGCTTTGGCAAGGTGCGTCAACGTCCCGAAGTCGCGGTAATAGCCGGACCGTTCTCCGGTCAACAGCGCGTGCAGCGCGTGGTGGAAGTCGTCGCCCCACTGCGCATGCAGCCCGTGCCCGTTGCGGATGACCGGCTCAATGTAGCGCGCGTCGTTGGCGTCGCTCTCGGCGATCACGACCACCCGCCTCCCAAGCGCGTCGGCCTGCTCGCGCATCGCGCTGGCGAAGGCCCGCAGGAAATGGGTCGCCGACTCGTCGATGATGCGGTCGGCCGCGTCGAGCCGAAACCCGTCGATGTGGTACTCGTAAATCCAATGCAGCCCGTTCTCGACGAAGTAATGCCGCACCTCATCCGAGCCGGCGCCGTCCGTGTTGACCGCCTGCCCCCACGGCGTTTGATATCGGTCGGTGAAGTACGGCCCGTACTGCCCGAGGTAATTGCCGTCGGGGCCGAGGTGGTTGTAGACGCAGTCCAGCAGCACCGCCAGCCCGTGCGCGTGACAGGCGTCGATGAGCCTCCGCAGGCCGTCCGGTCCGCCGTACGAGTGCTGCACCGCATACGGATACGTCCCGTCATAGCCCCAGTTGCGGTCGCCGGGAAACTGCGCGACCGGCAGTAGCTCAATGGCCGTAACGCCGAGGTCGGCCAGATAGCCCAGGCAGGGGATGACGCCGCCGAACGTCCCATTCGCGCTGAACGTGCCCACGTGCAGCTCGTAGATGACGAGGTCACGCTGGCGAACTCCACGCCAGGTTCCATCGGACCACTCGAACGCGGCTGGATTGACGACGGCGGACGGGCCATGGACGCCTTCCGGCTGGTAGCGGGAAGCGGGATCAGGGAACTCGCGGTCGCCGTCCAGCCGGTAACGGTAGAGCGCGCCGGGCTGAACGTCGTTGACGATGGCCGCGAAGTATCCCCTCGCGTGCCGTGTAAGTGGCTCGACACGCTCGACCGGGGCCAGCAGGTGAACGTCGACGCTCGACGCGTGCGGCGCCCAGACGACGAACCTGCACCGGCCATCACCCAGACAGGTCGCTCCGGGCCGTTGTCTCCCGCTATGCATCAGAATCGCGCCTGTCAGTCACGCTCAAGCGCATCGGAACCGAGCGCGTGCTTGAAGAAGACCGCGCCCAGCGGCGGCGCCGTGATGTTGATCGAGTGCGGCTGGCCATGCCACGCGACGAAGGTAGATTCGACCCCGCCGAGATTCCCATGCCCACTGCCCCAGTACTCGGTCGAGTCACTGTTGAGCACCTCGCGCCAGTAGCCGCCCCAGGGGACGCCCAGCCGGTAGTTATGGCGTGGAACCGGCGTGAAGTTGAAGACGCCGATGATCCTGTCGTCGCGCTCGCGCGCCATGCGCATCAGGCTGACGATGCTGTTCTCCGAATCGTTCGCGTCGATCCAGGCGAAGCCCTCGGGCTCGAAGTCCAGCTCGTGCATCGCGGGCTCCGAGCGGTACAGGTGGTTGAGCGCGACCACCCAGCGCTGCACGCCCGCGTGCGGCTCGTGCTCCAGCAGATGCCATTCGAGGCTGCCGTCGTGGTTCCACTCGCCACGCTGCCCGAATTCCCCGCCCATGAACAGCAATTTCTTCCCCGGCTGTGCGTACATGTAGCCATACAGCAACCGCAGATTGGCGAACTTCTGCCAGTCGTCTCCCGCCATCTTCGCCAGCAGCGAGCCCTTCAGGTGCACGACCTCGTCGTGCGAGAGGGGCAGCACGAAGTTCTCGGTGAACGCGTATAGCATGCGGAAGTTGAGATTGTTGTGATGGAAGCGGCGGTGGATCGGATCCTTCGTGAAGTAGAGCAGGGTGTCGTGCATCCAGCCCATGTCCCACTTCATCCCGAAGCCCAGGCCGCCAAGATAGTCTGGACGCGAGACCATCGGCCAGGCGGTCGACTCCTCGGCCATCGTCTGCGTGTCGGGATAGTTGCCGTAAACCTCGCGATTGAGCTGGCGCAGGAACTCGATTGCCGGGATGTTCTCGCGCCCCCCGTACTCGTTCGGAATCCACTCACCCTCGTTGCGTGAGTAGTCGAGGTAGAGCATCGAGGCCACGGCGTCGACCCGTATGCCGTCGATGTGATATTTGTCGAGCCAGAACATTGCGCTGGACAGCAGGAAGCTGCGCACCTCGTTGCGGCTGTAGTTGAAGATCGAGCTCTTCCAGTCGGGGTGGAAGCCCTGCCGGGGGTCGGCATGCTCGAACAGATGCGTGCCGTCGAAGAAGTTTAGCCCGTGCTCGTCGGTCGGGAAATGAGACGGCACCCAGTCGAGGATGACCCCGATGCCCCGCTGGTGCAGGTGGTCGATCATGTACATGAAGTCCTGCGGCGTGCCGAAGCGACTGGTCGGTGCGAAGTAGCCGGTCGTCTGGTAGCCCCACGAGCCGTAGAATGGGTGCTCCATGACCGGCATGAATTCGACGTGGGTGAAGCCCATGTATTCGACGTGATCGGCCAACCGAGGAGCCAGCTCGCGGTATGACATCATCCTGTATCCGTCGTCGTCCGCGTGCATCCACGAGCCGACGTGCAACTCGTAGATCGCGAGGGGGCGATCGGAGCCGTTGCGCTCGTGCCGCGTCTGCATCCATTGGCTGTCGCCCCACTCGTACTCGATGTCCCAGACGATCGAGCCGGTCTTCGGCGGCGTCTCGCAATGCATCGCGAACGGATCGCTCTTCTGGACGCGGTAGCCGTTGTCACGTGAGAGGATGTCGTACTTGTAGATCGCTCCGGGACCGATGCTGGGGATGAAGCCGTGCCAGATGCCCGACTGTCCCTCCGGGCCCAACGGGTGACTGTCGGTGTTCCAGCCGTTGAAGTCGCCGACAACCGCCACGCGTTCGGCATTCGGCGCCCACACGGCGAAGTACGTGCCCTCCTGGCCGTTGGCCGTCGTCGGGTGCGCGCCCAGCTTTTCGTACAGCCGGTAGTTACTGCCCTCGTTGAACAGGAACACATCGTCGGCGCTCACCACGACCGTTCGCGGCACGTTGATTTCCGCGGCTTCCGCTGTCGTGCGCGTTGACGGCTTGCGAGTCGCCGTCCTGCGCGGCGTCTTCTCTATCTCTCCCATACGCGTATCCCTCCTCAAATGTGCAATCCGGCGTGATCCGATACACCTGCGAGCGCCAGTGCCGCGTGATGCTTCAGACGCGAACGTCGGATCGCCCACGACTCGTCGTTGCAAGACGATGGCCAGCCGGTCGCGCCGGCCCGGATGAACCGGGGCTAGCTCCCCGGCGCGCTCATCAGGTCCAGAATCCCGCGCAGCGGAATGCGCACCCACGCCGGGCGATTGTTGAGCTCGTACTCAAGCTCGTAGACGGCTTTGTCGAGCAGGTAGATGCCCAGCATCAACTCCTGCTCTTCGCGGCTGGCGGGCAGGAGCTTCGAGGCGCCTGCCGTATCGAGATACGAGCGCAGGAACGCCGCCGAAACCCAGCGATGCCAATAGCGCGCCCAGCGATAGCCGGCCGCGTCATCCGGCGTAATCAGTCCCCGCGCGTGCTGATCAAACAGCGCCGCGATAGCCGCATAGTGGAATGAGCGCAGCATGCCAGCCACGTCACGCAGCGGTGAGCGCTTGATGCGCCGTTCCGTGATCGGGCGCGCCGGCTCCCCCTCGAAGTCGATGATCGTGAAGTCTCGACCGGTGTACAGCACCTGGCCCAGGTGATAGTCGCCGTGATGCCGGATGCGCATGCCGCTGACGCGCCGGTCTACGATGGCTCGGAAGCGCTCCTGCATCTCGCGATGCAGCTCGAGCACCTGCTCCGCGTCCTCCTGGATGTCGTCCGGCAGGCCGGGGGACTGGCGGCGCAGGTTGCTGACGACGTTGCTCGTGAGACCGCGGAACGATTGGTACATCGAACGTTGATAGAGCATCGAGAACGGCTCTGGCGCGAAGGCCGGGTCGCGCGCATCGGAACCCAACGCGACGTGCATCTCGGCGGTGCGCTGCCCGAGGATGCGCGCCTCATCCAGGAACACGCCGATGTCTCGCTGCGCCTCGTCCGGCGTATCGGCGAACGCCAGGTCGAATAGCCGCGAGACCGTCAATGGCAGGTCGTCGCCTTCGCGCCGGAGCGCCAGCATGCGCTCGAAGAACTGGTCGATGACATCCAGCGCGTATTGCCATGCGTCCCCCTCATTGGTGACGTACTTCTGCAATACGCCGACGGTGAGCCTGTCTCCACCGGTCACCTCGTATTCGAGGCTACCGGTAACGGCGGCGATCTGCGGAAAGGTCGTTTTCTCGGTCAGGAACCTGCCGATTTCGAGGTCCGGATTCGTGCCCTTGTCGAGTCGCCGGAACAGCTTCAGAATGAGCTGATCCCCAAAGATGACCGAGCTGTTGCTCTGCTCCGACCGCACGTGGTGCGCTTCGAGGCGGCCCTCCTGAGTATCGACCTCCCGCATGGCGCGGGTCGTCGCTCCTGCGACGCTCCCGTTGGCGCCACGTAGCCTGCGGCGGCGCGCGATGATCTCCAGCAACGCCTGGCAGAACGACGGCTCCCACATCGCGTCGTACAGGATGCCCTCCTCCCCGGCGGCGTTGAGCCGGGCGACGACGGCGTGCTGCTGGTAGGTCAGGATCGTTTCGGCTCGCTCTCCGGTGGCAAATGCCAGCGGCAGGACGTATGAATCCGGATCGCCGCTGGAGTAGTCGACATCCAGTATCGTGATGCTGGCCGTCGCGTCGCCAAAGCCCATCGGCACGATGTCGTTAATGCGCACTCCAGTGACCCGGCGCGCTTTACCGCCGAACCAGCGCCTGTCGTAGAGATAAGAGGGTAGCAAGCTCAGCAGGCTTGCCCGATCACGGCCCTCCAGCACGGTGGTCCACTCTCCCGCCACCCTGAGTTCAGGCAGCGCCGCCGCCTCGAGGTCGCCACTCACACGGTCGCCCGTCACGCGCGACGGCTCCAGCGCGAACCAGTAGAAGGAGTGCGGACCCAATGTGACGAAGTACGGCAGCTCTCCGATGGGCGGGAAGTCGGTGCGGCCGAACATCTCCACCGGAACCCGCCCGACGTACTGCGAGAGGTCCAGTTGCACACCCTGCACGAAACGGGACAGGTTCGCGACGACGAGGATCGTCTCGTCCTCGTGCTGGCGGATGAACGTCAGCACCTTGCGGTTTTCCGGATGCAGGAACTGAATCGTGCCGCGCCCGAATGCCTGATAGCGTTTGCGCAGCGCGATCAGACGCTTCATCCACCACAACAGCGACTGCGGGTTGCGCTGCTGCGTTTCAACGTTGACGGTGGTGTAGTGGTACTCGGGATCGGTGATGACCGGGAGGTACAGCCGCTGTCCGTTGGCGGTCGAGAAGCCCGCGTTTCGGTCGCCGCTCCACTGCATCGGCGTGCGGACGCCGTTGCGGTCGCCAAGGAAGATGTTGTCCCCCATGCCGATCTCGTCGCCATAGTAGATGATCGGCGTGCCTGGCAGGGAGAACAGCAGCCCGTTCATCAACTCGATGCGCCGCCGGTTGTTCGCCATCAACGGAGCCAGGCGCCTGCGGATGCCCAAATTGATGCGCGCCGCCGGATCCTGAGCGTAGGCGCGATACATGTAGTCGCGCTCTTCGTCCGTCACCATTTCCAGCGTCAGCTCGTCGTGATTGCGCAGGAACATCGCCCACTGCGTGTTGTCCGGAATCGGCGGGGTCTGCTCCAGAATGTCGATGATCGGGTAGCGGTCCTCCATCCTCACCGCCATGTACAGGCGCGGCATGACTGGGAAATGGAACGCCATGTGGCACTCGTCGCCGTCGCCGAAGTACTGGACGGCGTCCTCCGGCCACTGGTTCGCTTCCGCCAGGATCATGCGGTTCGGGAAGCGCTCGTCCACGCGGGCGCGAAACGCCTTGAGAAAGGCGTGCGTCTCCGGCAGGTTCTCGCAGTTCGTGCCCTCGCGCTCGTACAGATATGGGATGGCGTCGAGCCTCAGTCCGTCGATGCCCATCCCCATCCACAGGTCGAGCACCTTGAACAGCGCCTCATGCACGCGCGAGTTGTCGAAGTTCAGGTCCGGCTGGTGCGCGTAGAAGCGGTGCCAGTAATACGCCCCCGCCACCGGGTCCCACGACCAGTTCGACTGTTCGAAGTCCTTGAAGATGATGCGCGCGTCCGAGTACTCCTCGGCGGTGTCACTCCAGACGTAGAAATTACGGGCCGCGCTGCCAGGCCTGGCGCGGCGTGCCCGCTGGAACCACGGGTGCTGGTCTGACGTGTGGTTACACACCAGCTCGGTGATGACCCGCAGCCCGCGCTTGTGCGCTTCTCGTACGAACTGCCGCACATCCTTCAGCGTGCCATACGATGGGTTCACGTCCGTGTAGTCGGCTATGTCGTAGCCGTCGTCCTTGAGCGGCGACGGGTAGAACGGCAGCACCCAGACCGTCGTCACACCGAGGTCCTGCAGATAGTCCAGCTTCTGCGTCAGCCCGCGAAAGTCGCCGATGCCGTCGCCGTTGCTGTCCATGAAGGCTCGGATGTGGGTCTGGTAGATCAGCGCGTCCTTGTACCAGATCGGATCGTCGCTCAGAAAGCCGTTTCCCGCAGATTGGCGAGATCTCTTTCGTCTTTCTGTAGCTACTGCCATCGCTCCTGCCGACTCCTATCGTGATGCGTCATGCGTGACGCGTGTGGCGCGAGGCGCTTCCTCAGCCCTCAGCCCTCACACAAAATAATCGAAGTCCTGCTCGGTTTTCATCCTGTGCCGCAACCGGAAGATGTGCGCCGGCATGGCGACTGGGTCCAGTTCAACATAATTGTGGCCGCCTTGCCACAGGAACCTGCCGCCACCGAGCAGATCGTGCACCTGAAACGGCTGATCGCCAGCGATGCCGAATTCATCGAGCTGCAGGTTCAGCCAGCCCGACTGCCGGTGATGTGGATCGACGTTGACGATGGTGATGATGGCGTTCGATCCGTCTTCCGTCACCTTGCTGTAGGCAAGCAGCTGATCGTTGTCGACCGGATGAAAGCGCAGCGAGCGATCCGATTGGAGCGCGGGATTATCGCGCCGGATGCGGTTGACGAGCGCGATGAGAGGGCGCAGGCTGTCCGACCGGTTCCAGTCCCAGCGACGGATCTCGTACTTCTCGGAGTTCAGGTACTCCTCGCGACCGGGGGCCAGCGGCTCGGCTTCCATCAGCTCGAACGCGGGGGCATACATGCCGTAGCTGGCGCCCAGCGTCGCTGCCAGCACGAGCCGGGCGATGAAAGCCGGCCGGCCTCCGAGCTGCAGGGCTTCCGGCAGGATGTCTGGCGTATTCGGCCACAGGTTCGGGCGGAAGAAGTCCACCACCGGCGGTCGCGTCAGTTCGGTGAAATACTCGCGCAACTCAGCGGCGGTGTTACGCCAGGTGAAGTAGGTGTATGACTGCGTGAAGCCGCCTTTCGCGAGGCGGTACATGACCTTGGGGCGGGTAAACGCTTCCGACAGTAAGATGACATCCGGATACTGCCGTTTGACCGCGTCGATGCACCAGTCCCAGAACCCGAAGGCCTTGGTGTGCGGGTTGTCGACCCGGAAGATGCGCACGCCCTGGTGGCGCCAGAAGGTGAACACGCTGGCCAGCTCGCGCCACATCGGCTCCCAGTCCTCCGACTCGAAGTCGAAAGGGTAAATGTCCTGGTACTTCTTCGGCGGGTTCTCGGCGTACTGGATCGTCCCATCCGGTCGCTCGCGGAACCAGGCACGGTGATCCTCGACCCAGGGATGATCCGGCGCGACCTGGAAGGCGATGTCCATCGCGATGTCGATTCCGACGTCACGGGCGGCGTCGACGAGCTGGCGAAAGTCGTCGAGCGTGCCAAGCTCGGGGTGGATCGACTTGTGCCCGCCGTGCGCGCCGCCGATGGCCCACGGGCTGCCAGGATCGTCCGTCCCGGCCTCGGTCGTGTTGTTCTTCCCCTTTCGATAGCGTTCGCCTATCGGGTGAATGGGCGGCAGGTACAGCACGTCGAACCCAAGCCCGACGATCTCCGGCAGCATGGCCCGGACATCCGCGAACGTGCCGTGTCGGGTCGGGTCAGGCGACGCCGAGCGGGGGAAGAGCTCGTACCAGGTGCTGAAGCGCGCTTTCGGCGGGTCGACGACGATCGGCAACTCCCGCCGGTAGTCGGTCGCGAAGCGACGGTCGCCGTAACGTTCCATCAGCAGGCCAAGCTCAGGGGATAGCGCTGCATCGAGACCGGCCCTGCCCCGCATCGACTTCGCGAGGCGCCGCAGTGTCGCCGCGTCGCCACGGGAGGCGCGGGACGCTGCCGCGTCGACCATCCGCGCGCCGATCTCCAGATCGATTGCCACGTCCTGCCCGGCCTCGATCCGCTTGGACAAGTCCCGCGACCAGGTCAGGAAGTGGTCGACCCAGCCGATCAGCGTGTATCGATAGCTGCCCAGCTCCATGACGGGGAACGAGGCCCGCCAGCGGTCGTTGCCTAGCAGCGTCATCGGAACGTCGGTCCACTCCGTCTGCTCGTCACGGCGGTAGCGCAGCGCGCAGGAGACCGCGTCGTGCCCATCGGTATAGATGTCCGCCTCGACAACGACGCTCTCGCCAACCACGCGCTTGATGGCGAACTGCCCGCCGTCGATCTCCGGTGACACCCCTTCGATGACAACTCTGCGGCGGCCCTCGTCCACGTTCCTGCCTTCCTTGAACCCGAATGGCGCCAGGACGTTCGTGATTTACACTACTACACTCACGGTATCCACGGCTGAACGCGCATGTGACATGCCAGCGCCCATGACACGCGGCTGCGCCACCCGCCTGCTCGCGTCGCCCACCCATCGCTATCGACGGAGCGCATGATGCGCCGTACACTGATTGGCACGAACGACTGGGGGCGATGCCGTGGGTCGAGACGAGGTCAAGGCGATTCTGGAGTCCAACCGCGCCGAGCTTCGGCGGTTCCACGTCAAGTCGCTCGCGCTCTTCGGCTCCGTCGCGCGTGACGAAGCCGTTCCCGGCAGCGACATCGACGTGCTCATGGAGTTCGACGGACCTGCGACGTTTGACATGTACATGGATCTGAAATTCTTCCTTGAGGACCTGCTCCTGATGCCAATCGATCTCGTCATGCGCAGCGCTGTACGCCCACGCCTGTTGCCGTTCATTGAACGAGACATACTCTATGTCGCATGACACCCACGTGACACTGGAAGACATCGTCGAAGCCTGTAACAAGGTCATTGTCTACGCTGATCAGCTCACGTTCGACGACTTTACGCGCCACGATATGGGTTACGACGCAATTGTCCGCAGAATCGCGGTAATCGGCGAGGCTGCCGCGCGTCTACCGGTTGCGTTTCGAGAACAGCACCCAACAGTGCCGTGGCGGCAGATCATCAATTTGCGAAACATCGTGGTTCATCAGTATTCAGGCATCGATGACGGAATCATCTGGGAGGTCGCGAGTACCCGGATACCGGCGTTACATGAACAGGTTCTCCGTATGCTGCATGGCGAAGCAGCAGGAGGTGGTCATGAGCAACGGTAGCAACCATCTCGCGTCCCGGTTCGAACAAGCCGGCTCCGCGTTCATTGCGCTGATCGCGGAATGTACTCCAGAGCAGTGGCAGACCGTCTGCCCTGACGAGGGCTGGCCAGTTGGCGCGATCGCCCGTCACGTCGCCGGCGGCATGCAGTTTCATGCCGGACACATCATTCGCATGGCGCGCGGCAGGCCGGTCGCGCAGGTGACAATGGACCAGATCCACGAGAGCAACCGCGAGAACGAGACGGCGAACCCGAATCACGCCGAGGCGCTGGCAGCGCTGCGCGCCAACCGCGACCGGCTGGTCGGGATCATCCGACACTTGAGCGACGAACAACTCGCACTCTCGCAGCCCGTCCCGTTCTTCAACAATGGCGAGACGCTTACGACACGGGACATGATCGAACGCATCGCCACCGGGCACGTAAGGGCGCACATGGACAGCGTTCGAGCGGTCGTCGACGGTTGCGAGGGAAGTACACTTCAGCCGTAGTAACAGAGGATGCGTGCCATGCGGAACGTCATCATTCACGACTATCCTGGAATGGACCTTCGGATCGTGTGGGACACGGCTCGATGCACGTTGCCGCCAGAGGCGCGGCAAAGTGCGAAACCGCGTGATGGCGACGGATCATAGCCGACTTCGGAACGCGTGAAGCGCAGGCGCGCATTGCCAACGCTGACCGCCAGCAAAGATCAACCACGGACCAAGGAAGCGTCCGCCAACCTCAACGCCCGCTCGAAGTCGCCCGACAAACCCACCCAACCGTACAGGAACTCGACCAATCTCAGCGTTGCCTCGTGATTCCCGGCGCCAAGCGGCTCGGCGACGCAGTCCTCCAGCAGCAGGCAGCGGTAGTCGCGGAAGAACGCGTCACGCAGCGTCGACTCCACGCACACACTCGTCGTGCAGCCGGTAAACACCAGCGTCGTGATGCCATGCGCTTCGAGCCGGATGTCGAGATCAGTGTCGAAGAACCCGCTGTGCCGTGACTTCTCGATGACGATCTCGCCTGGCTCCGGCGCGATGGCGGGCAGGATGTCCGACTCCCGCATGCCTGCCACGCGACCAAAGCTGATGGGAATGTCCCGTCTGACGTGTTCGAAGTAACGCGACAGTCGGGGGCTGCGCCGTTCATCCGCGCCTTCGAGATCCATCATGAGGTAAATGACCGCCATACCTGCCCCGCGAGCCATCTCCAGCACGCGGGAAATGGGATCTACGGCAGCTTGAATGCCGGACAGGTCCACGCCCGCGCGATCCCACCAGCCGCCGTCGCCGACGAACCCGTGCTGCATGTCAACGACGATCACGGCAGTGTCACGTGGATCGAGCTGCATCGGGCCTGGTCTGGCATCTACGGAAAGGCTGCGGTCCTGATCGATCACTGGGGTTCTCCTTAGCAGGTGAAGCGAGGACGTTCGCGGCAGCGTAGCACACGCGATGCCTCTGGCGAGATCACAGCCGCCGACGCATCATGGCGTGCTCGCAGCAATCAACGACGACAACGAGCGAGGCGAGTGTGCGCCGCCCTCACTCGATGCACCGGTTTGATATGGCTGCGTCCCGTTGTGTGGACCGCTAGTCCACCGCCAGGAAGTAGCGCCAGAGATAGTAGTGCTGTCCGACGTTGCCGGCCTCGACGACGAAGCCGTCCGGGTTGCCCGGCGTATACGTCAGACAGCGACGTTCGAAGCACTGGATGAGCACATCCCGCGGCCCACCGTCTACGAGAACGGTGGCCCAGTACGGCTCGGTGATCGGCCGGCCAGTGGCGTAGACCGGGCTCTCGAAGAGTGCCTCTTGCTGCATCTGACCGTTCTCATGTACCAGCCCCTGACTGTTCATGAACTCCCAGAACGGCCGCGCAATGCCATGGCTGGTCACCTCATCGACGTGGGCGACATCGACGCCATAGCCGCTGAAGGCGCCGTGCACGGTAACGTTGCCGTCGCGGTCAACCTTCGAGACCAGCAGCGTGCCGACCGGCTGCGCAGGCAGCGCAAGCAATCCGGCAAACGAGGCGTAGGTCGGGCCATCGGGATCGTTGGCATCCCCGGCGACATTGACTGCAGCCGGTCCGCGATCGACGAAGGTGTTGTGGCCAAACTGCCGCATGCCGGTCATCATCTCGACGACGAGCAGGCCGTTGGTGACGTACCAGATACTGTCGGGATCGGCGTCGGGCGCCGTGATCTCCATACGGGCTTTGTCAAAGTAGATCACGATGCGCAGCCCGCCGGGTGCTTCGACGTAGGATTCGACGAGGATAACGGTAAAGGGACCCGGTCCCCACATCCAGGTGCGGCTGATGTGACCGTCGCGGACCGGCAGGTCAGTGCGTGCCCAGGTGTTCAGGAAGGCAGGATTGTCGATGTCGTCCTTTGGTGTGAAATCGGGCCCGACGGGTGGCGCAGGTGGGTCTGGTGGATCGACCTCGACATCCAGCTCGAACGCGCCAACGTCACAACCGGCGCCGGATGGCCGCTCAACTCCGCGCTGGTCGACGTCGAGCGTGCAGGACGCGGGCGGGATGACGTTGAGAGCCGGACTGCCGGGCAGCAGCGCCATCGTCTCAGTCGGCCCACCGTTGTCCTGCAGCGGGCCGAGCATCTGATCGATCGGGTTGGCGCCGTCGCCAAGCTGGTTGGTGGCCCCCGTGAGACCGGACATGTCACTGTCATCGCCGATCAGATTGTAGCCGTGATCGGTTGTCACGGCGCCGTTGAGGTCGGGGCCTGCCGGCGCCGTGTTCCCGGCAACCAGCGTGCCGTGCAGAATCAGCGTGTTTTCGTTGTATATCCCGCCACCCGCGATGTTGGCGCTGTTGTCACTGATGGTGCCATGCGTCAGCGTCAGGGTTCCGCCGTTGTAGAGGCCGCCACCGCTTTCAGCGGCGGTGTTCCCGCTCACGGTGCTGTTGGTAACCGTCAGCGTGCGCAAACTGATGATGCCACCCCCAAGAAGTGCAGAATGATTGCCGCTGATGGTGCTGGCGGTGACCGTCAGCGTACTGAAGTTGTAGATGCCGCCCCCATCGATTAAGGTGTGGTTGCCGCTGACGGTGCTGTTGGTCAACTCCGCAGCGCCGTCACCGTAGTTTGCGATGCCGCCGCCAGTGAATCTGCCGTAGTTGTCGTTGATGACGCTATTCGAAACCGTCAACGCGCCATGGCGGTTTCCGATGCCGCCACCCAGACCGCCCCTGTTGTCGTTGACAGTGCTTTCAGTCAAAAGTACCGTACTGCCAAAGCTGTCAATCCCGCCGCCCCAATCATCGGCGGTGTTGCCGCTGATGACGCTGTCGGAAACCGTCAGGTTCCTGAAGAAGCTGTCGTCAACCACCAGCGAGCCCCAGGCATAGACACCGCCACCGCTGCCGCTCGCCGTATTGTCACTAATGACGCTGCCGGACAGCGATAGCGAGTACCTGGAATGGACGCCGCCACCATCGCCGTTCTCCGAGGTGTTGCGGCTGATGACGCTGTCGGCAACCGTTACCACGCCATGGGAGAGGACGCCACCACCACCGAGGTCGCCAAGCGCCCGATTGTCGTGGATGCCGCTGTCGAGCAGCGATAGCGTGCTGAAAGAACCGGTTACGATGCCGCCGCCGCCGCCGAACGCCAGGTTGCTGCTGACGGTGCTGTTGTTCAACTCCGCTATGCCACCGTTAGCGATGCCACCACCAATGCCAGGAAGGTCTATGATGCCGCCACCGCCGCCGAACGCGCGATTGACGCTGACGATGCTGTCGTTCAACGTCAGCGTCCCTAGGTTAAGAACACCACCACCGTCACCGTCACTGGCGGAATTGTTGAAGACGATGCTGTCATTGAGCGTCAGTGTGGAGAAGGTGTCATTGTAGATGCCACCGCCCCAGCCAAGAGCGGTGTTGCTACTGATGGCGCTGTTGGCAAGCGTCAGCGTACCCGAGTTATAGACTCCTCCCCCCAACCATGGGTCTAGAACGTCGACTAATGTGCCGCTGGCCATGCCGTTGCTGATGGTCAGGTGGTCGATGGCAACACTGGCGCCACTGAGGATCTGCATGACCCGAAAGCCATCCTGGGTGTCCCGGCGGATCGTGGACCCGTTGCCTTCGATGGTGAGCTCGGCGTTCCCGGTTATCAACAGCTGGCCAGCGGTGAGCGGGTAGTCGCCGTCTTCGGCCAGGATGATGGTGGTCGGCTCGCCGCTGGCGTTGGCCTGTTCGATAGCTGCGACCAGGCCATTCGCGCCATACACGTCACCGTCGGCAACGACAATGTCGTCTGCCCACACAGTCACCAGGCCCGCCTGGCCCAGCAGCCCGAGTAGCAGCGCGATGACGAGCATGCGCCGGGTGCGGCGTACCGTCGGTGATTGCATATGGCAGATCATCTATGTTCCGTTCATTAGCGCCTTTCGGACGCGTTCCGGCGTGAGGGGAATTTCCGTCACGCGCTTCCCGATGGCGTTCGCAACCGAGTTGGCGAGCGCTGCCGGGCCTGGGATGATCGGCGGCTCGCCGATGCCCTTGGCGCCGAACGGTCCCGAGCGGGCCGGGACCTCGAGGATCACGGTCTCGATCGCCGGGAGCTGGCGCGACTTCGGCACGACGTAATCCATCAGCGTCGAGGTGATGAGCTGCCCATCCCCGTCGTACTCCAGCTCCTCGTACATCGCGAAGCCGATGCTCTGCGCCGTGCCACCGATCACCTGTCCCTCGACCATGGCCGGGTTCAGCGAGCGGCCAACATCCTGGAAGGTGACGAAGCGGGTGATCGTGACTTCGCCGGTGTCGGGATCAACGTAGGTTTCAGCCAGCTGTCCTGCGAAACCCGGTGCGCGGTCGGTCATCGCCGACTTGCCGATGCCATACACCGGCTCGTACTTGCCACCGAACGACATGCTCTTGCCGGCCAGCTCAGCCACCGACAGTGACTTGTCCGGCGAGCCCTTCACGACCACCCGGCCGTTCGAGATCTCCAGGTCGTCGGGAGAGACTTCCATCTCGGCGGCGGCAATCGCCAACACCTGCTGCTTCGCCGATTCGGCGGCGTTGATGACGGCCGGACCGACCGTGTACGTGACCTTCGAGCCACCGCTCATGCCTGCATATGGCGCGTTGTCGGTGTCGCCCGTCTCGATCTTGACCTTGTCGAGCGGCATGCCGAACGTCTCAGCAGCCAGCATCGCGAAGGTGGTATTGGTGCCGGTCAGATCGGTCGAGCCTAACGTTACCAGCATCGTGCCGTCGGTGTTGATGCGCACGTTGGCAGCGCATGGCTCGACGCCACCCGGCCAGCCACCGATGGCGACGCCCACGCCGGTGTTCGGCTTCCGTCCCCGGCTCTTCCATAGTTCGTGATCCCGCATGGCTTTCAGTATCTCGTGCAGGCCGATGCGCGGCCACGGGACCTCGTTAGGCTGCGGATCGCCCCCCTGCGAGGCGTTCCGTAGCCGGAACTCGATCGGGTCCCAGCCCAGCTTCGTCGCCAGCTCATCAACCGCCTGCTCGATAGCGAAGGTGGCCTGCGGGGCGCCGGGCGCGCGATAGGCGCCGGTGCCAGGCTTGTTGGTCAGCACCTCGTAGCCGGTGATCGAGAGGTTGTCGGTCTGGTAGTAGCCACCCATCATCAACGCGGCGATGGTGACCGGCGTGCCTGGATAGCAGCCTGAGTCGAACACGATGCGCGACTCAATGGCTGTGATGCGGCCGTCCGTCGTCGAACCGACCTTCATGTCGATCACCGACGCGGGGGCCGGGTTGCCCATCATCATCTCTTCGGAGCGGGTCATGACGAGCTTCACCGGCGCGTTGTGCTTCAGCGCCAGCCATGCGGTGATCGGCTCCAGCATGACGACCTTGCCGCCGAAGCCACCGCCGACCTCCATGCCCACCAGCTTGATCTTGTTCTGCGGGATGCCCAGCACGTCGGCGGTCGTGTTACGGGCATAGAATTGCCCCTGGGTCGATGTGTAAATGGTGAGGTTCCCCAGCGGGTCGGGGACGGCGACGGTGCTGTGCGGCTCGATGTACGCCTGGTGCACCCAGTGAGTCTGGTAGCGGCGCTCGACGATCTCGGCCGCCTCGGCGAAGCCCGCCGCCACGTCGCCACGGCTGAAGCGCGTGGCGTTCGTGATGTTGTCCGGCAACCGGGAAATGTCGAGATCGTCGCCGCCGGTGACGGTGGCGTGCATCTGGCCCTCGCCCCATTCCTCGGCGGCGGCCTTGGCGCGAATGACCGGCGCGCTACGGTCCATGCCGGCCAGCGGGTCGGTCACGACGCCGAGCGGGTTGTAACCGACCTCAACCAGCTCGGCGCCCTCCGCAGCGGCGCGCTCGTCCACGGCCAGCACGATCGCGACCGGCTGCCCGTAGTACAGCACCTTGTCGCGGGCCAGCATGTGGTGGTTGCGGTCCTTCGGCTCCGAGCCATCCGGGTGCGTATCGTGGCCGGTGTAAACGCCAACTACGCCCGGCGCGGCCAGCGCGGCGCTGGTGTCGATGCCAGTGATATCAGCGTGAGCATAGATGCTCGTCACGAGCCGGGCGTGCAGCATGCCCGGCACGCGCAGGTCGTCCACATAACGCATGGACCCGGTAACCTTCTGGTCCCCTTCGATGCGCTTGACAGGCTTGCCAATAAGGCTCGTTTCAACAGTGGCTGTCATGATCCTCCCCAGGGATGTGTCGCAGTCTGAAGGCGGCGATTCAATCAGCGCGTCCGGCGCGCCGATTCGGCGCAACACTGCAACGCGGTGACAATGAGGCATCTTCGCCGCGCGACAGTGAAACGTCAAGGGGCAGCCCGCGGCACGCGGCCATTTGCGCCCGAAAACCGCGGACGGCTGTTACCATAGCGCGTGCGACGCCGGACACGAGGAACTGGCGAAGGGCGTACCCGTGAATCAGCCGCTCAGTCCAGGCCGGGTGATGGTCAATACGGCGGCGGTGCTGCTGGTGATCGGCATCGCGTGGGTGTTAATCCAGATCCGCCCGATTCTCATCATCCTGCTGCTCGGCATCATCCTCGGCACCGCGATCGATCCGCTTGTCATGCGCCTGCGGCGCTTCGGTCTATCGCGGGGACAGGGCATTCTCGTTGTCTATGCCGGCATCATCTCGCTGCTGGCCGCGGCGATCTACTTCATCATTCCGCCCCTCGTCCGGCAGGCGGTCGATCTGTTCAACGACGTCCCGAACATCGTCGCGAACCTGCGGGAGCAGGCGAGCGCCAGCAACAGCGAGTTCATCCGCACCACCGGCGTTCGCTCACTCGACCGCGGGCTGCGGGCCTATGAAGAGTTTCGCGAGAGCCCCCCGATCGAAGGCTCGATGGCCTATGCCTTCGCAACGTCTGTCGTCGGCATCGTCTTTACCACCTTCTCGGTGCTGATCGTGGCCTTCTACTGGATGACCGAGAAGGCCATCATCAAGCGACTCGTGCTGGACCTTTTCCCCCTCGACAAGCGCGAACGGGCGCACGCCGTCTGGGACGAGATCGAGTTCAAGCTGGGCGGCTGGACGCGGGGACAGAGCATTCTCTGCGTCGCGCTCGGGGTCACCTCGGCTATCGCCTACTGGGCCATCGGGCTGGAGTTCTGGCTGGCGCTCGGCATTTGGGCCGGGCTGACGGGGCTGATCCCGTTCATTGGTCCGGTGCTCGGCGGGTCGGCAGCGTTCATAGTCGCGCTGGCTGACTCGTGGCAGAAGGCGCTGATGGTGATCGTGATCATCCTCATCCTCCAGCAGTTAGAGGGCGCCGTGCTCGTCCCACGGGTGATGCGCAACGCGGTAGGCATGACACCGCTGTCGGTCATTCTGGCCGTGTTCATCGGGGGGACGCTGCTCGGCATCATTGGCGCGGTTATTGCCATACCCATCGCCGCGGCGCTACAGGTGCTGATTCAAGCACTTCTGCGGTCCCGCGCGGAGCAGGACAGCGACGACGAACCGTGGGCGGGAGTCGTTGCCTCGTCCGCGCCGGCACGTTCGCCGGAGACACAACCCGCCGAGCCGTCGAGCGGCTGACACCCCGTCAGCCGCCGGGGCGGGCGAGCGGGTGGGAAAGGTCAGCTGCATTGCCGGTTCAATTCGACGAACCAGCGCCACGAAACGAACCCGACAGCCCTGCCCGGCAGGCAGGCGCGCCGGAGACGGTCGCGGGATTGTTTGAGAACGACCTCGATGCCCGACAGGCCCTGCTCCGGTTGCGAAAGAGCGACGTTCCGCCGGACACGATTTCGGTCATGATGTGCGTGCACGAGTCTGACGATGGGACCACACTCGGACATGGCGCCGTCGCGCCCGAGATCGTGGCGACCGGTCTGCAGACGCTCGCGAATTGGCTGATAGGCTTCGCCTCGGTGATCGTGCCGGAACGCGGCACGTACCTCGTGGCCGGTCCGCTTGGCGCGTTGCTCGCTGGGGATCACGTCACGGAGAACGACGGCGAGGATGAATCGCACGCGATCGCGGCCGTCCTGAGACGCTTCGGCTTCACCCGCGACGAAGCGGCGTACATGGACATCCGGCTTGCGTCCGGCTCACTGTTCGCCAGCGTCACGTCCTCCGATTCCGCCACCCTCCGCCACGTCGCCCATGCGATGTCCAGCGAGAGCGCGGTGTATATCGCGCGCGCCGATACTGACGTCCTGGCGGCCGAGTCCGCTTCGCGACTGCTGGTTACGCCGCCGGAAGCGTCAACGGATGGCGATGTGGTCGTCACCGACGCCGTCGCGCGCTTCTTCCGCTACTGCGACAGTGGTCGCGCGTGTCAGGGTTATGCGGACATCCGCGGGCGGCATATCGTCGACCCCGACGGCCGTGACGTCGGCGTGATCGTCGAATTCATCGCTGAGACGATGGTCGACGCGAACGAGCGGTCAGAGCGCGATGTCGTGCGCTATGCGATCGTTGCGTTCGGCGGCATTCTGGGCATCAGCAAGCGCCACGCGGCCATCCCGATCGGGCAATTCGCGTTGGATCAAAACCCTGTCAGGATGAGCGTCAGCCGGGAACGGTTGCGGGACGCGCCGACGTACGATCACGTCACGCCATTCAGCCGCAGGGAGGAGCGCGCCGTCTGCGACTACTTCGGCGCGCAGCCCTATTGGTCTGACGGCGGGTAGACGCGCGGCCTCAGCGAGCCCGCCAGAGGCCAGCTCCACTGCCCAGCGGTTGACCTCCACGTCAACGCGCGGCACCATTCGGACGCGCGCCGCGCGGGCGGCGCGCGACGGAACAGCCCCCACGCCATTGGCAGGGCTCGGGAACCTGAAAGGATCAGAGACATGAGCGAACCCCTGGTAGTTGGCGCGCCCGCGCCCGATTTCACGCTCCGCAGCGGCCGCAACAACGAGGTGACCCTCTCCGCGCTGCGCGGGAACAAGGTTGTGCTGGCGTTCTATCCGCTCGACTGGAGCCCCGGCTGCCAGAACCAGATGGACGGCTTCGCGCGCGATTACAGCCAGTTCGATGCCGAAGGCGCGAAGGTGTTCGGCATTTCCGTCGATTCTTTCTGGAGCCACAAAGCCTGGTCGGACGCGCTGGGACTGCCGTTCGACCTGCTGGCGGACTTTCACCCCAAAGGCGCCGTCGCTCAACAGTACGGCGTTTACAACGAGGAGCGGGGCAACGCGCGCCGCGTGACGTTTATCATCGATGAAGAAGGGGTCATCCGCGACGTGCAGGTGGCCGCGCAGGGCGAGACCCCAACCGCTGGCATGGTCTGCGAGGCGTTGCGCCAGATCGTGTAGCCGCGCGAACGGGGACAACATGGGGACCGAGGCAAGCGAAACGCTCGATCGGCGAATCGATGAGCTGATCGCCGCATTCGATGGCGAGGCGGCCTTCCTCGCCCGCAACCTGAGCAGCGGAGAGGAGATCGGACGCAGCCCGAACGTGGTGATGCCGACCGCCTCGACGATCAAGATCCTGGTGCTGGCGGAGCTGTTTCGACAGGTCGAGCAGGGCACGCTCGGGCTCGATGATCCCGCGCCGATCCTGCCCGAGGACCGGCGCGGCGGCTCGGGCATACTCAAGGACCTGTCGCTGTCGCTGGTCCCCTGCGTCCGCGATCACGCCACGCTGATGATCGCGCTCTCCGACAACACCGCCACGATGGTGCTGGCGCGGCTGCTTGGACGCGAGCGCATCGAGCAGTCGGGCCGTGAGTGGGGCATGACCAGCACCGTGCTGCCGCTCGAACGCACGCTGAATTGGAAGGCGGAAGACTACGCGGTCAGCACCTGCCGAGATGTCATCACCCTGCTTTCAGCGATTGCCGAGGATCGCATCATCAGTCCGGCTGCCTGCGCCGCCATGCGCGACATCCTGCTCACCCAGCAGTTCCTCGAGCAGATCGCCCGTTACCTGCCATTCAACCAGTACCGCCGCGAGGGCTACCAGCACGAGGGTCCCCTGGTGGTGCGCTCCAAAAGCGGCTTCACCGCCGACTCCAGTGGCGCGGTGCGCGTCGACGCGGGCATCGTCGAAATCCAGGACGGACCGCGCTGGGTGATCTGCTTGATGACGTCCAAATGCCCCGAGCAGGGCTTCATCGCGGAGCACCCCGGCTCGATCCTGAATGGGCGCATATCGAGGCTGATCTACGACGCGTGGCACGCGGCGCGCTGAGCGCCTCAATCAGTCAGGCACGATCGAGTGAACGGGCGATGTTATCGAGCCTAAGGGGCGCCTCACCGTACACGTCCGGAGGCTCTTCTAGGGGCGGCGCGGCGCAGGCTCACGGCGCGCGACGCCAGCCGAGCTTCGTAATCCGTTGCCCCGCCAGCGCCACAAACGCCAGATACAGGCCGCCAACCGCATACGAGCCGGCAACGTCGCCGCGCCGGCGACCGTCGTGCCCGACGAGGCCGAGGATGACGAGCACGAGCAGACACAGTCCACGCTCGATGCGGCCTGCGATGAGTAAGACCAGGCCGTAGAAGGCAACTGCCCCGATCATGTGCCCCAAGGGGAACGACGCCACCGTCGTGTCAACCGCCGGGTCGGCATTATGGGAAGCTGGGCGCTGGCGGCCGATGATCTCGCCGTGGACGTGGCTCGTGACGCGCGCAAAGGGCACGGTGGCAATCGACGGCGCCACGAATCAGCGTCGACGACGAGGGCGAGCAGGACGACGAGGAACGGCGCTGCGCCGACAGTCAGCCGCGCGCTCGGGACCGGCATCCACGGCAGGCTCGCTGGCGAGAACGCATCGCCGAGCACGCGCCGTGCGTCACCCACTGGCTTCGCCAATGCTACTCGGCGCCGAGCCCGTCGTCATCGTTAATGTTCGACGCCATCCGCAGTATGGCAAAGCCGATGATGCCCGCGATCACCGACGCGGTGAGGATGCCGACCTTGGCGATATCCAGGCGCTCCGAGTCAAGGAACGCGAGGTCAGCGATGAAAAGTGACATCGTAAACCCGATTCCGGCGAGGCAGGACGCGCCGTAGATCTGCGTCCAACCGACGTTGTGAGGCAGTGTCGTGTATCCGCTGCGCACCATCAGGAAGGTCAGCAGCATGATGCCCACCTGCTTGCCGACGATCAGTCCGATGATGATGCCCAGACCAATCCGGTGCGTCACCGCGTCTCCAAAGCTGTCCCCGAAAGCTACTCCGGCGTTGGCAAACGCGAAAATGGGCACGATCACAAACGCAACCCATGGGTGCAACGCGTGTTCGAGACTCTGCATCGGCGACTGCACTGCTTCGACGGAACTCTCCAGATCGTACACCGCGGACTGATGCTCCGGATTGGTCAACACGCTGGCGCCGCCGGCGCTGGACGCCCGAAATGCGTCGAGGCTGGCCTGGCTCTTGATCAGAAACTCGTCCGCGTCGATGCGCGTGCGGGCCGGAATGGTCACGGCCAGCAACACGCCCGCGACGGTCGCGTGCACTCCCGATTCGATGAACGCGAACCACAGCGCGATCCCGAAGATCGCGTAGACCAGCGGCCGCCGGACGCCGAGCCGGTTCGCCAGGACCAGGCACATCACGATGATGCCCGCGACGCCCAGCGCCATGACGGACAGGTCAGCCGTGTAGAACACGGCGATCACCAGCACGGCGATGATGTCGTCAGCAATGGCCAGCGCCGTCAGGAACACCTTAAGCCCGGTCGGCGCCCGGCTGCCCAGCAGTGCCAGCACGCCGAGCGCAAAGGCGATGTCAGTCGCCATCGGCACGCCCCAGCCGCGAATGCCTTCGGTGCCCGCGTTCAGGCTGACGTAGATCAGCGCGGGGACGATAGCTCCGCCCGCCGCCGCCGCGATCGGCAATGAGGCCTGGCGCAACGACGACAGCTCACCCACGAGGAACTCACGTTTGATCTCCAGCCCGACGACGAAGAAGAAGATGACCATCAGGCCATCGTTGATCCAGTGGACCAGCGTCATCTCCAGCGAGTACACGTTCAGGTCGATCTCAAGGCGCGCATGCCACAAATCGAAGTAGCTGTCGCCCCACGGCGAGTTCGCCCAGAGCAGGGCAACCACGGCCGCGATGAACAGGAAGATGCCGCCGGAGACCTCTGTCTTGGTGAATTCCCGGAACGGCGTCAGGGCGCGCGCCACTCGCGGCTGCGCGTCACTGAGTCCGATCGATGGCGCGTCTGCATCCCTCATACTCGAATTCGGTCCTCGTTTGATTCGTGGCTTGACGTTACATGCGGCAAGCCGCTCCCACGACGCCGGTTCGCGCGCGGGCGCCTGCCGCTAGCGACTGTTGCCGAACAGCTCGCGCACGTTCTCAAGGATGAGCAGGAGCGCGATCGTGACTACCAGTGTAATCGCAATCTCAAAGAAGAATTCGTAGAGCAGAATGCCGCTGGTGATGACAGCCAGAATGATCGTGACATTCAGGGTGAGCTTCAGCAGCCGTTGGTGCAGCAAGGACTCGACCGTGACGAAGACGGCGACCGCCGCGAGGAATGCGACGCTCCAACGAGCGATGCCGGGGATGACGAGCAGGGCAATGCCCAGCAGCAGCAGCCCGATGCTGACCGCCGACCACGCCTCGGCCAGGGTGCGGATGCGGAACTCGCGCGGGGTTTCCGGTCGGTACGAATGCCGCATGTGCGCCTGCGGGTCGCCCAGGTCGCCGGCTTCGATGCGCGCGAGATGCTCCTCGCTCGCGCGGATCGAGTCATCCAGTTGCGCCACACGTTGCTGCAGCTGATCGAGCCGCGCCTCCTGAAGCTCGAGCTCGCGGGAGCGCGCGCGGTAGAGGCTGGCCGGGAAGCTCCCCTGCTGGATGGCCCGCGCCTCCAGCTCGAGCCCGCGGGTCGCGGCGCGCAACAGCTCGACCTCCGCACGGGCCGATTGCCGCTCCTCCTGACGCGCGACGATGTGCTCGCGCAACTCCCGCTCCGCCTGTCCCGGCGGAGCAACCGTTCCGATGCCGGACCAGCCGAGCGGGTCGTGCCAGGTCTGGCGGATCGTGCCCGTATGGTTGAACTTCGGGCCGGTCGGGGCCCGTTCCGCGGGGAACGGGTCTCGCGTGTCAAGACCCCACAGCCCGCGATAGCGCTCTACCCAGCCTTCCCCGGGCATCAGGATCGCGTTCCAGCCCGAGGCCTGACCGGCGCCGATGGCAACGCCGTCGCCGCGCGCATACTCAACGAACGGCACGCCAATCAGGCTCTGGACCCCCTCGGACAGCCCACGTGAGTCTCCCTGCTGCAACGTAACGCGCCAGATTCGCTCGACGCGGTGGATGACGTTGAGCAGCGGTCGCAGGAAGGCGGCCTCGACGCGCGTCAGGTATTCCCCGGCCTCGAAGTACGCCGCGTGCGAGCCGGCGGCGACAAAGACGACTGGGTGATCCTCCTCCTTCGCGACATGGGGATCGTCCCAGCGGCGGCGCAGGTCGTCGCCCGAGTAGCCATGACTCGCATACGCCACCCATGCGGGGACGGGCTCGCCCCCGTCACGGTCGTCCAGGTAGACAAACACCTGTTCCCAGTCGGCCTCGTGATCGTTCGCGCCATAGAACGACGAGCGCCAGTCGTTCATGACGTAGAAGTACAGATACTGCAGCGTGATGTAGCCGCCGTCACGGGTCACCCGGCCGTAGTAGGCATAGCCCGGCCGCTCATCGAGCATCGTGTCGTACTGCTGCATGGCAGCCGCGGTCGTGCCGCCGGGCACCGTGCCGCGCAACAGCAACGAGATCGAGAAGGCGGCGTCGATGAGGCGCGCGCCGATGCCCACCCGCGCCAGCCTGCCGCGCGACTTGAACACTGGCCGCGTCGTCTGCATGCGCCAGCGCTGGTACTCACGTCCCGAGAGCGGGCGCTGCACGAACCGCATGTAAGTCGAGGTTCCGGTTGGCTGGCTCCCGAGGACACCCAGCAGGTCGAGGTCCAGCTTGCCCGCGGCAACGAGCAGGCGCGGCTCTTTGTGCGGCGCCCGCGCCCACAGGCTACAGCGTTCGACGTAGCCGTCGGCGGGCGTCGGGAAGAACAGCTCGCCCTCGGTGAAGCGCAGGATCGGCTCGTGCCTGCGCAGCAGCGCCAGGTCCTCCTCGGGACGCGCGCCGCCGGTCGGTGGCTGTCCGTCAGCCATGATCACCCTCGTCGGGCTCGGCGATGAGATCGGGATGAAACGCGCCTTGCACCTCGCGGGAGTTGAGGTAGAAGACCGCCACAACGCTCAACGCCATCGAGATGAACTGCGGCTCGCCCCGGTAGTAGGCCAGCAGAGTAGTCACCATCGTGATGCCGGCCCACGCCATCGTCGTGGCCCAGGCGAGCGGCTGGAGCCGCCAGAGCCCGATCGCCAGCAACACGCCGACGATCGACACGATCAGCCGCGCAAGCTCGAACTGCCCCGCGTCATCGACGAAGCGCGGCAGGCTGGTTTCCAGCAGATCGGTTTGCAGGACCGCGGCGATCATGTTCGCGAGGAACACGACCGCGATGACGGTTACCCCAAAGGGACGTCGGCGCTTCATAGGCTCCTGAATCGCGTGCCGAACACGGCGGGGCGGGCGCTGGCGCCCGTTCCATGATACATGTCACGCAGCGAGGAGATTCGGGCGTCCCGGTTACGGCTCGCCTTGCCGCAACTCCGAGCGCGCCGCCCGAATGAAGACCGTCACGCCGGACGACGCCAGGCCGTCAGCGTGCGCGAACTCGCCACGAATGGCGATCACTGGCTGCAGCACGAGCCCGTCGGGCGAGCTCGTCAGCACGTAGCTCAGCTCCATGGACTCGACGCGCAATTCGCCGCCGTCCATGAACGCGCCGCCAGAACCGAACCAATACCCCTCATGGGACTGGAGCGCCAGCCACGCCTCCTCCGCGGTGATCAGATCGACGCGCTCCATGCTTTCCGTCGTGAGCCAGTACCCCCGGGCATCAATGACCTGTCCCTCGCTGTTGACGAGCATGGTAACGCCCAACGGATGACCGAAACCTGGTTGCGGCATCGCCTCCATCGGCGTCTCGACCAGCCAGCTCGTATTGTCGACTGGATTGGCCTGCATCGCGTCGGTCAGGTGATCGACAGGGTATCCGACCGCGCTCAACCAGCCGCGACATCTGGCGATGACCTCGTCGGAAGACATGCTGGAGCCGGGGTCGTCTTCCACGCCGGAGTAAATAAACACTCCCGTCTCGGGATACCAGTGGAATGTCGCGCCGTCATCCGTGCCGATGTGATAATCCATCCGTCCACGGTCCTCGCTGGCCTGGACCTCGCCCTCAAGCCCGAGCTGGCGCGCAATCTGCTCGACGAGCACCACCGGATCCTGATCCGGCGGCGCAAGCAGGTAGGCCGGGGCGCTCGACGGCAGCGCAGGTAGACTCGTCGCCAGCACGTAGGTGATCGTCGTGACGGCTCCACCGGCTCCCGGGTCAGCCATCGGCACCGGGCCGGACTCAACCGTAGTGGAGTTAACCGCCGGCAACGCCATCGCGAGTTGCCTGTCGGACGTGGGCTCCGCTGTCGGCTGCGCGGTCGCGCTCGGCGCTCCCGATCCACCGGTCGGTGTGGCAGCCGGGGCTGCAACGGTTGGCGTGCCGGTCACGCCTGATGGATCCGTCGCGGCGCGCGTGCCGCCCGATCCGCCGGTCGGCTCGGCGTCAACCACCGAGGAATCGGTGGTGGATGACGCGTCAATGGAGAGGGTCGACATGCCGGCCGTCTCATTCTCGGGCTGCGCGATGTCCGCGACGCCCGGGCTGTCGCCATCGTCCCCGCTGGTCATCAACGCCACCGCTCCGACGGCGATGGCGGCCACCAGCACCGCCGCAATTGCTCCGATCGCCGCCGCGTACGGAAAGCGCGCGATACGTCGCTCCGCGCGGCTCGCTCGCCGCGGGTGAGCGACGATGGCGGGCGTGTGCGGCTGCAGCAGCTCGCGCTTCAGCGAGTCGGTGAAGACAGGGTCCGGCAGGCCCCAGGGCAACTCGCGACGCAGGCGACCGGCGAGGTCTAGCAGCTCCTGCAGATCGGGGTCATCGATCGATGGCGCGGGCACGCCGTTCGCCAGGCGGTCGACCGCTTCATGGAAGCGATCCATGTCCTTTGGGTCCAGCGGGTGGTCAGGCATAGTCCCGCTCCATCGTGGCGCGCAGCGTCACCAGCGCGCGATGGACGAGCTGCTTGATCGCTCCCTCGGAGCGGCCCATCAGATCACCGATTTCGCGGTTCTTCATCCCGTGCGAGAACTTCAATACCAGCACCCTCTGTTGGTCCGGCGGCAACCGCTTCAACATTTCAGCCAATTCCCCGGCCTGTTCCGCGCGCCACACCTGGTCGGCGGGATCATCGTCGACCGGCTCGAAGCCGCTGAAGACGGAGACGTCCTCAACCGCGATCTCGCGTCCAGCCGATCGCCCACGCCGGTTGATAATGTTTCCGGCGATGCGGAACAGCCAGGCTCCAAACGGCAACCCCCTCCACTGGTATGATGGGAGCGCCTGAAGCGCCTGCTGAAACGTCTGTGCCGTCACGTCCTCTGCCTCGTGATGCGTGCCGACCCGCCGGTACGCAAACCGATAGATTCGATCCACGTACAGCTCGTACAGTGGGCCGAAGTCTCGCGGGTCACGCTGGGCAGCAGCTACAAGCGCTGCCTCGTCCGGCGCGCCCTCGACACGGTCCAGCTTGAATGGATCGCCGGAGCCCGTCACCCGGGCCCATCCCTCACGACAGCACAATCCACGGTTTCAGACTCCGTTACAACAAATGACGACGCGAACTGTTCGGACTCCACGTCGCCCGGTGACGTCTCTCTTTGTGACGCCGTCAAGGGTACTCGCATCGCGGGCAAACGTCAGGCACGATGCACTATCATCGACGCAACGCGCGCGCAAGCCGGACAGAGACCGTGCCGGCGGTTGACGCGACGATCGACGACGGCCGGCGGCGGTGCGCCAGCGACAGGACCGGGGCAGATGAGCGCGAGCAGCGTGCCGGCAGTTCAGGTGCGTCCAGCGACGCTGGACGACGCGGCGGATATCGCCGTCATCTACAACCAGGGGATTGCGGGGCGCATGGCGACCTTCGAGACGAAGCCGCGCGCTCCGGAAGACATCGAGGCGACGTTGCGCGCCGGCGAGGGCCGCTTTCCCTTCCTGGTCGCCGAGGTTGACGGCCAGATCATGGGCTGGGCGAGCGTCTCCAGCTATCGCACGCGCGAGTGCTACCAGGGCATCGGCGAGTTCTCGATCTACGTGCATGAGGACGCGCGCGGCAAGGGCGTCGGCCGGGTGTTGCTCCCAGCGCTGATCGACGCGGCGGAACGGTCCGGCTTCTGGAAGCTGCTCAGCCGCATCTTTCCGTTCAACCACGCCAGCCTGCGCCTGTGCGCCGCCTGTGGATTCCGCGAGGTCGGCACGTACGAAAAGCACGCCCAGTTGGACGGCGAATGGCTGGACGTCATCATCGTCGAACGGCTCATCCCGTCCAACCAGCCGTAATGCGCGGGAATCAATCGACCTGCGCGCGCGTTCCAACCAACGGCAACGTCTGGAGGGCGCGGGCGGCGACATGTGTGGCGGCCGCGTTGCCTGAGCCGCTCCCTCCAGCGATGTCATCCTCCCACATCGCCGTTATGGCAGCTCCAGACCGTATCGCTCCAGCAGCGCCTCGTCGGCAAGCGCCTCGCCCACCGAAGCGTCGACCACGATGCGCCCGTGCTCCATGATGACGGCCCGCTCGAACAGATCACGCGCCAGCCGCATGTCGTGGGTGGAGGCGATAAGCGTCTGCGGCAGGCGCCGCAGCAGCTCGATCAGCCCGCGGCGGGCGCGGGGATCGAGTCCGGCCGATGGCTCGTCGAGCACCAGAATGCGTGGTTCCATCGCCAGCACCGTCGCCAGGCTGATCCGCTTGCGCTGGCCGATGCTCAGGTGATGCGGGACGCGGCTCTCGAAGCCGGACATGTCCACCGCCGCCAGCGCGGATGTCACCCGCCGGGCGATCTCGTCGCGCGGCAATCCCATGTACAGCGGCCCATAGGCGATGTCGTCGTAGACCGTCGGGGAAAAGAGCTGGTCGTCAGGATTTTGAAAGACGACGCCGACCAGGGCGCGGATGCGCCGCACGGTGTCGTCATTGAGCGGCAGCCCCGCGATCTCGATCTTCCCATGGCCCCGCATGATGCCGTTGAGATGCATCAGCAGTGTCGACTTTCCCGCCCCATTTGGACCCATGATCGCGACTCGCTCGCCTTCACGGATCGTCAGGCTGACGTCCCGCAGTGCGGGATGGCCGTTCGGGTAGGCATACGACACGCCCTGCACGTCCACCGCGACGGCGCGTTCCGCCGGCTCGTCGACGATCTCGGTTACCACGGGAGCGACATCAATATCGAGCAATGAGCGTCAACCCCAATAGCGCGGCCAGCGAACACCACAGCAGCAGCCAGTCAGCCCGCACGAGCCCGCGCTCGGCGGCAAAGCGGATCGTGCCGTCGTAGCCCCGCGCCTGCATCGCGGCGTGTATGCGCTCGCTACGCTCAAAGCTGCGGATGAATAGCGACCCGACCATGTTGCCGAGCACCCTGCCGCGCCACGCGAGGCTGCCGCCGGACCGCAATGCATCGGTCGATTCCGCGCTGCGAGAATCACGCGCGCGCATCATGCGCTGCCCCTCGGCCCCGATGACGAACAGGTAGCGGTACATGAAGAATACCGTCGCCGCCAGCACGCGCGGCAGGCGCAGCCGCTCCAGCCCGCGAATCAGATCGATTGGCCGGGTTGTCGAGGTCAGCACGATGGCAACCAGCACGGACAGCCACGATTTCAGCATGATGCTGCCGACCGCGACGACGCCCTCGACGGACGCGGTCCAGCCCAGCAGCGGGACGCCAAACATCGTCTCCCCCGGCCGGGTGAAGATGAGCGGAATCGCCGCCGCGATGAAGGGCAGCACGAACACTGAGCGGACCAGGATCAGCACGGGCGGGACGCGGCTGGCGGCCATCGCCAGCGCCGCGACGGCGCCGAAGCCCGCGTAGGCCGGCCAGTTGCCCTCCGGCACAGACGTGACGCCGAAAGCAAACAGCACCGCGATCAGGATCTTGACGCGCGGATCGGCCCGGTAGAGCAGCCCCTCACCGTGGTGGTATCGTTCGCCGATGGCGAAGCCGGACACCTCAGCCGCCGCCAGACCCCTGTGACGCCCTTGCCGGTGGGGAAGCTTCACCTCCGGAAGCGGGCCGTGGCCGCGCCAGAACTCGCATGCCGTAGCCCACGCCGAAGCACAGCGCCGCCACAATCAGCACCCCAACGATGCCGGACAGAATCGTCGCCAGCGACTCGTTCTCGACGCCGGGGAAGGTGTAATCCGGGATGATCTCGTACCCCGGATCGCGCGCCGCGTCGATGAACTCCTTGTCCTCGGCCACCCGCTCAAGGCCGTCCGGGCTGCCGGAGGCAAACGGGCTGAACAGCGTGATGAAAAGCGCGACGCCGACACCGAACGCGATCAGGGCGATCCAGCTTCGAGCGCGCATCAGCGTGTCTCTCCGGCGATAGCTGTGTAGGTGGGTGGCGGGTGCACGTGACTAGGACGCTGGCCCAGCAGGTCGGGCCGGGCGGACAGGATCAAGGCCACGGCGCCGACGCTGATAACCGCCTCGCCAACGCCGATCAGCGCGTGCACGCCCAACATGGCCGGCAGAACCACACTCCACGGCGACGTGTCCGACAGGGCAAGCTGGGCGCTCGTGAGCAGCGCGGACGCCATGACGCTCAGCCAGGCGGCAACCGCCACCCCGGCCAGCAGGAACGTCCGGTTCCCTCGCCCCAGCGCGGCAATCGTCTTGTAGGCCGCGTAGCCGACGAATGCGGTCAGAATCCCCATGTTGAAGATGTTGGCGCCCATCGCGGCCAGCCCGCCATCCTGGAACACAAGCGCCTGAACGCCGACGACCGACGCCATCACTACGATCGCCGCCCATGGACCCAGCAGAATCGCCGCGAGCGCGCCGCCCAGCATGTGGCCGCTGGTGCCGCCCGCAACCGGGAAGTTCATCATCTGCGCGGCGAAAATGAAGGCCGCCAGCACGCCCATCAGCGGCGCGGTGCTCTCCTTCAGATTGCGGTTCGTCTGGCGCACGGCGACGCCGATAAACAGCGCGGCAGCGCCGTACATCACGGCCGCGACCGGCGCGCTGAGAAAGCCATCCGGGACGTGCAGGTAAATCGGCAACTGAGAAAGTCCAAACATCCGGCGCTCCTGGCCATGGGCGCTATCCCACGTGATGGCAATGATTCGCAGATGCGAGTGTTCGCATCTGCATATGATCGTAAGCCGTGCCGGGGCGCGAGTCAAGAGCGCCATGAGCGGTTAGCGGAAAGGGCAGGTTGGGCGGGTTGGGCACGTCGCGCGTTCCACTCACCGCGCGCCACTCATCACGGCTATGTCGCCGAGATTCGTCCAGTCCATGCCGCGCTTGCCGTCCTCAATCTCGTGGATCACCTGCAGCACGGCGGCATTGACAGGGGTCGGGATGCCCTGCTGGCGCCCCTTATCGACGATGACGGCGGTCTGCATGTCGACCTCCGTCTTGCGCTTCTTGACCCTCAGGTCGCGCCAGATACCCATGTGCTGCTTAAGGGAAGAGCGCATGGCATCGGCCATTTCACGCATGGCCGCCTCGCCGCGGGCATCGTGGTCGTCGCCGGGCGCGAACCGGTTGGGGTCAAACTCGCCGATGCTCTCCAGCCGGTCGGCCTGGGACCTCGCGACGCGGTACGCCTCGTCTGAGGCCGCGATGCTCAGGCGCATGCCCAGCGGGTCGTCGAGCACGGCCGGAACTGACGCGTCCACGCTGGAGACGACAAAGGCCATCGCGCCGTAGACGAGCTTGCCCCACAGGTAGCCCCAGATGTTGGTCGTCATCTCGGCGGGCATGACGTGCGACAGGGCAATCTGGAGAGCCTGCAGGCGGGGAGTAATCGTTCCATCCAGCTCGCCGGGAAAGATCGTGTGTTCGTTGCCCAATTGAATCAGGCCAGGCTCCAGGTAGTCCGCGCCGAAGTGCACGAACGCGCCGACGGTGCGCTCAGCGCCGACGTGCCTCGCTATGATCTCCTCGTTCAGGCCGTTCTGCAGCGACAGGACATAACCGTCCGGCGCCAGCAGCGGCGCGATCTGGCGCATCGCGAGCTCCGTGAAGTGGCCCTTTACGCACAGGAAGGTGACGCCGAGCGGTCCCCGCAGGTCCCTGTCGTGCGCGGCCTTGACCGGAAACACCGTGTCGCCCCGGCAGCCGGTGATGCGCAGCCCCCGCTCGTTCATGGCACGCACGTGCTCGTCGACGACATCGATCAGGGTGACGGCGTAGCCCGCGTGGCTCAGGAACGCGCCGACCGTCCCGCCAATGGCGCCCGCGCCGACGATGGTGATTGGTGTGTGCCGCAACTCGTCGCTTGCCATGTGTGTCCCTCCATGCGGGCGCAGTGTAACGCGACGCAACGCCGTCTGGGCGTTACACTGCGAACCGGTATTGAATTGGAGGACAGCATGCGACTTCATCACGTGAGCATCCCGGTCGGACCAGAGGAGCTGGACGAGGCCCGGGCGTTTTACAGCGGCGCGTTCGGGCTCCAGGAGGTCCCGTCGCCAGCGACGCTCGGTCCACAACGAGTTGCCTGGTTTGACATGGGCGGGCGGGAGCTGCATCTGTTCATTGAAGACGGCGCGAATCTGACACCGAGCGGCAGGCACCTAGCGTTCGAGGTGGACGATCTGGAAGCGGCCCGCCAGCGGCTGATCAAGCACGGGGTGGACATCGAGGTCGCCGACCCGGAGATTTACAATCGTCCGCGCTTTTTCTGCCACGATCCGTTCGGTAATCGCATCGAGGTGACTCGGATCGTTGGTCCGTATCAGTAGGGAATCGAGGCCGAGATTGCGGAATACTGTCGCGCTGCGCGCGTTACATAATAGTGGCAGCGCGTGATCGCGCTCAAGACGGCGAGAGGCAGCGGAGACCCGTTCCGGGTCGCACGGGGCTCGCATTTTGCCCGTGGCACGAAATCGGCAGTGAATGGCGCGGCGCGCGGCCACGACAGCCGCAGGCGCGCCATGACATCGCCTCCGGCATGAGCTGGAGGCGCGTAACGGTCGTGAATTCGACGCGTTCTTACATCGAGTGAGAACGCGCGTCCGTATTGCAAAAGGGGGACTGGACAGTACGTCCGATTGGGTGTACGTTCTACATATTCGTTCATGCTGTCAGCGGGCAGAGCGGAACGAGCGTGAGACACGGACGAATGAGGTCTTTACAAATCGCCAACATGCATTATGCTAGAAGGTGAGTTTGTGAAGAAAACGACAAACTCGGCACGATTGATTGACATATTGAATGCCGACTGGTACACTTACTAAGTTTCGGCAGGTCACGAGGATCTGACCCAGACGACAAGTGTGCAGAGACGCGGACACAGGAACGAAGGAGTCCCATGACCGAGCGAGCTATTCAGGATACATACGAGCTCGAGAGGTTGGCGGCCGACGCTGAAGTCGGGGAAGTGATCGATGAGTCGGCAGAGCTGATCGATCAGGCCACCAGCGATGCCGTGTATCGCTATTTCCGCGATGTCGGCGGTCACCGGCTCCTCTCGCACGAAGAAGAGATCGACCTCTCGCGCAAGGTGCGCGCGGGTCTCGCCGCCCGACGTCTCCGCGAGGAGGGCACGGAAGTCGAGAACCTGCAGCACACGCTGGAGCTGGCTCGCGTTGCCCGCGAGAAGCTGATCCGGCACAACCTGCGGCTGGTCGTCTCGATCGCCAAGAAGTACCGCTCCAGCGGCCTGCCGCTGATCGACCTGATTCAGGAAGGCAACATCGGCCTGATGACGGCCGTCGAGCGCTACGACCCGGAGCTCGGTTACCGCTTCAGCACCTACGCCACCTTCTGGATCCGCCAGGCGATTGGCCGCGCCGTCGCGAACCTGAGCCGCACGATCCGTGTGCCGGTGCACATGCACGACCTGATCTCGAAGGTCCGGCGCACCGAGTCTCAGCTGGAGCAGCAGTTCGGCCGCCCGGCGACGGACATCGAGGTCGCCGCGCATCTGGAGATGGAAGTCGAACGCGTCGAGCAGGCCCGCTCGGCTATCCCGCGCACGTCATCGCTGGACAAGCCGATCGGCGAGGACGGCGAATCGACGATTGGCGACCTGCTGCCGGACCCGGCCAGTGACCAGGTGGTTGAGGAGGCCGTGTCCAGCGCGATCCGAGATCAGATCCGGCGCTCGCTGGAGTGCCTGACCGAGCGGGAGCGGGGCGTGCTGATGCTGCGCTTCGGCCTGGCCGGCGCACAGCCGCAGACGCTGGCCGAAATCGCCGACCACTACGGCATCAGCCGTGAGCGGGTGCGACAAATCGAGAAGGAGGCGCTTGCCAAGCTGCGCAAGAGCGACCTGATCGAGCTGGCCAGCGCCGCGTAGCAGTCCCTCCGTAAACTCACATACAACCGGCCGGGATCGCTCCCGGCCGGTTGCCTTTTGTCTGGACCGTGCAACGTACGCGTCGAGCGCGATAGCATCAATCGACTACGATGTTGATGCCCGCGGCTGGTTGAACGGCTCGCGTGGGGGGTCGGAAGTGCCGACGCTCACGGCCGTCGACCCCAAGTCAGCTTGGGCATTAAGCAATGTGTAACCGTAGCCAGTGAAACCCAGCAGCAACCAGGCAGGCGGATGCGGGACGACACCGGTGTAGAGCATCTCCCCCAGCACCATCAGGATGATTCCTATCGGAATCGACGCAAGACTGAGCCACCCTGTCCAGCGTGGCAGGATCCTCGCTCGTAGCGTCACGATGGCGAACAGCACGATGCCAGCCAGAATCAGCAGAAACCCGATAGAGGTCAGAATCGAGAAAGCAGGCGTGGCGTCGTAGGTTCGATCCAGGTAGTCTGACGCGTCCTGCCGGGCAAGCGATGGGTCCATCGTGAACTCAATGACGTTGTATGGCATGGCGGCGAAGGCCAAGCCGAAGAACACCCCCAGGAACCCGAGCAATCCAAGCCGGCCGACCTGCTGGTGCTGTCGCAGGTAGACGGCCGTGAGTCCAAGCAGCAGCACGACAAGCCCGACATACTTTGCGACGTGAACCGGCATGTTGAACGACAACGCGGTACCGTGCGGATTGTAGGGTGATACGAGGAGTTCGAGCGCGGTCGTCACAGCCCCGACAACTGCCCCGACAAGCACCGCCAGTCCACCAAGTCGGTAGAGAGACGCTGTCGTCATTGCACGCTCCTTCCCTTGCAGATGCCTTCTGACCTACCCGCTGGACGTTCGGTAACGGGCGCCGACCGAGTGCGGTCCCACGGACGGCCCTGTGTTAGAGTATTTGGGAGAAATCGTCCCTGGCGCATCACGGATTTCCGTGAATTCACGGTGCGCGCCTTCCAGGAGTCAAGACAATGCCGACGCTGTCTCGAACACAGCAGGAGGCGCGCATTCAGATCCGGCAACTTGCCAAGCGGGGGCTGCCGCCCGACGCGCTGGGTCGTCAGTTTCTCACGACGATCGACACGATTGTGCCCTCCGATGGCCAACGACTCTTTGGCGTCGATCCGGCGAGCCTGCTCTTCAACCGCCTAATCGCCGCCAGCGCGAGCGATGACACCGTACGGAGCGGCTACCTCCGCGATGTCTACCTGCACGGTGGTCCACTCGCGCCCCTCGACGTGCCGGCCGTCATGCGGGCGCGCCTTCCCGCGGTAGCATTCGCGCCGCGTCCCGAACTTTCGGTGGGCATTCCGGCCAAGCTGCTCCAACTCATCGGACCGGACGCGTACCGCCGCGCCTATGCCGAACTCGGCTCCCCACGCGGCGGCGTCTTGCGCGCTGGCTTTGCCTCAGGCAGTCGCTGGGTTGCGGCAATGGACCTCTATCGCCGCGATCGGCGCCGGCCATTTCAACCCTCGGACGTGACCTTTCTGAGGGCGGTCGCGCCGATCATCGGCCAATCCATCGACACCGCTCTCCAGCGGGAGCGTGCCTGCAACCGCACCAGCAGTGATCACCCGGACATTCCTGGCGTCATCATCCTTGGCGACGATCTCCGCGTGCGCTTCAGCTCGCCGGCCGGCGAGCACTGGCACGCGCGCATCGCTGAGTTCGAGCGCGGTTGTCGTGATCCGCTTCCGACCGCGATCTCCTCGGCCGTCGCCCGGCTCCGCCACGATAGCGGTAGCAGCGTGACTGGCGCCGTGTTGATGTCGACACAGGACACCCTGCTGCGCATCGAAGCGACGCCGGGAGGCGAGGACGGTTCGGTCGTGGTGATCGTGACGCCGCAGCGGCCGCCGCCGGTCCCAGACATTCCGGCGAATTGGCCGTTGAGCCCGCGAGAGCGGGAGATCGTGCGGCTCCTCGTGCAAGGGGCCGGGAACCGGGAAATCGCCAATCGGCTGTTCGTGAGTGAGAACACGGTTGAGACGCACCTGCGACACATCTTTGACAAGTTGAACGTAGCGAATCGCAGTCGGCTCATCGCGCGCTTTTTTCAGACAATCTACTGGCCGGCGATCGCGGAGTCGGGTCACGACGACTGTTTCAGCGTCGAGTGCTAGCGTTGCTCAAGTGCGTGCCGAGAGCATGTGCGCCAGGTCGAGTAAGGAGGCGCTTGCCAAGCTGCGCAAGAGCGACCTGATCGAGCTGGCAAGCGCCGCGTAGCCGCGCGACTACATCAAGCAACCGAAGCCCGGCCGGAGAACACCCAGCCGGGCTTCCTCGTTTCCGTATACTCACCCGATGACCCTGTATCCAGACCCAGTCTCGACAACCAACGCCCGCGCCCCCCGTAGGGCTTGCGGCTTGCGCAGCCCGCGGACCTCCGGCCACCCGCCCATCTCCCGTACCGATGCAGACACGCGGACGACTACCGATTCGCGGCCGGGCGACGACCTGCGCCATTCCTGCACTGACTTCTCCTCAGGGCGCCAACGATCGTGACCGCCGTGGAAACGCGCCCCTCCGATCCATCGCGCACCTTGCCATTCACACTCTCCGATCGAGCCATCTCCGCAATCCACTACGGCGCCCTCGTCGCCATCGTCGTCGTCGGCGCGTTCCTGCGGCTGACCGCCCTGCGTCGCCAGAGCCTGTGGTTCGACGAGATCGACGTGGTAGTGCGCGCCCAACAACCGCTGCCGGAGGTGTTGCGAACCTTCGTCGCGAGCGGCGAAAACGGGCCGCTCTACAACATTCTGCTGGCGCTGTGGGTACGCTTTGCCGGCATCTCGGAGCCAGCCGTGCGCTTCCCCTCGGCGATCGCGGGTGTGTTGGCCATCCCCCTGCTCTACCTGCTCGGTCGCCGCCTCGCAGGTTCGACCACGGGGCTGCTCGCGGCCGGGTTGCTGGCGATCTCCCCCTACCATGTCTGGTACTCGCAAGAGGCCAAGATGTACACGATGGTCGTCGTGCTGGCGCTGGTCTCGACCCTCGCGCTGGTCGAGGCGCTGGAACGCAACCGCCTAGTCTGGTGGGTGGCCTGGGTGATCGCCACGTCGCTGCTCTTCTACACCCATGTCGCCACCGTACTGGTATTTGCTGCCCAGGTGGCATTCGCGCTGGCCACACGGCGCGCGTGGCGCGGACGTGAACGCTCGTGGCTGCTCGCCGTCGGGGTGTTGACGCTGCCGTACGTCCCGATCGCGCTCTGGGCGGCACGGGTGATCGGCGGCGGGGTAGTCACGTGGATGCCCGATGTCGGGTTGCGAGAAGCAGTCCGCATCTTCGCCATCAAGTTCGCGGTCTTTCGTTACGACGCGGACATTCAGGACCGCGCGGCGCTGCTATACGCGGCGCTGGCCGTCGCTGGGCTGATCGCGTTGGCGCGAGACCGACGACAGCGACCGTGGTGGCTCATGGCAGGGCTGCTGTGCGTCGTCCCCGTCGCCGGACTCTGGATCGTGTCGCTCCGGCAATCCGTGTTCTCGGACCGCTACGGCATCGTCGCGCTGCCGGCCTACCTGCTGCTGGTGGCGGCGGCGCTGGCTTGGATGCTGCGCTCGCGGTTCGGGCAACCGCTGGCGATTGCGGCGCTGGCCCTGCTGGTCGCGTTCGCCTGGGGACCGCTGCGGGACGTGAACCGCTCGCACACGGCGCAGAAGGAAGACTGGCGTTCAGCCTACGCGTGGATCGCCGAACGTGCCGAGCCGGGCGACGTCATCCTCATCCACCCCGGCTACCTGATCACGACGCACACCTACTTCGAGCAACGGGAGCGACGGCTGGCTGAGCTTCAGGTCGTGACGATCCCGACCTTCAAGGTGCTCTGGCTGGACGAGCCGCTTATGATCCAGTTGATCCGTGACCAGGTTAGCGACGCGCGCCGTTTCTGGCTGATTCAATCGCCGGACCGCGTGCCCGACGAGGACCCTGACGCCACACTTGAGGGCTGGTTGCGCGCGAGCGGGACGGCGTCTCACGAGCTTCGCGTCAACGGCGTTGAGGTGGCTCTCTACGAGTTTCCGGACGCCCTCCGCTAATGTCGCGCGTCGATGGCGCGGGCTGCGCGCTCTGTGGCGGCGAGCGCTTCCGGACGCTGTTCGTCGCTCGTGACCGGTTGCTGGGGCGGCCTGGCGAGTTTCCCGTCGCGCGTTGTCACGCGTGTGGCCTGACACAACTGCGTCCGCCTCCATCCGCTGACACGCTCGCGGCGCATTACCCCGACACGTACTACCCGCTCGACGCGGAACCGGCGGCAGAGGCGATCGACGTTGCCCGTGGGCTGCTCGAGCGCGTGGCGGATTGGACGACACGGTCCGGCCGCACAGCGCCCCGTGTGCTCGACGTGGGCTGCGGAACAGGGCTGTATCTGCATCTGGCGCGGCAACAGGGCATGAGCGCCCGGGGAGTTGAGCTGAGTGAATCGGCCGCCGCCTACGGGCGCGAACGCTTCGGGCTGGACATACACCACGGCACGCTGGAGACGGCCGCTCTGAGTCCCGGTTCATTCGACGTGATCACGATGTGGCACGTGCTCGAGCACCTGCCGGACCCGGTGGGCGCGCTTCGCCGGTGTGCGAGCGCGCTGGCCCCGGGCGGCTCGCTACTGATCGGGACGCCGAACTTCGCGAGCTTCGAGGCGCGAGTGTTCGGGCGCCGCTGGTACAGCCTCGACGCGCCGAGACACCTCTACCATTTCACGCCGTGGACACTAGCGGCGGCGTTGCAACGCGCCGACATGCAGGTCGAGCAAATCGTCCATTCGACCGGCACGGCCGGACTCGTCTACAGCATCATGGGCGACCTGACGGGAGTGTCGCTCAAGCTGCGGTCGCGGCCGTTGAACGAGTC
>DATKCN010000010.1:0-7756 GCA_035513175.1 Thermomicrobiales bacterium
GTCCAGGGGAGCGCCGTCGAGGTAGGCGCCCGCGTTGACGTCCATGTCGCGTCCGAGCAGCGTGTAACGCTCAGTCGTCGTGACGATCTTGATGGTCGGGACGAAGGGGAAGTTGGTGATCGAGCCGTTGCCGGTGACAAAGAGCAGGAAATTCGAGCCGGAGGCGACCTGTCCGGCGATGCTTTCGAGATCGTTGCCGGGGCTGTCCATGAAGTAACAGCCGGGCTCGTTCATCGGCTCGGCGTAGTCGATGACGTGATCGAGCCGCACATCGGGGTGGCGCTTCATGGCGGCGCCGATCGACTTGATGGCGATGTTGTAGAGGCCGCGGTAGAGGTTGCCGCCGGTCGGGTTGCCCTCGGCGGTGTGGCCGTGCCAGGCGACCCGTTCCTTGAAGCGCTCGACGGCGTTCAGGAAGCTGCGGGCGGTGTCAATGTCCTTCACGTTGGCGAGCACGTACTGCTCGGCGCCGATCAGCTCGTCGGTCTCGGCCAGGTTGGACGCGCCACCGTGCTGCACGATGGCCTTCGCGGCCCAGGCGGCCAGCGGGTTGCCAGATACGCCGGAGAAGGCGTCGGAGCCGCCGCATTGCAGGCCGAGCTTGAGGGCCGATAACGGCTGGGGCGTGCGCTGAGCGGCGGCGACGGCGGGCAACCAGCCCTCAACGAGCGACGCGCCCTGCTGCAGATCTGCCTCGAACGTGCTGCGGATGGTGACGAAGCGGCGCCTCACGTCGTCGAGCGGGTAGCCGTGCGCCCGCATGTAGTCCCTGAGCATGCTGCCGGTGACGGCCTCGTCGCCATGATCGACGATCAGGACGGCGCCGACGTTGGGATGCACGGTGAAACCGGCCAGCGTGCGCAGCAGCAGGTCGCGATTGTTGGGAGCGCCAGCCCCGCCTTCGGTGTGGCTGACGGCAACGATGCCGTCGATGCCGGGGTGACGCGCGGCGACATCAGCCATGCGCTCCTCAAGCGCCCGCGCCCAGCTGCTGGTGCGCGAGGTCGTGGCGAGGATGACGACATAGTTGCGCGTTCCGATGCCCCGGCGCAGTCCACGGTCGTAGCCGTCGAATGTGCGCTGAGACGTGTCCGGCAGCAGCGGCGTAGGGAGCGCGGGATGCAGGCGGGCTTCGTCGAGGACGAACGGCTCCAGCGCCGTGTCGCGGAAGTTCGGCGTCGACGGCAGGAGAAAGTCGACGTGCCGCAGGCGCAGCGCCTCCAGCATGCGCGCGTTGTGGAGATAGCTGCCCGGCGCTATGTCGCGCAGCGCGTAGCCGAACGGCAGCCCCCATGAGGTGAGCGCCTCACCTGCTCGAATCGGCGCGATGGCGAAGCGATGCCCTTCGAGGACGGTCACGTCGGTCACGGTCTCGACGCCGTCGATCAGCAGGCGCGTCTCGGAGGGCAGGCGGCGGGTGGCAATGGCGGTGTTGTCGCCCAGCGCGGGGACGCGGCTGACGTCATTAAGGTTGAGTGTTGTCATTATGTCCAGTTCTCACCACGGGTGCAAGGACGTGAACGACGCGAACGGGCGCGATTGAACCGCCTGCCGCAACGCACGGCGCCCGATCCGGGTAGGGGAGGGTTTGCAACCCTCCCGCGCGTGGCTGCCTGCTGGTCTGGCAGCACCCGCCACCGCGGCAGCCGCAACATGGTCCCGAACGAGTCGTCATGGACCGGACTACGTAGCGTCCAGCGGCGGGAGGGTTAGAAACCCTCCCCTACCCGGATCGACGGGCGTGGCATGGTTCGAGGATCAATCAATCCGACGACTGCGATCAAGCCCTTCGCTACCAGCGCCAGCTGACGCTCGTCCTCGCGACGCACCCCGGATCGGGCGCCGCGCGTCCAGCTTGCAGGATACACGGGATCCGGCGAGCGCGATGCTACGATGTGGAGGTCATCGTGAGGTCAATCCGACGACGCGGCCACGGGGAGCGTGATGCTGGGGCTGGACAACATCTTTTATGAATTCGCGGCGCTGCTGCTGGTGGCGGCGGTGTTCGGCGCGATTGGCACGTTGCTGCGGCAGCCGCTGATCGTGGCCTTCATCGCCGTTGGCATCGCGGTCGGTCCGACCTGGCTGCGCATCATCGAGTCCGAGGAGGCGCTCGAACTGCTGGCGGAGATGGGGGTCGCGCTGCTGCTGTTCGTCGTCGGCCTCAAGCTTGACCTGCACCTGATCCGCGGCGCCGGGCCGGTGGCGCTAGTGACCGGCCTGGGACAGGTCGCGTTCACGTCCATCATCGGTTTCGGGCTGTGCCTGCTGCTGGGGCTGTCGCTCGTCCATTCGATTTATGTCGCGGTGGCTCTCACCTTCTCCAGCACGATCATCATCGTCAAGCTGCTGTCGGACAAGCGCGAGATCGACTCGCTGCACGGGCGCGTGGCCGTGGGTCTGCTGATCGTGCAGGACATCGTCGTCGTGCTGGTGATGATCACGCTATCCGCCTTCGGCACGGGCAGCGAGGACGTGAGCATCGCCACCGAGGCCGCGCTGGTGCTCGCCAAAGGCGCGGCGCTGCTGGCTGCGATCGGCGTGCTGATGCGCTTCGTCATCCCCGCCACGCTGAGCTTCCTGTCCCGCTCCCGCGAGCTGTTGATCCTGTCCGCGATTGCCTGGGCGCTCGCGCTGGCAGCCGTCGGCGACGCGCTTGGGTTCAGCAAGGAGGTCGGCGCGTTTCTCGCGGGCGTGTCGCTGGCGTCGACAGCCTTCCGCGAGCCGATCAGCACCCGTCTGGTCACGCTGCGGGACTTCCTGCTGCTGTTCTTCTTTCTAACGCTTGGCGCCAGCCTCGACCTCGGCGAGCTGGGCGGGCAAATCGCCCCGGCGCTCGTGCTGTCGATCTTCGTGCTGGCCGGCAACCCGCTGGTCGTCATGGGCATCATGGCGGTCATGGGCTACCGGAGACGCACGAGCTTTCTGACCGGATTGACGGTCGCGCAGATCAGCGAGTTCTCGCTCATTCTCGGCGCGCTGGGGCTCAGCCTCGGCCACATCGATGCCGGCACGATGAGCCTCATCACGCTCGTCGGCCTGATCACGATTGGGACATCGACGTACCTGATCCTGTATTCGCACCAGATCTACGACCGGCTCGCGCCGTGGCTGCGGGTGTTCGAGCGTCGCGACGCACGCGCGGGGAAAAGTGACGCCGGCGATCAACAGGTCGAGATCCTCGTGTTCGGTCTGGGACGCTACGGCAGCGCGGTCACCAGGCATCTCCACGACGGTGGCTGGACGGTGCGGGCCTTCGACTTCGACCCGCAGGCTGTGGCCGCGATGCAGGAAGCGGGCATCGACGCGCGCTTCGGGGACGCCGAGGATCCGGAGTTCCCCGAGACGTTGCCGCTGGACCAGGCGCGGCTGGTCGTCTCGACCGTGCCATTGCTGGATTCGAACCTGGCGCTGATCCACTCGCTGCGGCACTGGGACTATGACGGACAGATCGCGGTCACGGCGCACAGCGATCTGGAGACGGAGATTCTCCAGCGAGACGGAGCGCACATCGTCCTGCGGCCATATCTGGACGCCGCCGCCGAGGCCAAGGATATCCTGGAGGCCACGTTGCGACAGGAGTCCGAACGCGTTGCCAGCGCGTGACGCCCCACGCCGCCGTGCCCCGGTGTTACCATGCCACTGAAACGTGCGCCGCCTGCGATCCCGCGCCGTGAGGAGCACGGGTCACCATGAACGCTGAGCCCAACATGGCCGACAGCCACCAGACGGGACCGGCTCCCAGCGCGGCGGAGCGCCTGCGCGCCGCCCGCCGCGAGCTACTCGACCTGGGGCTGCGCAACTCGCTGATCAACTACCGGCCGCTGAAGACACGCGGCGTCGAGGTCGTGGGCGAGTCGCCGGCGGAGGTGTTCCGCATCCTGGTGCGCGAGGGACGGCGCATGGCGTTCCAGCCCGCGCGGGAGGCGGAGTCTGAGGCGCAGCAGGGCGAGCTGCTGGCGCAGCCCGTCGAGCCGTCGCCCGAGGAGATCGAGGCGCGGCAACGCGACGCGCACCTGCAAACGCGGGAATCGTCGACGCAGCTGCAGTCACGGCTGCTGCAGACGTACTACTCGGCGCGCACGTTCATCGAGGAGCAAGGCGCCAACATCCTGTATCTGGCACTGGGTGTGCTGACCTGGCGCGAGAGCGACAGCAGCGAGGAGCGCCGCCGGGCGCCGCTGGTGCTCGTGCCGGTCACGCTGGAACGCTCGAACGCGCTGGACCGCTTCCACCTGACGCACAGCGGCGACGAGATCGGCGACAATCTCTCGCTGGCCGCCAAGCTGCGCTCCGAGTTCGCGATCGAGGCCCCGACATTGCCGGAACTTGAAGACCTCGACATCGAGGCCTTCTTCGACGCGTTCGAGGCGGCCATTGCCGCCCAGCCGCGCTGGCAGGTCGACCGGGGCGCGATCGCGCTGGGCTTCTTCTCCTTCGGCAAGTTCCTGATGTACCGCGACCTGGACAGCTCGACCTGGCCGCCGGAACTGCAACCGACCGAGCACCATCTGCTGCGCGCGCTGCTCTCGCCGGACGGATTCGACGAGCCGCCGTCCGGCATCGCCGATGACGCCTTCATCGACCCGCTGCTGGCGCGCGGGAAGATACACGAGGTGGTTGACGCCGACAGCTCGCAGACGCTGGCGATCCTCGACGTGAACGCCGGGCGGAACCTGATCATTCAGGGACCGCCCGGCACCGGCAAGTCGCAGACGATCACGAACATCATCGCCGAGGCGATCGGGGCCGGAAAAACGGTGCTATTCGTGGCGGAGAAGATGGCGGCGCTGGAGGTCGTCAAGCGGCGGCTCGATCAGGTCGGTTTGGGCGAAGCCTGCCTGGAGCTACACTCTCACAAGATCAACAAGCGCTCGATGCTGCAGGAGCTGCAACGCACGCTGGAGCTTGGCAAGCCCCGCGCGGCCGCCCTGGACAGCGAGCTGAGCCTGCTGGACGACTACCGCGCGCGCCTCAACGCGTACTGCGACGCGGTCAACACCCCCATCGGCGAGAGCGGCGTCACGCCGTACCGCGCCTACGGAGAGCTGGCGCGCCTGGGCGCGGCGCGCGGCGAGGATGCGTGGCCGCGCTTGCAGCTGCCGGCCATGGCGCACTGGACCGCGACCGACTTCGCGCGGCGCGAGGCGATCGTGCGCGAGCTGCAGGCGCACGTCGCCGCCATCGGCGTCCCAGCCCACCACCCGTTCTGGGGCAGCCGCCGCGCGCTGCTGCTGCCGAGCGACCGGGAGCGCCTGGCGGAGGAGTTGCGCGCCGCGCGGGCAGCGTTCGACGCGCTGCAACAGGCAGGCGCCGGGGTCGCGCGGCTGCTGCGTGTGCATCCCCCGCGTGACCGGCGCCAGACGACGGTGCTGCGCGACGCGGCGCGCCGGGCGCTGGCGTCCCCGGTCCCGCCGGACGTCGATCTGGCGTCCGGCGCGTGGCTGGGCAACGCGGACGAGCTGCGCCAGCTGGTCGCCTCGGGCAAGGAGCTGGCGGCGATACGCGAGCGGCGCGCCGAAACGTTGATCCCGGAGGCGTGGCAGCAGGACCTGCTCCAACTGCGTCAGGACCTCGTGGCCTACCGCGAGAAGTGGTGGCGCTCGCTGTCCGGCACGTACCGGCGGGCGCGGCGGACGCTGGGGGGACTGTGCGTGTCGACGCCGCCGAAGAGTGTCGATGAGCAGCTCGCGCTGGTTGACGACATCATGAGCGCCCGGCGGCACGAAAAGGTGATTCACCAGCATTCGCAGCTCGGAGCGGCGGCGTTCGGCCCGCACTGGAAGGGGTCCGATGCGCGCTGGGACGAACTGGGGACGTGGGCGGAATGGCTGATCGAGCTGCACGGTGACATCAGCGCCCGCACGATCCCCCACGAGCTGCTGCCGTACCTGGCGGACCCGGCGCCCCCGGAGGAGCTGCAAGCCGCCAAGGACACGCAGACCAGCGCGATGCGCGACTGGGACGCGCGGCTGGGCGCGCTCGACGATCTGCTGGAGTTCGACTCGGCCCGGCGCTTCGGAGCGAGCGGCGCGCTCGACGCGCAGCCATACGGCGCGCTCGACGGGCTGCTCGCCGTCTGGACGGCGCAGATCGACCGGCTGGACGAGATGGTGGCCTTCAACCGCTCTTCGGACGCCTGCCCGCGCGAGGGTCTGGAAGAGGTTGCCGGCGCCGCCGAGCGCTGGCCCGGCGCCGCCACGCGGCTCACCGACGCGTTACGGAGCGGTTGGCACAGCGTGCTGCTCGAGCGGGCGCTACGCGAGCGGCCGGCACTGTCGCAATTCGACGCGGGCAGCCACGAGCACGTCATCACGCGCTTCCGGGAGCTGGACCGGCTGACGTTCGAGCACAACCGCGCGCGGCTGGCCGTCGAGCACTGGAACCGGCTGCCCCGCCACGAGGGAGGCGGACAACTGGCGACACTGCGGCGCGAGTTCGCGAAACGCTCGCGCCACCTGCCGATCCGGCGGCTGATGGAGCGCGCCGGGAACGCGATTCAGGCCATCAAGCCGGTGTTCATGATGGGGCCGCTATCGATCGCGACGTACATCCCGCCGGGAACGGTGACGTTCGATCTCGTCATCTTCGACGAAGCCAGCCAGGTGAAGCCGGTCGACGCCTTCGGAGCTCTGGCGCGGGGCGCGCAGGCGGTAGTCGTTGGCGACAGCAAGCAACTGCCGCCGACCAGCTTCTTCGACACCCTGATACACACCGACACCGCCGACGAGGAGGACGAGCCCACCTCCGGGGGCATGGAGAGCGTGCTCGACCTGTTCGCGGGACAGAACGCCCCGCGTCGCATGCTGCGTTGGCACTACCGCAGCCGCCACGAATCGCTGATCGCCGTCTCGAACCGCGAGTTCTACGACAGCGAGCTGATCGTCTTCCCCAGCCCGGACGCCGAGCGGGAGGGGTCGGGACTGGTGTTCCACCACCTGCCGCACACGACTTACGACCGTGGCGGAACCCGCGCCAACCAGCAGGAAGCGGCCGTCGTCGCCCAGGCGGTGATGGCGCACGCGCGCGACCGGCCGCGGCTCACGCTCGGGGCCGCCGCGTTCAGCGCGGCGCAGACAGCGGCGGTGCTGGCCGAGGTCGAGCGGCTGCGCAGGTTGGACCCCTCGCACGAGGAGTTTTTCGCGGCGCATCCCCACGAGCCGTTCTTCGTCAAGAACCTGGAAAACGTGCAGGGGGACGAGCGCGACGTGATTCTGATCAGCGTTGGCTACGGCCGCGCGGCGGACGGCCAGCTCACGATGAGCTTCGGCCCGCTCAACAACGAGGGCGGGGAGCGGCGGCTGAACGTGCTCATCACCCGCGCCCGCCTGCGCTGCGAGGTGTTCACGAACATCACCGCCGACGACATCGACCTGAATCGCACGGCGGCGCGGGGCGTCGTCGCACTGAAGCGCTACCTGCACTACGCCCAGACGGGCGTGATGGACATGCAGCCGGCCTCCAGCAGGAAGGCGGATTCGCCGTTCGAAGAGGCGGTCCACCAGGCCCTCACGGCGAGCGGGTACCAGGTGGAGCGGCAGGTCGGCACGGCGGGCTTCTTCGTCGACCTGGCGGTCATGGACCCGCGGCGGCCGGGCCGCTATGCGCTGGCCATCGAGTGCGACGGCTCCAGCTACCACAGCGCGCGCTCGGCCCGCGACCGGGACCGACTACGGCAGCAGGTGCTGGAGGGGCTGGGCTGGCGCTTTCATCGCGTCTGGAGCACCGACTGGTTCCGCAACCCGGAGCGCGAGCT
>DATKCN010000011.1:0-6497 GCA_035513175.1 Thermomicrobiales bacterium
ATCGAGCGCGGGGCGCCGGTCGATCTGGTGTTTCAGTCGATCGCGGGAACGGAGGCGGCCAACCGCGCGTTCGGCGTCGACCTGACGCTGTTGCGGGAGGCGCGCGAGGCGGCGCTCTCGCTGAAGCGGGGCACTCTCGGCGACAACGTCATGTACTTCGAAACGGGGCAGGGCAGCGCGCTGTCGTCCGGTGCGCATCACGGCGTCGATCAGCAGACGCTGGAAGCGCGGGCCTACGCCGCGGCGCGCGAGCTGAAGCCGCTGCTGGTCAATACAGTGGTCGGCTTCATCGGGCCGGAGTATCTGTACGACGGCAAGCAGATCATCCGCGCCGGGCTGGAGGACCACTTTTGCGGCAAGTTGCTGGGCCTGCCGATGGGCTGCGACGTGTGCTACACGAACCACGCCGAAGCGGACCAGGACGACATGGATGTGCTGCTGACGCTGCTCGGAGCGGCGGGCTGCACATATGTGATGGGCATACCCGGCTCGGACGATGTGATGCTCGGCTACCAGACGACCTCGTTTCACGACGCGCTCTACGTGCGGCGGGTGCTCGGCCTGCGACCGGCGCCGGAGTTCGAGGCGTGGCTGCTGCGCATGGGCATTCTCGACGCTGAGATGCGGCCGGTCATCACGGGCGCGTTGCCCGCGACATTCCAGCGCGCGTTGACCAGCATCTCCGCGAACGCTGCCGGCCATGCCTGAGTGCGACGATCGCGACACGTTGGCCGCGCCTGCGGTTGTGGAGAATCCCTGGAGCGTGCTGCGGCGGTTCACGACGGCGAGGATCGGGCTTGGGCGGGCCGGAGTCAGCCAGCCGACACGACATCATCTCGCCTTTCAGTTGGCGTACGCACAGGCGCGGGACGCGGTCCACGGCGAGCTTGACGTTGTCGCGCTGGGGCGAGGACTTGCCGAGCGCGGCCTGGAGGCGATCGCGGTTCGCAGCGCGGCGAGGGACCGGCGGGAGTACCTGCTACGTCCTGATCTGGGCCGCGCGCTCGATGATCAGTCGGCGCGACTGATCCGCGAACGGCTGCCCGAATTGCCGGATCGGCACGACATCGCGATCGTGATCGCCGATGGTCTGTCAGCGAACGCCGTGCAGCGTCACGCTTTGCCCCTGCTGGACATCGTCACTCCGGCACTGGTCGCGCGCGGGTGGAGCGTTGCGCCGGTCACAGTCGTGTCGCAAGGGCGCGTGGCGATTGCTGATGCGATCGGTGAACTGTTCAACTCCCAGCAGAGCGTGATTCTCATCGGGGAGCGACCCGGGCTGAGCGCGCCGGACAGCATGGGGTTGTATCTGACGTATGGCCCACGTCCTGGAAGGACCGACGCGGAGCGCAATTGCATCTCGAACGTCAGGGGCGCCGGACTGAACTATGCGAACGCGGCAGAAACGCTGCTCAAACTGATGGCGGAGGCGCGTCGCAGGGGGCTGTCCGGTGTCGGGCTCAAGCTCGATGATGGCGCAGGGCGAACTGACCGGCTCGGCAGCCCGGACGGGGGAGCAAGCCGCGATCGGAACTGACGCTCAGTCGGCGCTCAGCGGCAGCGCAATCGCCTTGGCCGTGTGGGCCGAGACGCCGGAGGCTGCCGAAAGCTTGCCGGTGATGAGCGCGCTGAGGACCGCGTGGCCGGTGTGCAGCCGGTTCTCGGCCTGATCGAAAACGATCGACTTAGGTCCGTCGAGCACGTCGGCTGACACTTCCTCGCCACGATGCGCGGGCAGGCAGTGCAGGAAGACGGCGCTGGGCGTGGCGTGCTGCATCAACTGGCTGGTGACGCGGAAGGGCGTCAGATCCGCGAAGCGCTGTGCACGCGTTTGCTCGTCATCGCCCATGGAGACCCAGGCGTCGGTGTAGACCGCGTCCGCGCCCTGCACGGCCGCGATTGGGTCGTGCATCAGATTCAGCGAGCCGCCCATCTTCTTGGCCATGTTCCAGGCATTGGCGAAGATCGTCTCGTCCGGCTCATAGCCCGGTGGCGTGGCGACCGTCAAGTGCAGGCCGGCCATCGCGCCGGCCTCCATCAGGCTATGGCTGACGTTGTTGCCAGCGCCGACGTAGGCGAGCTGTTTGCCAGCCAGCGTGCCGCCCCAGGCTTCCTTGAGGGTCAGCAGATCGGCCAGGCTCTGGCACGGGTGGTGGGTGTCGGTCAGCGCATTGATGACGGGAATGGTCGCCGCGCCGGCGACGAGCTTGGCATCGTCGTGCGCGTGGGTGCGGATGACAAAGGCCTCAGCGTAGCGGCTGACGACGTGGGCGGTGTCTTCGAGCGTCTCGCCGCGACCGATCTGCAGTTCTTTGGGACCGACCGTCGACGGGATGCCGCCCAGGCGCGCGACGGCGGTCTCGAACGAAAGCCGGGTGCGCGTGGAGGGCTTACCGAAATACAGCACGACCGTCTTGCCGGACAGCAGTCCGTACTCGGCCATCGGGTTCTTCTTGAATTGAGCGGCAAGGTCGAGCAGCAGGTGAAACTGATCGGGGGTCAGGTCGGATGTTTGCAGCAAATCCTTCATCGAACGTCCTCCAGTACAAACGTCGCGCGGCTGAGCGAAGGTCGGTGGCGGCCTGACGTTTGACGCCCGTCGAACGGGAACGCATCGCCGTCAGGCGCGGCGCCTGGAGGTCCTGACGAGACAGAGATTCACAATTGTGGTGGATTGGGGTTCGGAGGGGCTCAAGCTGCCAGTCATGTCACACTCCCGAAACGTCGGACGACAGGGAAACGAAATCAGGGGCCGCGGCTAGCCGCGCCTGATCCTCCTGCGCCTCGACGTATCGGTGTGCTTAGCCATGCCCGACTTCCAGCATCCTTTCGCGCGTCCTCCCTTGCGAGGACACCGAGCGACTATAGCATGACCGCGCCCGCGCGTCCAGTCCGGCATTCGCAGGATGTCGCGCCTGGAGTCGGGACCAGGGCGACGAGTCGGTCGCGCTGTCAGCGGACGACGACGACCGTGCCGTAGCTGGCAAAATCCCACAGGAACTCTGCGATCGCCAGCGGAGGAATGACGCAGCCGGGGCTGGTCGCGCCTCCATAAGGCGCGCGCGTCGCCGATGGGTGAATCGCGTAGTCGTGCCAGAAGTACATCACGTATGGCACATCCGGCGATGTGTATGGCGTTCCGTCCCAGTGTGTCCCGCGCAGCGTCTGGACGCGGTTCTTCAGATAGATGGTGAACGTTCCCCGCACTGTCGGCGAGTTCGGGTGCCCAATATCGACCACGGTGGACATCACCTCGTAGTTTCCGATGTACGCCGTCATCACCCGCCGGCTGAGGTCGATGTCGATCCAGCGCTCTCCGACGAGCAGATCAGTCAGCTCGTGCATGCTGGCCGAGTCCAGATTCACGGCGTCCGGATGCTGAGCGTGCGGGGCGCCGAGGCGACCCTGCATGCCCGCGTCGAGGGCGCCAACGGGCACCCGCTGCACGTCGGTGTCGGAGCTCCATGAGAGCGCGCCGAACTCGAAAAACTGATAGACCGCCCTGCCGATACTGAACTCATCCGAGATTGGATAGCCTAACTGCTGCGCCATGCCCCAGCGCTGGTAGACGGTCAGGAAGCCCTGATTGACGGCGTGGCCCGTCTCCGCGAAGTACAGACCGGGGCCGTGCTGCTTCGGAACGAACGCGTCCATGCCCGTCGAATAGCCGACTGAATCGGCGAATAGTCGGCCGATGTGTGCGCGGTTCACGCCGACAGGCGAGCCAGAGTCCATCGTCGTCCCGGTCAGCGCCAGCTTGGCGAACTCGAACCACTGCACCCATTCGCCGTCGACGTGCACGGGAGGTCCCACCGGGGCTCCGATATGCTGGTTGGCGATCCAGTAGGCGAGGAACGGTCCTCGTGCCGTCTGTCCTGTTGCTGAGAAGTACGCGTCGCGGTGCGGGTTCACATGGGGCAGCGCGCCACGCGCCTCGACCAGCTCGACACGTCCGTCTCCGGGGGAAAGGATCGTCGCCGCGATGATGAGGCTCGCCGCCGCGAGACGCCATGCGGATCGTCTGATCGTTGCCACCCGCGTGTCCAATTCAATTCGGCGCACTCCTCGTCGGGCGAACTCGACGCCGCGTGAAGTGGCCTGCTGCTCACTCTGCTGTCGAGCCAATCATGGTTGCGAACGGGGGTGGCATCGATGGGAATATCGTCCCGTGTTCCCTTACGTGGATGGATAGCCTAGGGCGTTTCGTTTGGCTTGAACGTGGGATTTCTGACATGATGTTCCGCGCCCGCGTGTGGCAAGGACGTCGTCTCGAACGTGATGGAGTGGAAGCAGTAGCTCAATGAGCGGGAATAGCATGGACGCAGGCGAGACCGGATCCGGCGTCGAGATCGGCGACTGGTGGCGCCGGGCGGTGGTCTACCAGATCTATCCGCGCAGTTTTCAGGATTCGAACGGCGACGGCATCGGGGACCTGCAGGGAATCATTGACCGGCTCGACTACGTGAACGACGGGACCGATCGCTCGCTCGGCGTCGACGCTATCTGGCTGTCACCGACGTTTCCATCGCCGATGAAGGACTTCGGCTATGACGTGTCCGATTATTGCGATGTGCATCCAGACTTCGGCGATCTGGCAGCGATGGACCGGCTGATTGATGAGTGTCACCGTCGAGGCATTCGTCTGCTGCTTGACTGGGCGCCGAACCACAGCTCCGATCAGCATCCATGGTTCATCGAGTCGCGCGCGTCGCGGGACTCTCCGAGGCGTGACTGGTACTACTGGCGTGACCCGAAGCCCGACGGCGCACCGCCGAACAACTGGCGATCGGTGTTCGGAGGACCGGCGTGGACAATTGACGCGCGGACCGGGCAGTACTACCTGCACTCGTTCCTGAAGGAGCAGCCGGACCTGAACTGGCGCAATCCTGAGGTCGTGCAGGCGATGCACGATGTGTTGCGTTTCTGGATGGAACGTGGCGTCGATGGTTTCCGGATCGACGTGCTGGGCATGATCGTCAAGCATCCGGACCTGCCGGACAATCCCATCAACCCAGACTACGAACCGTCGATGCCGGACACGCACAAGGTGCTGGATCACCACTCATTGAACTACCCGGATGTCTTCGACGCCGTCGCGGGCATCCGCCGGGTGCTCGACGAGTATCCGGGACGCATGGCTGTCGGGGAAGTGTTCGGCCCCGCTGATGTGATCGCGCGCTATCACGGAGGGGAGGCACTCGACGGCTTGCATTTGGCGTTCAACTTTCAGCTGCTGGTGCATGACGGTGTGCAGTCGCCGTGGGACAGCGAGTTCATGCGAGGCGTTGTGAGCGCTCTGGAGTCGTCGCTGCCGGACGGCGCCCAACCGTGTTACGCGCTCGGCAATCACGACCAGCCACGTCTGGCGTCCCGGCACAACCACGATGGCCGGGGGCAGGAGCGGTCGCGGGCGGCGGCGCTGCTGCTGCTTGGCGTGCGCTCCACTCCGTTCTTGTACTATGGCGAAGAACTTGGCATGGTCGATGTCGACATTCCGGAGGACCGGCTACAGGACCCGGCGCGGTTCTACCACCATGGCCGCGATCCCGAACGAACTCCGATGCAGTGGGATGCGTCAGCGGGACGCGGGTTCACTGAGGGTGAGCCGTGGCTGCCGTTCGGGCCGGTCGAAATCAACGTTGCCGCGCAGCAGGATGATCCGGGTTCGCTTCTGTCGCTGTACCGCGACGCGCTGCGTATCCGGCGCGATGAGCCGTCGCTGCACGCAGGTGAACTGCGCGACATCGACAGCCCAACCGGCACGTTCGTATTCGTCAGGCACGCGGCCGGAGCGCGTGCGATCCACTGCGCGATCAATACGACTGTCGAGCCGATCGACATCGCGCTGCCGGAAGGGGCGATGAGCGTGCTGCTCGCCACGGATCGGGCTTTGGATGGACTCCCGGTTACCGGGTCATTCACCGTGCCCGCGCTTGGCGCAGCGTGGATCGGGTGACGCGGCCGTACCCCAGCCAAGTGAAACGACACGGTCCTTGCAGCGTCGGGCAGTCGGTTGTTTGCGGTCCGGACTCAGGGCCGAGTTTGAAGTAGATCCAGAAGCACATCGATGCAGGCTTCGATCGAGTCGACGTTCATCAGGCTGTCTTGGATCCGGAAGGCGTCTTGCGCGATGACGAGCTTGAGACTATGCCGGAGTTCGCTGAGCGACCGCCGTTGCCCGCGGAGCGTGCTTCGAGACACGCGAGCACAGCCGCTTCAACGAGCGGCGACGCACTGGTTTTGCTGCTCTCTCGCGATCGCTTGGTGACCCGCGCGACCTCCGTGAGGGAGCCGTCCGCGTAGGCTTCGAGCACGTCCGGATGCACGTAGCACTTGCGACATATGGTGGGGGTGTTGCCCAGCAGTTCAGCGACCGTGGCAATCGCCTCCCTTATGTTCCGCTTGGACTCCGCTTCTGTCCCAGCCGGACCGATGTCCGCAAGCACGCAAGCCGCCTGAACTGTCCCAGCCCAGGTCCGGAAGTCCTTGGCGGTGAA
>DATKCN010000012.1:0-2810 GCA_035513175.1 Thermomicrobiales bacterium
GAGCTGTTCGAGGCGACGCGCGATCCCGTACCCGTGCATCGGCCCCATCGCGTCCAGCGTCTTCAGCACCATCAAATCGAGCGTGCCTTGAAGAATCTCGGTTTTCATGTCCGCCATGCGTCCTCATGTCGGTTGCTTAGAGGAGCATACCGGGTATTCCTGTCGGATGCAAACATGAAGGATCAGCGGGCTGGCGGCTCGGTACGGATCGGCAGGGGCACTTCACTCGACCGTGAAGGACTATGCGCTTTTGATCGAGATCATCCAGCCCAAGCCGGCGGACGCGAACCGCTTGAGCACTGCTTCCCTTGACCAGATGCAGCACCCGCAAGTGAAAGTCTCAGACACTCCCCCCATCGGCCTCAGATGTCCGACCGCAGGGCGACAATCGGGTCGATGCCCGACGCGCGACGGGCAGGAAGGTACGTCGCCAGCGCCGCGACCGCGGCCAGCCCCGCCGACGCCGCAACGTAGGTGACTGGGTCCATCGGACCAACGCCGAACAGTAACGCCGACATGACGCGGGTAAGCACGATGGCAGCACCGATGCCGAGCGCGATGCCGCCCAACGTCAGCACGAGCCCTTGGCGCAAAAACAGTCGACGCACATCCCCGGTCTGCGCCCCGAGCGCCATGCGAATGCCAATCTCGCGAGTCCGCTGCGCCGCGGTGTACCGAATCACGCCGTAGATGCCCACGACGCCGAGCAGCAGCGCCACGCTCGCAGCAATGGCCAGCATGACCGTGGCGAACGCCGTCTGGGCCATCGAATCGGCCTGAATCTCGTCCAGCGTCTGCACGTTGGCGAGCGGGAGATTTGGATTGACCGACCAGACGGCTTGCTGCAGCTCGCGCAGGAAGCCGGATGCGCCCACACGGCTCGATCGAACGACATACGCCAGGTTGCGTCTCACGAACTGCTGATCCAGCATCGGCCAGTACACAAGTGTTGGCGCGGGCTGATTCAAGCCATCGTCACGTTCGTTCCCGACGACGCCCACGATTTCGGACCACTCTCCGGGCATCCCGCCGATCCGCTTACCGAGCGCCTTCGCCGGCTCTTCCCAGTACTCGCGTGCAAGATTCTCCGAAATGACGACGATGGGTGTGAGCTGATGAATGTCGGTCCATGTGATCACGCGTCCGGCCACGACCGGGTTGCCCATGGTCTCGAAGTACCCGGCCCCGATCAACTTGGTCCGACGTGCGGGAGGCGTTCCGGGAACAGGCCGGTCCTCGACAAAGACCGGAGCTGCGCCCGTGGAGCCGTCCATCGTGATCGACGATGTCAGGCCGACAGCCGCGACGCCCGGTACCTGCTCCAGGCGCTCGGCGATCTGTTCGTGCGTGCGCGCCACCTGTTGCCGATCACGGATGAGGGCCGGCGGCAGCGTGATGCGGAACGTCTGCACCTGCGTGGGGCGCACGAAGCCGGGCGGGACCTGTCGCATGACGACGAATGTCCGAATCATCAGGCCCGAGACAATCACGAGCACCAGCGCGAGCGCGATCTGTGCCACGACCAGCGTGTTTCGCGTGCGGTGTCGCCCGGGCGCATCGCTGGCCGATCGGCCGTCGTCCTTCAGCGCCAGGACGTTGAGCGTGCCACATCTCGAGGCGGGAAGGAGGCCGAACGTCAAAGCGGTCACGACCGAGATGGTCAGCGTGAAGAGCAGCACCACACCGTCGATGCCGATTTCGTCCACGCGCGGCAGTTCGACAGGCGCCATCCTTCGCAGCAGACCGATACCGGCCTGGGCGAACAGGACGCCGAGCGCGCCGCCTGCCAGCCCCAGCATCAGGCTTTCCGACAGCAACCCGGAGGCAATGCGACCGCGACTCGCCCCCAGCGCTGCACGGACCGCAAGCTCCCGCTGACGTCCCTCGGCGCGCACGAGGAGGAGATTCGCCACGTTGGTCCACGCCATGAGGAGCACGATGCCCACGGTGCCCAAGAGAATCCACAAGGATCGGCCGACGTCGCCTATCACGTCCTCCGAAAGCGGGCGGACGTTCGGCGCCAGGCCGACGCTGTCCCACATCTGTTCTGTGACGCCACGCTGCAAGGGAAACTGCCCAACGATGAGCGGAATCATCCGGGCGATGTCGTCGTTGGCCTGGGAGAGCGTCACACCCGGCTTGAGCCGCGCCACACCGCGGTACATGAAGCCCGGACCCGTGACAGCCTGCGCACGGTTGAGTTGTAACGGCAGGAGCACTTGCGCCTTTGTGTCCAGGAACCTGAACGAGGCCGGCAGTACTCCAACGATCTCGTAAGGCGTGCCGTTGATGGCCAGCGACTGACCGACGACGTCCCGTGCGGCACCGAACGCGCGCTGCCAGTAGCCATACGTCAGGACCACCCGGTTCGGCGCGCCCGGCACATCATCTTCCTTGCGAACGAGGTCGCCCAGCACGGGGCGAACTCTGAGCAGGGACAGCAGCCCATCCGTGATCCTCAGCGCCTGTTCTGGTTCCGGGGTGCCGCTTCGAGTGATGGACACTTCAGCGGCGCTCCACAAGCCGATATCTTCAAAGACCCGAGTGTCGTCACGATACGTGAAGTAGGTGGCGGCGCTCTGCGGCCCTTTTGGGCTGGGGCCGAATCCGGGGGCCAGATGGTAGACCGCAACCACCCGGTCCGGCTCGTCGAAGGGAAGCGGCTTCAACAACACACCGTAGACCACGCTGAAGATGGCCGTCGTCGCGCCGGTACCCAGCGCGAGCGTGAGGACCGCCACGGCCGCGAACCCGGGCTGCCTCCACAGCGTCCGCGCGGCGTACCGCACATCCCGCGACAGATCCGCAAA
>DATKCN010000013.1:0-4404 GCA_035513175.1 Thermomicrobiales bacterium
CATGAGGTTCGTCACGATTTTCCACGGGTCGCCGAACGTCACCAGGTAGTAGCGCCGGTCGTAGCCGAGGTTCTGCCGCTGCTGGTCGATGAAGGTCAGGTTGAGCTTATTGGTCGAGCTCGGGAGCAGCGTCAGCTTTCCAACCAGCTGGTGGTTGGTACGGCCGCCAAATGCGCGCCAGCCGGGCACGATGTCGAGCGGGTCCGGCGGCAATCCGGGGAAGAACAGGGATTGGCCGGCGTTGAACGTGTTCACTTCATCGTCGAATTCGAGCACGCGATTGGCGCCCGTCTCCATCTGTCCCGACACTGCATAACGAAGCCGATCAGACGTCCCCGGCACCGGACCGGAGAGATAGCCGCGGAGCAGATGCGCTCCTGCCAACTCATCGCGCGTAGAGCCCAGCGCCCCGGCGATCGAAGACGTCTGGTAGTCGACCGCTCCGGCCACCGACGTGCCGCCCTCGCGCGTTGCCATATTGATCACACCGGAGAGACCGTTGCCGTACTGCGGCTCCATGTAGCCGCGGACGAACTCGATCTGGCTAACTGCAAGCGCGTTGAGGCGGATCGCCTCCGTCCCGAAAAGCGGATTGTTGATCGGGAAGCCATCGATGAGCGACACCGTCGAGCCACCGCGACCGCCGCGAACGCGGATCGGCTGCAGCGTCGAACGCTGCTCCTCGGATAACGAGAGCAGATTCGTGTTCTGCGGAGGGTCGACGAACCCCTGCTGCAGCGAAAGCACGCCCGCGATGCTGGTCACCGGAAGTGACTGGATTACTTCAGCGCTGATGGAGGTCGTACTCCCGGTAACCCCTGTCTCGACCAACGGAGCCGACTCCGCCACGATGCGCGTCGTTGCCAGTTCTGTCGCCGCGGGGGTGAGCGAAATCGGCAGATCGCGCGTCACGTCGATCCGGATCGGCAGGTTCGATATTTCAGTGCTCGTATACCCGATTCGGCGAGCCGAAACCGTATACGTGCCTGGCGGGATGCTGATAATGAAGTAGCGACCGTTCGCCGACGTAATGGCACCGTAGCCAGTGCCTTGCAGCAGTACCTGAACGCCCTCGATCGGCGCCCCGGTCTGCGCATCCGTGACGATGCCGGTCAACTTCCCCGATTGCGCTTCGGCTTGCGACGGCCAGGCCAGCGCCGCAAAAGCGAAGATCGCAATGCCCAGTGTGATGGCGCCTAGCCGGCGCGACCAACCCAGGTGTTGCATGGAACCTCCAGCGGTTGGTGGTACTGTGGAACGACACGCGCCGTGACCTGGCATTGGTGACGCCGGTCGCGAACGTGTTGTGACGAAATCCTAATGTGAGTCCCGTCCAGGGCTGAGGTTAAGGTCTGGTCATCTTTAGGTCAAGCAATTCTTTGCTGAACGTAACATTTCTTGCGGTGAGGGGGTTGGCTGGTCCGGAGTACTACCGAGGTCTCTATGAGGGACGCGGGACGCGGGACGCGGGGCGCGGGCCGAGGGGCGCGGGAAGCGGGAAGCGGGACGAGGGACGAGGGGCGCGCGATGCGCGACGCGCGACGAAGGGACGCGCGACGCGGGACGCGGTGTCATGGATCTGTAAACAACTGATGAGCGCGAGTTCTTCCCAGGATGGCAAACGGGGAGCGCACGACCCGCCGTACGCTCCCCGCTGCAATCCCAGCGTCGCGCGTCGCGCGTCGCTCATCCTGCGTCCCGCATCCCGCACCCCCCGCCCCTCACCCCTCCTCTTTCGCCTGCTCCGTAACGACGCGAACCTGATCGTCAACCACTTGCAGAAAGCCGCCAGTCACGGAGAAGCGTCGCTCACCGCCGCCACTCGTGACCCGGAGCTGGCCATTGCCGAGCAGAGCCATCATGGGAGCGTGGCCTGTCAGGATACCGACCTCGCCATCGTGCGCCGGAGCGATGACCGAGCTGGCCTCACCCTCGAAAAGTGTCCGCTCCGGCGAAATCACTGCAACGTGAAGCATCGCTATTACCCGCGCGCCATGCGCTCGGCGTTCGCGACTACGTCCTCGATGCCCCCCGCCATGAAGAATGCCTGCTCCGGCATCTCATCGTAGCCACCGGCGACCAGCTTCTCGAAGCTGGAAATCGTTTCCTCGAGCTTCACGTACTTGCCCGTGATGCCGGTGAACTGCTCGGCAACGGCGAAAGGCTGGGACATGAACCGCTGCACCCGCCGCGCTCTCGACACGATCTTCTTGTCGTCTTCGGAGAGCTCGTCCATCCCGAGGATGGCAATGATGTCCTGAAGCTCCTTGTAGCGCTGCAGAATGCGCTGCACATCGGTCGCCACCTTGTAGTGACGATCGCCAATGTATTGCGCGTCGAGAATGCGGGACGAAGACGCCAGTGGGTCGACGGCCGGATAGATCCCCAGCTCCGTGATGGCGCGCGACAGCACGACCGTCGCATCGAGGTGGGCGAATGCCGTAGCCGGCGCCGGATCGGTGATGTCGTCCGCCGGAACGTAAATCGCCTGAACCGACGTGATAGAGCCGTTTCGCGTCGAGGTGATGCGCTCCTGCAGCTCTCCCATCTCGGTGGCAAGCGTGGGCTGATAGCCCACCGCGCTAGGCATACGGCCCAGCAGCGCCGACACTTCCGACCCGGCCTGGGTGAAACGGAAGATGTTGTCGATGAAGACGAGAACGTCGGCCTTCTCCACATCGCGGAAGTACTCGGCAACCGTAAGTCCGCTAAGACCAACCCGGAGTCGCGCGCCCGGTGGCTCGTTCATTTGTCCGTAGATGAGCGCCACCGAGTCGAGAATGTTGGCTTCCTTGAACTCGAGATAGAGGTCGTTACCCTCGCGAGTGCGCTCGCCCACCCCGCAGAATACCGACCGGCCGCCGTGCCCCTTTGCAACGTTGTTGATCAGCTCCTGAATGACGACGGTCTTGCCGACACCGGCCCCGCCAAACAATCCGATCTTGCCGCCGCGCACGAACGGAGCGATCAGGTCGATGACCTTGATCCCCGTCTCGAACACCTCGGTCTTAGGCTCGAGGTCGACGAAGTCCGGGCGCGCGCGGTGAATCGGCCAGCGCGGCGTCGATGCCGGAATCGCCGGCCCGTTGTCAACTGGTTCTCCGAGCACATTGAGAATGCGGCCAAGTGCTGCAGCGCCTACAGGGACTGTGATCGGCCCGCCAGTATCGATCACATCGATTCCTCGCTGTACGCCGTCGGTCGTCGACATGGCAACGGCGCGTACCTGGTTCCGCCCGATATGCTGCTGCACCTCGGCGACCACCTTCCGCGTCGCACCCTCGTCGTCAGGCACCGTTAGCTCGAGAGCGTTATACAACTCAGGCAGACTGTCGGCGATGAATTCCACGTCGAGCACAGGTCCAATGACCTGGACGACCTTGCCGATATTACGAGATGCTACTGTAGTGGCCATGGTTCCGATGAAAAGAGACGCGAGAAGCGATAAGCGAGAGATGAAGAAAAGTGCGAATTGCGAATTGCGAAAGAAAAGAGGTGCGAACTGGGAGTACAGCACTCCAGTCGAAGCGTTAATTTGTCACTTCGCGACCCCTAGCCCCTAGCCCCTAACCCCTAATCCCTAGCCCCTAGTCCCTAACCCTAACCTTCAAGCGCCGCGGAGCCGCCGACGATCTCGGCGATTTCCTGCGTGATCTGCGCCTGACGAGCACGGTTGAACGTCCGGCGAAGGAGCGTCAGCATTTCACCGGCGTTGTCCGTCGCGTTCTTCATCGCCGTACGGCGAGCGCCCTGCTCGCCGGCCACTGTCTCGACTAGCGCGCGGTAGACGGAGTTCCTGACATAAAGCGGAAGCAGTTCGGACAGAATCGCTTCCGCGTTGGGCGACAGGATATAGTCGCGCTGCCCACTCTTCGTTTGCGCCGGTGGCTCGACAGGCAGAATCCGCACCGATGTCGGTGGCGTGGAGATGGCGGTGTTGAACTTGGCGTATACCACATATACCGCGTCCAGCCGGCCGTTACTGAACCCCTCCATTACATCATCGATCAGGGACTTTGCATCACCGGCCGTCGGCCGGTCACTGATGTCGGTGCGAGTGGATGCCATCTCGCGTCCCACGTAGCGGAAGAATCCAATGCCCTTGCGCCCGACAACGTGCAGCTCGACCTCGACCCCATCGCCTTCGAGACGCCTGACGAGGTTGCGAGCTTCCTTGATCAGGTTGGCGTTGAACGCGCCGGCCAGTCCACGATTGGACGTGAGCAGCAATACGGACGCCGTGCGCACGCGCTCCGGCTGCCGCAGAAGCGGAAAATGCTCGGCGAGCAACGGGGAATAGAGATCGCCGATCACGCTGGTGAGCGCCTGCGCGTAAGGCCGCGCCGCTACCACGCGGTCGGTCGCCCGCTTGAGCTTCGACGTCGCCACCATTTCCATGGTGCG
>DATKCN010000014.1:0-11444 GCA_035513175.1 Thermomicrobiales bacterium
CGCGATGGCCGCGCCCGCGCTGAACAGATGGCCGCGCCGCGCGTAGACCCAGGTCAGAGCCACTGCTTCCGCCGCCCAGATCATCGGCACGACCTCGCCGCCGAGCTGGACGGGGACGGCCACGCTGAGCGCCGCGATGCCGGAGCCCGCCGCCAGCAGCCCGAACGGATGCCGCTCGCCCTCCCGCCGCAGGAAGAAGGTCGCTAGCCCCACGTGCGCTATCCCAAGCACGACCAGGAATAGTCCCCGCCAGCCCTCGCGCTCCCCATCCAGCACGGTGAACCCGGCCCAAACCGCAAATACGGCGTTGGCCGTCAGCAATGTCGCCGACGTAGGACGCAGGTCATTGGTCCGCAACCGAAACTCTTCGCCGCCGGCCGCGACGGCGTGAATCAGCCAGAAGCCGCCCAGCGCGACCAGCCCCCAGGCAATCGGCGCGTCGCCGGCCAGCCAGTCGCCGAGCTGCGGCGCGGTGAGGAGGAACGCGCCCATCGGCAGCCAGGACCAGGAGTGGTACAGGCTGATGGCGGCGGTGGCAACCAGCGCGACGGCAATGAACGCGATGACGGAGAGGGACGGGTCCGCTCCCAGAACCGGTGGAGCCGCCAGCACCGCCACCAGCCCGTAGCCCGCCACGACCTGCGAGCGGGAGCGGATGGCGACGACGGCGGCAATCGCCGCGCTGGCCATGGCGCCGAGCAGCCCGACCTCGATGGCCACGAGATCGTAGAAGTTGGTCGCGGCGAACAGCGACAGGCTCATCACGGCCAGGCCGACCGCCAGCAGGACGTGACCGAAGACGCGCTCGCGGCGCTCGAAGAACCATGCCCCGCCGCCCAGCATGACGGCGCTCGCGGCCACGCCGATCAGCACGCGGCCTCCCGGGCCGATCCAATCGCGGCTGAAGGCCAGGCTCAGGAAGAAGACGGCCCCCACCAGGATCGCCAGCCCACCGACCAGCGCCAGCACCCGGCCGCTGAGCAGCTCTTCCAGGTCGGCGCCGGACCAGCGCCGGTCGCTGACGGGGTAGGCCCGCGTCTCCCAATCCAACGGCTCCGTCGCAGGCTGGCCCACCGGCCGCTCGACGGGGGGCGCGTCCGGTCCGGCCGGCTGGGCAACAGCCGGGGCGGACACGGGCTGCTCGCGGGGAGGCGGCTCGCGAACGGGTTGGGGCTGGACGGCCCGGCTGCGCAGCTCTGTCTCCGCCGCCAGCAGCCGCGCCTCGAGTTGCGCGACGCGGCGCGCGGCTCGGGCGATCCGCGAGTGGGATGCCAGGAAGCTGGCCGCCAGCGCAACGATCACCAGCGCCAGCGCCAGGGGTTCCGCGCCGCCGATCACCATCAGAAGCAGGATGCTGGTCGCGATGATCGCCAGCATCGTCTCGGCCAGCAGGCTGTCGCCTGGCGCTTCGACCGGCTGCTGCCAGCGCGCCTGGGGCACGACGAGCTCGCCGCGGCGCGCCCGCTCCAGCAGCGTCTCGTACGGCGTGCCGCTCCGCTCGGCCACCTGCCGCAGGTGCTGCTCGACATGTGTGCGGGGCCGCCCGCAGCCGGGGCAGAAGCTCGCCGCGTCCGCCATCATCGTCCCGCAATCAGGGCACTGGACCGTGAGCGACATTCAACCTCCGAGAAGACGCGGATTCTCCGTCGCACCTAAGGGGCACATGGCAACGTGCTCGGTCGGACGACATCGGAGCGGGATCGACAGTGCGGCGTTCGGCGCGTCGTCGCGACTCAACCGGGTCACGCATCCAGCCGGGCACATTGCCACGTGCCCCTACGACAGCCGCGATGTTCCGCCAGGCGCCGGGTGAAACAGTATGAGAGGTATCGTACCGCGTACGCGGAATCGAGCGCACAACGCATGAACGCGCCTGCTCGCAGCCCGTGTCCCGACGCTCGTGTCACGCGCTACGCGCTACACGTCTCTCGCCACTCCCTCATCCAGCGGCCAGATCGGGCGATTGATGCGCAGGTAATCGAACGCCTTCAGGTTCGACGTCGTCCAGCCAGGCGGATCGGTGCGGATAATGCGCGCCGCGAGCGCTTCGAACCCGGCCAGGAAGTGGTTTTGCGACTTCAGCGCCACGATCTTGTAGCGCGTCACGTCGATGCCGTGCAGCAGGAACAACTCCCCGTCAATCGTCTGATTGCTCTCGGAGCCGACGATCACGTCCACCCCGCTGACGACGAGCCGGGCCATCTTCCCCAGGTTGCGCCTGCCGCCGCGTCCCATCGGCGATTGTGTGATGAACTGCCCGTCCGTCACGCACTTCACGTAGGCGCGCGTCTCGACCGGCGCGCCCAGCATGGCCGGGTCTGTCTTCCCGCCGATACGGGCCTCGATCGTCGCGCCCGGACCGGCCGCGTGCGCCTGCGCTGCGGTCTCCGGGTCGTAGATGAAGCCAAAGGCCGCTTCCGCCAGCCCGGCGTCGAGCATGGCCCGCAACAGGTGTGTGCCGTCGCCCGGCGAGCCGCCGCCGGGGTTGTCCGACACCTCGGCGATGACGGCCGGCCCGCCGTCGGTGGCCAGCGCCTGGCGGATCGCCTCCTCCGGCAGCGGCAGGTTGGCGAGAAAACGGTCGCGCGTCTCCCAGACGCGCGTCGCGACAGCCTTGGCCGCCTCCCGCGCCAGCGCCGCGTCGCCGTCCGCGATCGCCATGACGCTGGTCGAGATGATCGGCACGTCGGTATGCGGGTAGCCGTGGATGAAGGTCACGTCGATGACGCCGTCGCGCTTCTCCCACTCCCAGCATCGCTCGTTGATCTCCCGCGCCGGGCCGTGGAAGGAGGTCGTCGGCGCGATCGTCATCGGCAGCACTTCCAGATGCATGACCGGCTGGACCTCGCCCTTCAGCGTCTGTACCGCCAGCTCGATCGCCTCGTAGCCCCGCTCGTATCCGTCGACGTGCGGGTACTCGTGGACCGTGAGCAGCGCCGTCGCCTGCTCGATCATCGTCGCGGTCGAGTGGCAATGCAGGTCGAGCGTGGCGATCAGCGGCACATCCGGTCCGACCAGCTCGCGCACGGCCTTGAGAATCGTGCCCTCCAGGTCGTCGACCCCCTCGGCGGAGCCCGCCCCATGCAGCGCGAGGCAGACGGCGTCAATCTCACCGGCGGCGCGGATGGCGGCCAGCAGCTCGTCGCGCATCCGCTCGAATGCGGCCCGTTCGATTGTTCCGGACGGGTGCGCCTGCGCCGCGAAGGTCGGCACGATCTCGACGTCCAGATCGGCGCCCGCGACGATCATCCCGCCCAGATAGGTGCGCGCCCCGCCGTACTGGTCGACGATGGCCGCTCCATGGAACCACCCCTGTCGCTGGAACTCCTCCACCGGCGTCGGCGGCCCGAACATCGTGTTTGTCTCGTGACTGAGCTGTCCGATGGCGATGCGCATGTGTTCCTCCAGCGTTGAGTGCGAAGTCGGGACGCGGAGAACCCCACCCCCAGCCCCTCACGTGCTGCGGCGCCCCGACGCGGAGGGGAAACTCGGCGTCATGATCGGGGTGTTTCCACCATTTCCTACTCCCTGCTCTCTGCTCCCTCATCAAACGGCCACATCGGCCGTGGAATCCGCTCGTATGGAAAGAGCGAGAAATCGTTGGTCGTCGCGCCGGGGGTGTCGGTGCGGATGATCCTCGCCGCCACCGGCTCGAACCCGGCGCGGAAATGCTGACTCGACTTCAGCGCCACGATCTTGTAGCGGCTCACGTCGACGCCGTGCAGCAGGAACAGCTCCGGATCGAAGGTTTGCTGGCGGGACGACGCGACAATGATGTCCAGCCCGCCGACGACCAGCCGCGCCGTCCGGCCAAGCTCGACTCGCCTGCCCCGGCCCATGGCGCTCTGCATGATGAACTGGCCGTCGGTGAGCGCCTTGACGTAGGCCGTCACGTCGGCGGGGGCGCCGTGCAGCGCGTCCGTCTTGCCGCCGACGCGGGCCACGATGGTTGAGCTTACCCCCGCCGCGTGCGCCTGCTCGACCGTCTCGACATCGTAGATGAAGCCGAAGGCGGCGTCGCTGAGGTTCGCCGCCAGCATCGCCTTCAGCAGGTGCGTGCCGTCCCCCGCGGCGCCACCGCCAGGGTTGTCGGAGGTTTCGGCGATGACGACCGGCCCGCCGTCAGTGTCGAGCGCCTGCCGGATGGCTTCATCAGGCTTCGGCAGCTCCTGCCGGAAGTCGTCGCGCAGCTCCCAGACGCGGCGGGCAACGTCCTTCGCCGCCCGCTCGGCCAAATCCTCGTCGCCGTTCGTCGTCACGACGACCGTGATACCCACGTCCGGCGTGTCGGTGTAGGGGAAACCGTGAAAGAAGGTTGCGTCGACCACGCCGGGGCCGGACTCCCACTCGGCGCAGTGCTCGTTGATCGACCGCGCCGGGTGGATCGCCGTCGCGGCAGCCTGCGCCAGCATCGACAGGTGAGCCAGGCGCGTAACCGGTCGGATCTCGCCGTTGACAATGCGTTGCGCCAGCTCGACGGCCTCGATGCCCCGCTCGTACATGTCCGTGTGCGGGTAGAGGTGGCAGCCCAGCAGCACGTTGCTATTGTCGACCATGCGCTGCGTGATGTTGCCGTGCAGGTCCAGCGTGACGACGATCGGCACGTCCGGCCCGACCAGCGCCCGGACTTCCCGCAGCAGCGCACCTTCGAAGTCGTCCGCGCCTTCAGCGACGCCCGCGCCGTGCATGGCCAGGCAGACCGCGTCGACCGGCAACACCGCGCGCAACCCGCCGATCAGCTCGTCCCGCAGCCGCTCGAAGGCTTCGCGCGAGATGGTCCCGTACGGCTGGGTCGAGGAGTAGAAGGTTGGCGCGACCTCGATCCCCAGGCGCGCCGCCGCCTCGATCATCCCGCCCAGGTCGCTACGGACGCCGGTGTGGGCGTCCAGCAGCCCCTGACCGCTCTGCCAGGCCGAGCGCTGAAAATCCGCGAGCTCTGTCTTGCCCGCGCAGAACGTGTTGGTCTCGTGCGAGACCCCGCCGATGGCTATGCGCATGTGGTCCTCCTGTCGAGCGGGTAGGAGTCAGGTTTTACGGAGAGAGGCTCGTGACGTGTCGCTCACCTCTCCATCCAGGGACATCGTGAGACGTGGCCTTCCAACCCTCTAACCGCTACCCGCTACCCGCTCGTCAAACGGCCACACCGGCCGTCGCAGCCGCTTGAACGGCATCGTGTTGAGGTTCGACGACGTCGAGCCGGGGGTGTCGGCGCGGATGATGGTTCCGGCCAGATGCTCGAACCCTGCCCGGAAGTGCTGCTGCGACTTGATGCCGACGAGCGCGTAGCGGCTGATGTCGATGCCGTGCAGGACGAACACCTCGCTGTCCAGCGTCTGCGTGCGCACCGAGGAGACCAGCACGTCGACGTTGCCGATCACCAGCCGCGCCATTTTCCCCAGGTTCACCTTCGCGCCCGCGCCCATCGGCGTCGAGTAAACGAACCGGCCGTCGGTCAGACACTTCACGTAGGCGCTGGTCTCGATCGGCGCGCCGTGCAGGTCGTCCGACTTCGCGCCGAGCGAGATGTCGATCGTCGCGCCGACTCCGGCCTCGTGCGCCTGCGAGGCGACCGCCGGGTCGAAGATGAAGCCGAAGCAGGAGCCGGGAGCATCGGCCTCCAGCATGGCGCGCAGCAGGTGCGTGCCGTCGCCCGGCGCGCCGCCGCCGGGGTTGTCGCTCACCTCGGCGATCACGACCGGCCGCGACTCGGCAGCCAGCGCCTGCCGCACAGCCGACGGCCCGTCCGGCAGCGCAACGATGAACTGCTCCCGCGCCTCCCAGATGCGGCGCGCCACCGCCTTCGCCGCGCGCGCGGCCAGTTCCGGGTCGTCGTTCGTCGTCGCCACGACCGAGGCGCAGATGCCGGGAATGTCGGTGTGCGGGAAGCCGTGCACGAACGAGACGTCGACCACGCCGGGTCCCGATTCCCACTCCCAGCACAGCTCGTTGATCTCCTTCGCCGGGGACAGCATCGTCGTCGATGGCGGCAGGACCATGTCCAGAATCTCCATGTGCATCGTTGGCTTCAGCCTGCCGTCGACGATCTCCTTCGCCAGCTCGACCGCCTCCACGCCCCGCTCGTACATGTCGGTGTGCGGGTAAAGGTGACAGTTGAGCAGCACCGACGCGTGCCGGGCCATGGTCTGCGTCTGGTTGCCGTGCAGGTCCAGCGTGACGACGATCGGCAGGTCCGGCCCGACGACCTCGCGGATCTCCCCCAGCAGCGTGCCCTCCAGGTCGTCGATGCCCTCGGCCACGCCCGCGCCGTGCAGCGCGAGGCACAGCGCGTCGATCTCCCCTGCCACGCGGATGCCGTCAAGCAGCGTGTCGCGGATCTCCTCGTACGCCGCGCGGGCGATGGTGGCCGACGGCTCGGTCGAGGTTGCCAGGGTCGGGTAGACCTCAATGCCCAGCCGCTCGGCGGCGTCCAGCATCCCGCCCAGGCTGTCCCGCACCCCGCGATGGACGGCGAGCATGTCCACCCCCTCGACCCAATGGCGCTCCCTGAACGCCTCGACCGATGTCGTTCCGGTCCGGAACGTGTTCGTCTCGTGAGCGAACTCACCGATGGCTATGCGCATGAGCGGACCTCACCCCCCGGCCCCCTCTCCTATGAGGAGAGGGGGAGCCTGTGCCGGCAGAACGGCTGCCGTTCCCAACCAATGCCAATGTCCCAATCCCCAATCTCCCCCTCAAGTGCTGCCGCACTCCGTACCGGGGAGGGGGCAGGGGGGTGGGGTTCACTCCCGAAACGCCAGCCGCGACTCGTACCGAATGAACCGCACGCTGCCATCCTCGTGCAGGATGAAGTCGCACAGCATGCCCTCCTCGCGGCCTTCAGTCGCCATGAAGATACGGTCGCTGACCGGCTTGAAGTCGACCGGCGGGTAGGCGACCATCTCGTTGGTCGAGATGCTGATCGAACTGGACTGAACGCGCAAGCCGCCATCGTGCTCGGCGACCGTGATCTCCGACAGCGGATTCGTGTAGCGCCCCGCGAAGCGCGCCAGGTCGTCGCCGGACATGGAGATGAGATCCGGGTCACGATCCGCCAGCCCCGCGACGTGCTCCAGCAACCAGCGTTCGATTGGACGAATCGCCGCGCCGCCGTAGAGGCTGTTGGTGAAGATGGCCCACGCGACGCCTTTCTCGGGCTCGATCATGTTCTTGGTGATGAAGCCGTTGGTGCCGCCGGAGTGGTTGAGCACCTTCGTGCCGTCGATGTACTGGATGCGCCAGCCGAGCCCCCACTCGTCGCTGAAGTTGGCTGCCCTGCGCTGCGTCGTCTGCATCGCCAGCCGCGAGTCCTCGCTGATGACCTGCGCGCCGCTCAGCCCGAGGTGGAAGCGATCGAACTCCAGCACGTCGGCCACCGGCGCGTGGATGCCACCGGCGGGCCCGACCGCGCGGTGCAGCCAGAATTCCCGCGCCACCACGATGTCATCATCGCCGGGCTTCTCCGGCGTGTGACCGACGGCGTGCGGGTAGGAGAAAACCTCGTGCGGCAGGTAGAACGAGCGCTCCAGCCCCAGCGGCTTCAACACCCGCTCGCGCATGGCGTTTTCGAACGTCTGGCCGGTCACCTTCTCGATGATGCGTCCAGCCAGGTTGAAGCCGCTGTTGGTGTAGGCCCACAGCTCGCCCGGCGCGTACATCTGCGTCAGCTCGGCGATGCCCTCCACCGAGCGGGCCAGCGCCTCTTCGCCCCAGCCGAAGTCATCGAAGTAGTCGCCCCAGATGCCGCTCTGGTGGGTCACGAGATGGCGCACCACGATCTTCCCCAGTGCCGCTTCGTCCTGCAGCCGTAGCTCCGGCAGATAGTCGCTCACCAGCGCGTCGAGGTCCACCTTGCCCTCGTCCACCAGCGACATCAGCAGCGTCGTCGTATACACCTTCGAGTTCGAGCCGATCTGAAACAACGAGTCAGGGCGCAGGGGGTACATCGTCTCCAGGCTCGTTACGCCGAACGCCGCCGTCTCAACCTCGCCATCGCGCAACACGCCGATGGCGAGCCCCGGCACGCCCCACCGTTCCCGCGCACTCTCCGCGACTTCACCAAGTTCCCGCATGAAGTCCGAACCCATGCACCTTGCCCTCCCGGAGTGACCAGCCCTCAATCTCCCCTCAAGTGCTGCCGCACTCCGCGCAGGGGCGCCGCAGCACTTGAGGGGCCGGGGGTGGGGTCGCTCCCGCTAACCGCTCCGCACAAACCGCCCCGGTGTCGCGCCCGTGTGCGCGCCGTCCCGCACCACGCGCCCGCCGTTGACCCACACGTCCCGCACGCCGACCGACAGCTGATGCGGGTCGGTGAAGGTGGCGCGATCCGCCACCGTCTGCGGGTCGAACACGACGACATCGGCGAACATGCCTGCCCGCAGCAGCCCGCGCTCGCGCAGCCCCAGCCGGTCCGCTACTGCCGAGGTCATCTTGCGCACCGCGTCCTCCAGCGGGATGACCCCCTCCTCGCGCACGTACTTGCCCAGCACGCGCGTATAGGTTCCGTAGGCGCGTGGATGCACCGGGCCGGCGGGCGCTGCCCATTGCGGGTCCATGCCGCCCGCGTCGGTGCTGATCTTGTTCCACGGCTGCTGGAGCTGGAGCCTGACGTTCTCCTCGTCCATCGCGAAGTAGATCGTGCTGATGCGCTGGTTCTCGGAGATGAGCAGATCGATGGCGGCGTCGACCCAGTGCTGGCCGCGCATCTCGGCGATCTCGGTCAGCCGCTTGCCGGTGTACTGCCTGTTCTCCTCCTGCTGGAAGCCGACCGGGATCACCCTTTCGGGGCCCGCCAGCTTCGCCATCGCCTCCCAGTCGCCGGAGGGGTTCAGCGCCGCCTCGCGCACGCGGGCGCGGGTGGCGGGGTCGCGCAGGTTGTCGTAGAAGCGGCCACCCTCGGCTACCCACGGCGGCAGGACAGAGGTCAGGCCGGTGCCGCTGGCCGGGTAGGGGTACATGTCGGCGGTGATGTCGATGCCCCGCGCGCGCGCCTGGTTGAAACGCTCGATCGCGGCGGGCATCTTGTGCCAGTTCTCTTTGCCGGCCGCCTTCAGGTGGTAGACCTCGACCGCCGCGCCGGAACGCTCGCCGATCTCGATCGCCTCATCGAGCGCCTCCAGGAAGGTGTCCGCCTCCGAGCGCAGGTGGGTGATGTAGACGCCGCCGTAACGGGCCAGCACCGCGCAGACCTCGACGATCTCATCTGTCGCGACGAAGGCTTCCGGCGGGTAGATCAGCGCATAGGAGACGCCGAAGGCGCCGTCCTCCATCGCCTCGGCCATGACGCGCCGCATAACGTCCAGCTCGTTGGTGGTGGCCGGGCCCAGGTCCATGCCCTTGCCGTATTGCCGCAGCGTGCCGCCGCCCAGGAACGAGCCGACGTTCGGGGAGACGCCATGCGCCTCCATGGCCCGCAGCCAGTCGCCGAAGCGGGTCCAGCCGCGCGCCCGCTCGGCCCACTCCTCCAGGTTCCAGGCGCTCGAACGCCCGCTCATCGGGTCGGTGAAGCGCCCGCCGGCCGGCGCGGGGGTCCAGGCCTCGCCCATGATCTCGGTCGTCACGCCCTGGGTGATCTTCGACAGGCAGCGGCCGTCGCGCATCAGCGGCACGATGGAGTGGGACTGGATGTCGATGAAGCCGGGACAGACCACCATGCCGGCAGCGTCGACCACCTCGGCCGCGCTCTCGGCCGGAATGCGCCCCGCCGGAGCGACATCCAGAATCCGGTCGCCGGACAGCGCCACGTCACCGTACAGCCAGGGATTCCCCGTCCCATCGACCACCCGTGCGCCGCGAATCAGAACGTCGATGCCGCTCCCGCTCATCCGCCCCGCCCTTCCTCTTCAATGCCGGTGGGCAGCGTACGCAGCGGGAGAGGGCCTGTCAATGAACGCCCGACAGCGCGGCGAGCCGATCCGGATTCTCCGCGTCCCACGGCCAGTTGGCGCCATTAGCCTCGACGTAATCACGCAGCCGGTCGAGATGCCGGTCGCCGCGGATGATGCGGTCGTGGAAGGAGCGTTGCCAGAGGTGTTCGCCGATTGGCGTCCACATTTCGTCGTCCATCGCGCGTTTGTAGGCAATGGTCGTCATCGACTTGAACGCGCCGATGATCTGAGACAACGTCTTCGGCGGCATCTCGCCATCGACCGGTTGCAGTGTGATGATCCCGTGGAAGTGATTGGGCATGACCGCGTAGGAATCAAGCTCAACAAACGGGTAACGCATCGCGACCGCCAGCCAGTGTTCCTCAACCATGCGTCCAGCCGGGCTCAGGGAGGCGTGCTCCTCGGTGATCTCACCGAGCAGTTTCCGGCGGCCGTGAACGCAGATGGTCACGAGATACCCGGCGGGTTGGGCGTAGTCGTACCTCTCCGCGCGGAGACGTTTGCGGGATGAAGGCAGTTCAGCGTTCATGAGCGGCAGTATACGGCGCCCGGGACGCGGTCGACCCCGATTTGGACCGGGCACGATGCAGACACATGCGCCGGCCTCCAACCCTCGTAGGGGCCGCGGCTTGCCCGGCCCGCGGCCGTGAGGCCGCACGGTTGGACCGGGCACGATTCGGACACGTGTGCGGGTCTCCAACCCCCGTAGGGGCCGCGGCTTGCCCGGCCCGCGGCCGTGAGGCCGCACGCGTCGATACCGGACCGATCCGGCATTGTCGTGACGGCTTTGGACACCACCAACGGCGGACCACACGGCACGGTGAGGTAAAGGACGACAAGTGGCGGTGTATGGTTTTGTCGTCCTTTACCTCGCCATGAAAAACATGCGAGTGCCGCACATGTGTCTCCACCGTGCCCGGTCCAACCGTGCGGCCAGCGGGCCGCGGGCCGGGCGAGCCGCGGCCCCTACGGGGGGCGCGTGCTTCGGGGTGGTTCGACCAGCACGCTCAGCACCTGGTACGGGCGGTAGGGAAGCGCGTAGGTCATGCCGTCCGGCGAGGACAGGGCGCCCGTCTCGCGTTCCAGGAAGTTCACCAGGCTCGCCGCTCCAGCCTCAGCCAGCCGTAGCGTTGCTACTCCGGACCCGCCCGCCGTCTCATGCATGCGGATGATGTAGCCGTCGGTCGTCTCGCTCGGCAGCGCCCAGCTCGGCGTCAGCGACCCCAGGTCGTCGAACGCGAACGGCGGCTCGATCTCCCGCGCGCCCCGCGTCACGACCACCGGCGCGAACAGGGCGTCGGCCAGCGCGGCGGTGGAGAGGGCGCCGTCGTGGAAGCGCGGCTGGTAGCGTCCGATCGCCAGGCGGATGCGGTGGACCCCCTGGTCCGCCTCGGGGTCCGGGGAGGTCGGGGCGCGCAGCAGGGAGACGGCCAGGTCGCCGTCGCGGCAGGAGAAGCCGTACTTCGCCTCGGCCAGCAGCGCCAGCCCCGCGTCGTCGTCGCCCGTCACGGCCGCCCAGCGGCTGCCCGCCACCTCCCAGCGGGCCTCGTCCGCCTCCAC
>DATKCN010000015.1:0-7248 GCA_035513175.1 Thermomicrobiales bacterium
CGAGCGGGCATCTGACGATGGCGCCTGATCCAGCGCTCATCGAGGCGGTGCTGGCGGCGCACGCGGGCTGGCGGAGCGAGCGTTAGCTGGCGCTGGCCGGGGCTGCTTCGTCCCGAGCGTCGCTGGTCAGCTCGCCGGCAAGCTTCGTCACGTCATGCAAGGTGTCCTTGCCGCTGGCTGAGATGTCCAGCGTGTCAATCTCCTCGCGAATGCGCCGGAACGCGCGATCGTCCGCCCGGTGCGAGCGCATCTGATACAGCTTCATGACCGCGCCGATGGCGATCAGAATGGCCGCGACCTGCAACACGAGATTGCCCCTGCCGTCCTGACGCGTGGTCGCGCCACGTTTTCGTAACTTGAACATCTGCCCCCGCTCCCTTCCTGATCGACGGGGATCGTCCTGCGGCCGGTCGTCGCAAGAGGCCTGCCGCGAGCAGCGATCAGCCGCCCAGCGCGATGGCGATCACCCCGGCGGCGATCAGCGCCGAGCCCGCGATGCGCGCCGCGCCGATGCGTTCCCCCAGCACCAGCACGCCCAGCAGCGTGGCGAAGATGATGCTCGTCTCCCGCAGCGGCACGACATAGGAGACGTTGCTCAGGCGCATCGCCGTCAGCACGATCACGTAGGTCGCCATCGGCAGGATACTGCCGGCCAGCACCGCGCGGCGGTTGTAGCGCCACTCGCGCAGCACCCGGTCGCGCCGCTTAAGTAGCACATAGGGCGCGAGACCGAGCGTCAGCAGCAGGAAAATGCCGTAGACGTAGATGAACGGGTGGATGTGGCTGACGCCGACCTTGTCGATCAATGAATAGGTGGCGATCGTCAGGCCGGTCAGCAGCGCGAAGAACAGCCCCCGCTGGCCGGTCGTGATTTCGGTCGACACGCGGCGCCCCGCGCCCAGCACGCCCACCGTCAGCAGACCAGCGAGGATGCAGGCGATGCCCAGCACGGCCACGACGGTCGGACGCTCGCCCAGCAGCGGCACGGCCAGCAGCGGCACCAGCAGCACGCTCGTGCCCCGCGAGACGGGATAGGCCAGCGACAGCGCGCCGTTGGAGTAGGCAGCCGCCAGCGCCGAGAAGTAGACGACGTGCACGCAGCCGGTCGCCAGCAGGTACGGCAACCCCTCAGCCGGAATCGGGTGGCGCGTGTAGACCACCGCCGCCGGGATGGCGAACAGCACGATGCTGACGAGATTGAAGGCAAACATGAAGGCCAGCGGGTCGCTCGCCCGCTTCGCCAGCACGTTCCACCCGGCGTGAAAGAACGCCGACACCAGCACCAGGACAACCGCCAATGTTCCCACGGGGGAATCGTACCGTGCTGCGAGCGGAGAGCGGTGAGCGGTGAGGGTCGTTCGCCGGACTTCGTCCCGACTGCTCTTCCGGTGTCAAGCCCGTTGGCCTCCCTGCTCATCGAACAACTTTCATCACAGCCCCTCTCCGCTCACCGCTACCCGCTCTCCGCTCGACCGGCCCTTGTGCAATCCGCCCCTTCCGGCCATCATTGGACTCTCAAACAACGAGCGCGCCACACCCCTCCCCGCGCCGGGGAGGGGCCGGGGGAGGGGTTCCATGACGGCCACCGAGAGACGAACGAGATTCGACACGCGCCACAAGAGCCGGGTGATGAATGATGGCCGCGACCGGGCTGCGGCGCGGGCCATGCTGCACGCCATCGGACTATCCGACGACGATCTCAAGAAGCCGATCATCGGCGTGGCCCACTCGTGGATCGAGACGATGCCCTGCAACTTCGGCCTCAAGCGCCTCGCCCAGCAGGTCAAGGCTGGCATCCGCGCGGCTGGCGGCACCCCGATGGAGGTCAATACCATCGCCATCTCCGACGGCGTGACGATGGGCACCGAGGGCATGAAGGCCTCGCTCGTCTCCCGCGAAGTGATCGCCGACTCGATCGAGCTGGTCGGGCGCGGGCACATGTTCGACGCCATCGTCATTCTCGCCGCCTGCGACAAGACCATGCCCGGCTCGGCCATGGCGCTTATCCGGCTCGACATCCCCGGCTTCGTGCTCTACGGCGGCTCGATCCAGCCCGGACGCTTCCAGAACCGCGATGTCACCATCGTCGACGTGTTCGAAGGCATCGGCGCCAACGCGGCTGGCCGCATGACCGACGCGGAGCTGAACGAGCTGGAGCACGCGGCCTGCCCCGGCGCGGGGGCCTGCGGCGGGCAGTTCACCGCCAACACGATGGCGACGGCGCTGGAGATCCTCGGCATCGCGCCGGTCGGCATGGCGTCCGTTCCGGCGATGGACCCCCGCAAGGAGCAGATCGGCTTCGCCGCCGGGCAGCTCGTTATGGACCAGCTCGAACGGGGACTACGCCCCAGCGACATCCTGACCCGCCATTCGTTCGAGAACATGATCGCCAGCGCCTGCGCCACCGGCGGCTCGACCAACATCGTCCTGCACTCGCTGGCGATGGCCCGCGAGGCGGGCATCCCGCTCAACATCGACGACTTCAACGCCATCTCCGACCGCACGCCGGTCATCGCCGACCTGATGCCCGGCGGCAAGTACACCGCCGTCGACGTGCACAACGCGGGCGGCATCCAGCTCGTCACCCGCCGCCTGATCGAGGGCGGCAAGGTGGACGGCAGCCAGCTCACGCCGACCGGCAGGACGCTGGCGGAGGAGTGCGAGAGCGCCGCTGAAGCGCCCGGCCAGCAGGTCATCACCCATACCCACACGCCGTTCAAGGCCACCGGCGGCATCGTCGTGCTGAAGGGCAACCTCGCGACCGAGGGCGGCGTCATCAAGATCGCCGCCGCCGACCGCTACTTCCATCAGGGACCGGCCCGCGTCTTCGAGCGCGAGGAGGACGCGATGGACGCCATCACCTCCGGCCGCGTCAACCCCGGCGACGTGATCGTCATCCGCTACGAGGGCCCACGCGGCGGGCCGGGCATGCGCGAGATGCTGGGCGTGACCGGCGCGCTGGTCGGCGCGGGGCTGGGCGAGACGGTGGCGCTGCTGACCGACGGGCGCTTCTCCGGCGGCACGCGCGGCTTCTGCATCGGACACATCGCGCCGGAAGCGGCCATGGGCGGCGCTATCGCGGCGGTGCGCGAGGGGGATGTCATCAGCATCGACGTCGCCAGCCGCTCGCTCTCCGTCGACCTGACCGACGACCAGATCGCCGAGCGCATGCGCGACTGGAAGATGCCGAAGCAGCGCTACGGGAGCGGCGTCTTCGCCAAGTACGCGGCGCTGGTGACCAGCGCGGCGGAAGGGGCGGTGACGCGGCCGGGGGTGTAATCCGGCCCCTCGGTGACTGAGACAGGAACCGGCGCCCATTTCCTCGTAGGGGAGGCCCAACGTGGCCTCCCGCAGCTGGACACATCCACCTTCCGCACGACCCGCCACGCAGGTATCGCGTTGTAAACGGTCGGGCGTCCAACCTGGGAGGCCACGCGGGGCCTCCCCTACGAAGGTAAACCGCCGCGTTCGTGGCGAAGCCCCATGACGCCCGTGTCAACCAGCCGGGTGCGCGAGGCGTTCGGCGGCATACGCCAGCTTCGACTGGATGCCCGGGTTGCGGGGGGCGAGCGCGGCGGCGCGGGAGAGGCAGTCGTGGGCGGCTTCCCAGTCGCCACGCGCGAGGTGGGTCTCTCCCATGCCGAACAGCGGGCGCCAGCCCGCCGTGCTGCGGTCGGTCATGATCAGCGCGACGCTTCCGGCGCAGGCGAGCGCGCGGGCATACGACGCCAGCGCGTCGTCGTAACGTCCCCGGCGGGCGTGCATAACGCCCAGCGCGCAGTGGGCGTCGGAGAAGTCCGGCAGGAACCGTAGCGCCTGCTCGCACTCGCCGGCGGCCTCGTCGTCCCGCCCCAGGTGAGCCAGCGAGTGGGCGCGGGTCAGATGGGCGGACGCCAGGCAGTGCTGCTGGTCCGTGTGGCCATTCCGCGCCCAGAGCTGGATCGCACGCTCCAGCCAGGTGGCCGCGTCCTGGTGGCGGCCGAGCGAGCGCAGTGTGAGCCCCATGTTATAGGCGTGGAAGGGCGCATCCGGCTGCTCGCGCGTCTGCCGCTCGATGAGTGACAGGTAGCGAGTGGCCCGCTCGACAGGATCGCCGACCTCGCCCAGACACCCGTAGTGGTGGACGACGACCGCGCTGGGGACGGCGCGCAATGGGCGCTGCGGATCGTTGGAGACGACCTGCTCGTGGATGATGCCCTCGTAACGCAGTCCGTGGCGGTTCGGGAACAGGCGCAGGACGAGGTGCTCGACGAGGCTGGGGTTGCTCTCATCGTCGAGGTGGTTGAGCTGGCGTAGCATGTAGCCGTTCGGCTGCCCCAGCTGCATCAGGCGCCGGATCTCGGCGTGGCTGGCGGCGTCGATCTCCTGGTCGGCGTCCAGCACGAGAATCCAGTCCTTCGTGGCGTGGCGCAGCGACTCGTTGCGGGCCTCCGCCCAGTCGCCAGTCCAGGGAAAGTGGAACACGCGCGCGCCGTGCTCGCGGGCGATTTCGACGGTGCGGTCGGTTGAGCCGGTGTCGACGACGACCAGCTCATCGGCCAGCCCGCGCACGCTGGCGAGCGCGCGCGGGAGCATCCGCTCCTCGTCCTTGACGATCATGCAGACGCTGAGCTGCGTGCGAGTAGCAGGGGCGGACGCGGCTGGACGCGCGGGCTGGAGCCGAACCGATGGGCGCATGGCGAGCGCCTCGATGCGATCGAGAGCGATGGCGGCCGCGCGCTCCCAGGTGACATCGCGGAGCACGCGGGCGCTGGCGCGCAGGCCCATCTCGCGGGCGGTAGCGGGGTTGTCGACCATCCGCATCAAGGCGCGGGCAACCTCGAGCTGGTCGACCGCCAGCCACCAGGGCTTTTCGACCGTCTCGAGATCCCCAACACGGGCTTCGCTCATGGCAACAGGGTAGCCGGGGACGAAATGACAGATGGTTTCGTCGCAGTAGTCCAGGGCGCCGCCGTAGTGCGGGACGATGACGGGCAGCCCGCAGGCCATGGCCTCGACGATGGGCAGTCCGTAGCCTTCGGAGCGGTAGGGGTGCGCCAGCGCGTGGCAGGCGGTATAGAGGCCGGGCATGGCGTCGTCGGGCAGGTCCTGGTCGATGTAGAGGATTTCGGCCATGCCGGGCGCGGATTGTAGCTGGCGAATGTCGTCGCGCAGCCCCTGTCCACGGTAGAAGGTGTCGGCGCCGGTGTCCTTGATGACGAAGCAGACGTCATCGGCGGCGCTGAAAGTTTCCAGGTACGTCTCGATCAGCGGCCCAATGCCTTTGCGAGGGATCGTGCCGCCGACGAACAGGATGCGGAACGACTTGGTGGTCGGCAGGTCGAGCGGCGTCGCGCCGGGGTGGAAGCGGCGCGGATCGACGCCGAGCGGGACGACATGCACCTTCGACGGATCGACGCCACTGCGCAGGTAGCACTCGAGTACGAACGAGCTGGGCACCCAGACCTCGTCAACGAGGCGGTTCAGCGGGTCGATCCAGGCTTTGGGCAGGCTGCCGAAATCCCACGGCTGGACGATCACCCAGCGGCCCGATGGCGGCGGGTCGAAGCGTGGCGGCCAGGCCAGGCTGATGTGGACATCCGCGCTCGGGCTGGGAGACGAATTCACGCGCTGGACGAGCGGCGCGAGCGCGGGATCGTGTGACGCCTCGGGAGGAACGGGGCTGGTGGACACGAGGCTGAGGTCGACCCGGGCCGAGTCGATGAGCGCGCGGCACAGGTGGCGATTGACGATGGCGTAGCTATGGTTGGAGAACAGGCCGCCCTCCCAGGTCACGCGCGGGCGGCGACTGGGGCTGGGACGGCGCGCATCGAGCCCGGACTCGGCCAGGCGCTCGATAACGATCCTGGCCACGCTGTCCCAGCCGTAGGAGGCGCGCACCTGCTCGCGGCCGAGGGCGGCCTTCGCCCGGACTACGTCGGATCCCTCGAAAACCTGGCGCATCGCGGCGCGCAACTGCTCGACCGACGGCTCCACCCAGCGATGTCCACGATAGCACGGGGTCTCGTGCCAGGCCGCCGGGGGCACGTCCACCGGCATGGCATCGACGAGCCACGAATTGGAGTCGGTCATGAACTCCAGGTTGCCGGTGGCGCGGGTGGCGATGGCGGGCAGGCCCATCGCCATGGCCTCCATGTATGGCCGCCCCCAACCCTCCCCCCGCGATGGAAGGACGTAAGCGTCGGCCGAGCGGTAGAGGCGCGGCATGTCGGCGGGGCGCAGCCGCAGGGCGAGCAGGGCAATGTGGGGAGTGCGCTTCGGATCGCGACCCAGCGAGCGAACGTAGGCGTTGATCGTTTCCCTCAGGTCGGAGACGGACTGGCCAGCGGGCGGAAACGCCTTGATGGCGAGTGTGACCGGCTCGTCGTAACGGAATTCCTCCACGTAGGCGCGCACGAGCACGTCCCAGCCCTTGCGCAACGACCAGCCAAAGACAGAGAGGAAGATGAACCCGGTCAGGCCAGGCAGCGCCAGCGGCTGGGCCGACGGGTCGAAGAGATCGAGCGACAGCGCCTCGGGAACCTTGCGCAGCTTGCGGGAGTCGACCCCGGCATGCGCGAAGGTCTCGATGTTGTAGTCGCTGGGAACCCAGACCTCGTCCATCCTGTTCGCCCGGTCGACCCAGGATGGGGGGAGCCGATCAGTTTCGAGCATGGTGCGGCCGATGTTGCGGGCTGCCAGCGGGTGACGCGCCAGCAAGCGTCCCGGCACGTGGGAGACGTAGACGAAGCGCTCCGGCACGCGGCGCGCCATCAGGCGACGCAGCCATTCGGTGTCCGCCGGAGTTTGCCGGAAGGCGTCGTCGAGAGACAGGGGCGACGAGGCGCTGACCGGCACACCGGCGCGGTCGAGGGCGAAGACGAAGTTGCGCGCTTCGTCCGCGTAGCCGCTGAATTCCAGCAACGGCGCGGACCAGACGACAGCCGCCGGCATGGCGGCCGCCATCTGCTCGTCACGGAGAGCGCCGTCCATCGTCAGGCTGCCGGCAGCGCGTCGAACAGGATCACCAGTATCGGCGTGTCCTCGTTCAGCTTCCTGGTGAAGTGAAGGACGGCCCGCCCCGGAGCTGAGACATCGACCCAGGCAATCCCAATCCCCTTCGTGTCGGCGATGAAGTTGGCCAGCACGGCCGTCGTCGGGCCGATGGTGGGGTCCGTGATCGTGATGCTGTCGGCCTGGCGCGGCACGGTGAGCGTGCGCCCGGGGAAGCAGACCTTCCCGCTGGGGACGTACAGCGCCGGGCCGCCG
>DATKCN010000016.1:0-3324 GCA_035513175.1 Thermomicrobiales bacterium
ATGCGCGGCCATTGATGAGAGAGACACGCGCACGATGCATCGTGAACCGGCGCCGGGCAGACTGGACGCCAACTGGTTCGTCTGGAAGAACTCCGTCACACACACGTTTCCGCTGTCCTGAGACCCGACGCGTTGGGACAGCGGGAGTGGGCGTCGCGGAGACCCCCTCTCCCCACATGACCGTGGGAGATTTCACCCATGCCTGCAATCGAGACGGCCGCGCCGGAGCGGCCCGCCACCGAGCCCGCGTCGTTGCGGCGCTTCTACGCTTTCAAGCTCACGACCGAGACCTCGTTCACCGGCGCCATCTGGATCCTCTACCTCCAGCACCGGGGCTTCAGCCTGACGCAGATCGGGCTGGCCGAGGCGGCCTTCCACCTGGCGCCCGTCCTGCTGGAGATTCCCTCCGGCTCCTTCGCCGACCTGGTCGGGCGGCGCTGGTCGCTGGCCATCGGCTCGCTGCTGATCGCGCTCTCGACCGCGCTCATGTTCGTCGCCCCCTCCCTGCCGCTGATGATGCTGGCCCTCTTCCTCAACGGCGCGTCGTACTCGTTCCGCTCGGGGGCCGATCAGGCCTTCCTGTACGACTCGCTCGGTGAGCGGCAGTCCGGCTTCGCGGGCATCCTCGGCAAGCTCATGGGCGCGTCCTACGTCATCGCCGGGGCCACGATCTGGATCGGCGCCGCGCTGTCGGACATCTCGTATACCTGGCCCTTCGCGCTGGCGGTCGGCGCTGGGCTGGCGGGCGTGTGGCTGGCGGTCGGGCTGCGTGAGGCCCCCGTTGACGGCGAGCACGACACGCCGCGCCAGACTCCCCGCCAGCACCTCGGCGAAGCGGCCAGGATCCTGCGCGGCAAGCCCATCGTCGGCATGATGCTCGCCTTCTCCGGCCCCTTCTGGGCGGCGGGAACGGTCGCCTTCCTCTACCTGCAAGCCGCCTTCGCCGACCGGGGGCTGTCGAACTCGGTCATCGGCCTGGTGATCGGCGGCGCTCTGCTGCTGAACGCGGTTGGCGCCTCACTGGCCGGGCGCTTCGACGGGCGGGGCGGCTTCAGCCGCCAGCTCATGGCGCTGGCGTTCCTGACCGGCGCGGGCATCACCGGCTTGGCCGCCGGTCCCGTCGGCGTCGCCATCTTCGCCTACCTGTTCGCCAACCTCGCCAGCGGGCTGCTGGAGCCGCTGCTGTTCGCCTGGTTCAATCGCCAGGTGCCCTCGGCGCAACGGGCCACGCTGCTCTCGATCGAGTCGTGGACCTTCTCAATGACGATGATCGTCGTCTTCCCGCTCGGCGGCTGGCTGGCCGAGAGCGCCGGTTGGGGCGTGCTCTTTCTCGTCTGCGGCGGCGCCAAGATCGCCCTCGCGCTGGCCATCGCCGTCGGCATCCGCCTGCGCGGGCGTGAGACAATGCCAGGCGCAAGCTGGCGTCGCGACACGTAGGAGGAACGCATGAGCACGGTCGGACAGTTCAGAGACGAGGTGACATCAACGCACCAGCGGTTCCTCGACGCCGTAGAGCCGCTGGGCGACGCGGCGCTGGAGAACGAGCCTGCCTGCGGCACGTGGCCGGTGCGCGAGGTCGCGGGACATCTGGCTGCCTGGAACCTGCTGATCCTCGCCTGGGCGCGCGCGCTGCTCGATGGCACGCAGGCCGACCTGCAACCCATCCGCGACTTCGACGGCTTCAACGCCGAAAGCGCCGTGCGCACGTCCCACATGTCCTGGGCCGCCGTCAAGGCGGAGCTGGACGCCACCATCGCCAGCGCCGAGCAATTCATCTCCGGGTTGACCGATGATCAGCTCGCGCTGCCCGCCAACTGCCCCTGGGGCAGGCCCAGCACGCTCCACGGCCTGCTGCGCGGCATCGACGAGCACGAGGAGGAACACCTCCACGAGCTGCTGGTGTGGTTGGAAGGGCGCACGACCCCCGCGTAGGGGCGCATGGCAATGCGCCCGGCCCGATGCCCACCCCCGCCGGGCCGCCGCGAACCGTCAGGCATGCGGCTGCCGATACCGGTGCGCGTGGTCCGAACCGGGCGCATTGCCATGCGCCCCTACGCGGGGTGGCGCGGGGCGCGCAAGCCGCCAATGGCATCAGCGTTCCCTGGCGGCAAGCACATCCAGCGGCACGCTCGCCAGCGCCACCGCCCCGGCGGGCCCGCCGAACGACAGGTCCACGGCGGCAGAGAACAGGATATATGCGTCCTCGACGGTGAGCCGTCGTTCCTCGGTGAGGTACGAGAACATCTGGTCGCAGGCGTGCCGCCGGGCCGCCGTGTAATCGCCCCGCTCCGCCAGCCCGATGGTGTACAGCCGCTCCGGCGTCTCGATGCGCGGCATCATCAGCTCCAGCCCCTTGCGGACATCCAGCCGCACCGTCGCCGAGCCCGCGCACTCGATCGCCACGCTGGTCGCCTCGCCCTCGCCCATGGCCGCGTGCAGGTCGCCGATGGAGACCAGCCCGCCGGGAACCTGCGCCGGGAAAAGGATCGTGCTGCCGGGACACACCTGCGTCAGGTCGTAGTTGCCTGCCCACGGGAACGGCGGCGCGAGCGTCGACGTCTCCCCCTGCGCCGGGGCCAGCCCCAGGCAGCCGATCATCGGCTCGATCGGGACCGACAGCGCCTCGTTGATCCACGCGCGGCCCTCGACCAGCGGGATACGGCGCAGCAGCGGCTCGGGCACGTTGGCCGCGAGCAGCCCGAAGTTCGGGATGCTCGCGTTCCAGCCCCACCCCGCCGTCTCGATGTCGAGAATCTCGATCGCAACCGCGTCGCCCGGCTGGACGCCTTCAATGTAAACCGGTCCCGTCACCGCGTTGATCCTACGCGTGTCGAGTTGCCGCAGCCAATCGTCGCCCGCCGCGAACAGCAGCTCGGCCGGGGCAGGGCTCGTCTCGAAGCGCACGATCTCACCGGGCCGCACCCGCAGCACGGGCGGCGCATCCGGACGAAGGCTGAACGTGTGCCGCTCGGCCGGGACGACGCGCGCTTCCTCGTGTCTCCACCTGCTCCAGCCCATTCCCTGCCTCCTCGTCGGTGCTACGATGCGGTGTTATGCGATCGTAACGTGTAATGTGTAACGTGTAACGCGTGGGATAGTGATGCCCTCTCGATCACGCGGTACACGTTACGGACAGGACCCCCCATGATCGAACGGGCAGACGTAGTCATCATCGGCGGCGGGATCATGGGCGCCAGCCTGGCGTTCGAGCTGACCCGGCTGGGCGTGCGGGACGTCGCCATCGTCGAGCGGGGCACGATCGCCTCCGGCGCGAGCGGCAAGACCGGCGCGCTGCTGCGCCAGCACTACTCGAACGTCCCGGAA
>DATKCN010000017.1:0-4032 GCA_035513175.1 Thermomicrobiales bacterium
GGTCAGCGCGCTGAAGTCCTCGTAGGCGTAGCCACGCCCCGCTACTTCGTGTCCGGCGCCAGCGATGGCTTCCATCGCCTCCGGGTAGCGCTCGGCGTCGAAGCCGGGGATGAAGAAGGTCGCCTTCACATCGTAGCGCGCCAGCGCCTCCAGGATGCGGTAGACGCCGACCTGCGCGCCGTAGCGGCCATACGACAGCCGGCCCCAGAGCGGCTGTCCTGGCAGCGTGCGCTGCTCGACACTTTCGCCGTCGAAGTTCACGGTGATCGTGACCGCCGCTTGATAACCGTCGGGCCAGACGCTCATGCCCGCCCTCCGATCCACGTATCGGCGTGCAGGTGCCCGTTGGCCGGGTCGAGACACCAGCGCGCGAGATCCCCCATGCGGGTGAAATGCACGTCCGGGAACGTCGTGATGTGCGCGATCAATCGGTCGATGACGCGCGCCCGGGACGGGATGCCCGAGCCGAAGCCCGCGCGGGGGTGAAAGGTGAGGATGTAATAACCGTTATCGTTATAGATCGACTCGAACTCCGACGTCCAGAGCGCCAGCATCTCTATCGGTGTCGCCGCGCCAGTGATGTAGAAGGGCGAATCGTCGAGGGACGAGGTGTTGTTCGGCAGCTCGATCATGTCGCTCGACTGTTTGCCGTCCACGATAGCCGGATAGGGCCGGTCGTAGTCTTTATCCGAGCTGTCGTAAATGCAGCCCAGTTCGCGCAACACGTTGAGTGTCACGCTGCTCTTCTTCCCGCCGGGGCTGCGCCAGCCGAGCGGCGCCGTCCCGGCCGTGTCGATCAGGATCTGGTGTGATTTGCGCAGCAGCGCCTCTTCCTCGTCCTGCGGCACGTCGAAGCTCTCGTGCACGTAGCCGTGCGCCGCGACTTCATGCCCGGCGGCGACGATTGCCCTGACCGTCTCGGGGCTCGTCTCGGCGTCGTAGCCCGGCACGAAAAAAGTGGCCGGGATGCCGTGCCGGTCAAAGATGTCGAGCATGCGGGGAATGCCGCGCCGTGCGGAGTAGCCCCCGGCCGAACGGTAGCCAACCGGCGCGACCTGCTGGCCCCGCTCGTTGCCCGTGCCGTCGAAGTCGACGGTCAACGCCACGACACAGCGCGCCCCGTCCGGCCATGCGTTCGCCATCTGTTACCCTCCCTCGCGCGCGAATCGATAGCGTGCGCAACGCGTGGCTATCCGGCGCGATGCCCATATTACGATGCTTGCGGGCCGACCGTCCACGGCTCATCGCAGGGCTGAGGCGTTCAGCCTGCAGCGACTCGAACGCGACACATTCCTGGCCACACTGGACACAATCAATCGTCAGGCCGCCAGCGACGGCGGGCGGCTGGTCTTCTCCGGTGGCGAGACTGCAGTCGGCAAGTCATTGTTCATCGGGAGCGACCTCGCCGCGCTCAGGTCGGAAGCTGTCTCGCTCTGGCCCCGGCAAGGTGACAGATTGATGGTCGGCGAGAGCCACACAAGGCTGGCTGGCGGCCTGAAGCAGTCTGGCCGCAACGCCGAGGCTGATTCTGCCAACCCGGACGGCATGTCCGCGCCGCACAACCCCATTGTCAATTGCCCGCGCGAGGTTGGGCCGTCGAGCGGACGAAGCATGCCGGGAGAGCGGCCTCCGACCGGCTTCGTCTCTTCGGTTCCCGTCATTCGCTGTCACGATGTGCGGGATGCGCAACGGCGATGAGGGGCGTCGAATTCACCCCTCTCGGCGCTCATTATCCTTGCATTGCCGCAGAGATCGCATCTTCACGCTGTCGTACCAGGACGTAGCGCAGGCATCCGCGCGCATCCGCGGCCGCCAGGCTGGGACTCAGTAGGAGCACATGATGACCGTCAGTCGCGCTTGCGGTCCCGTCGCCAGGCTTGGGACACGGTGATAGCGTCACGCGTCGCCAGCAGTCGATCCAGCTCGGCAGGGTTGTCGAGCGCAGCGCGCAGCCGCTCGACCTCGTCGGCGTCCGGCAGGCTGCCCAGCATCAGCGCTAGACCCTCGGGATCTGCGCCATCGGCGATGTTCCGCTCGATGAGATCGACCCCCTCCGGCAGGCGCTTCACCAGCCCCGCCACCTCGTCTCCAACCCCGGACAATACGTCGGCGAACGCGATGTCGCCGATCGGGGCACGAGCCTCGTCAGCGCTCAGCTTCCGGGAAGTACTGTTCATCGAGATCCGCCTTCCGCGTTCTGCCAACGCGTGATGCGCCGCCGCGGCGCCGGGACTCAAGCGTCATCCCAACATTCCGTGCCGGAATGTCAACAGCATACCGCGTCCGTGCGTGGCGCACACGCCCCGGCCGACACTGTGATTCCGGGCTTGCTTCGCCTTACAGTAACAAGTAACGCTGGAAGCGCCGTTGACCGGTTACAGATTGCCTGTTACCGTGCTCGTGCGCCACGTATGTCCCGTGAGCGGCGCGCAGTGGACCGGAAGCCTTCGCCGCAACAGATGGATGGAGCAGTCGATGGACGCATTCCAGGCGGTGCGTACCGGCACGCAACAGATCCTGCGCGAACAGAAGGCGTCGATGCGCGAGATCGTCAGCGGGCTCGACGCGGACGCCCTCAACTGGAAGCCGGGGACGGAGGCAGGCGCGGAGACGAACTCGATCGCTCAGATGCTGTCACACGCGCTGGACGCCGAGCGTTTCCTCATCGCCGCAGCAGTTGACGACGCGATCGACCGCGATCGAGAGGCGCACTTCAGAGTGACGGTTGACGGCGCCAGCGACATGCTGGCCCTGATCGACAGCGTCGAGACCGAGGTCGAGGCCTGGCTGTCCCGAATGACCGCCGGACATCTCAGTCAGGACATCGCCCGGCCAGGGCGCACGCATAGCGGCGCATGGTGGCTACTGCACGCGGTCGAGCACTCGCGCGAGCACGTCGGCCAGGCCTTCCTGACGCGCCAGCTCTACGAGTTACGCGCGTCATAGCCCGCGACTCCTGCTGCCCGAAGGAGCTCTGATGGCCGTGATACCAGTCGAATCACTCGTCCGTTCGCTGCTGATCGCCGCGCTGGCGGCTGGCGGATTCATGGCCGCTCCTTCACGACCGGCGCTCGCCGACGACGGCAACGCGCGGGCGCTGCAACGCACGTGGGCGCGCACCGACGGCCCCGTCGTAGCCGGGTTCGTCGACCGCACCTGGATGTGGGGACCGGCGCTGACCGCCGAGATGCAGGAAGCGGCGAGCGACGTCCCCGGCGGACTGCGCGCCGTGCAGTACTTCGACAAGAGCCGCATGGAAATCACGAACCCGAACGCGGCCGACGACGGCCTATGGTACGTCACGAACGGCCTGCTGGCGCGTGAGGTGGTCACCGGTCAACTACAGCTCGGGGCGCACGACTTCGAAGCGCGCGAGCCGGCCTCCGTCAACGTTGCAGGCGATCCGGACGACGCGCTCGGCCCCACGTACGCCAGCTTTGGGCAACTGTTGGACGCGGCGCCAATCCCGAACGGTTGGCTCGTGACGCAGCGTGTCGACCGGCACGGCGCCGTCACCGAGGACGCTGCGCTCGGCGAGCATGGCGTCACGGCGCACGTGCGCGTGACCGAGCCGGGCATCGACCATCAGGTCGCCAGCGTCTTCTGGGAGCTCATGACGAGCTCCGGGATGGTGGTCGAGGGCAACCGTTACACGCCTGGAACCCTGTTCCTCAACCCGTACTACGCCACCAGCTACCCGATCACCGAGCCGTACTGGGCCAGCGTTCGCGTCGGCGGCACGCCCAAGGACGTGCTCGTCCAGGTCTTTGAGCGCAGGGTTCTGACCTACACTCCCGACAACCCGCCCGGGTGGCGGGTTGAGGCGGGCAACGTCGGCCGTCACTATTACCACTGGCGCTATGGCGCGCTGCCCGCCGAGCCGGGGCCGCCGATGTTCGAACCGTCCACCGTGCACGACTACATGGACGACATGCTAGCGGAGTTGCAGTGGGTGATGAGTGGGTGGGATGGACACAATGCCGTCAGCGTGACCGATTTGCAAACCGGACGCAGCGTGTCCGTCAATGGCGA
>DATKCN010000018.1:0-13030 GCA_035513175.1 Thermomicrobiales bacterium
GAACTGGCCGGTGTCAGCGATCACGTTTGTCGCCGTCGCTGTCAGGGCCGTTAGGTCCCCGTTTATCCTGAGATCGCCAACGATCGAGACATTGCTCTGTCCGCCTGGCTGGGCTTCGATGGACACCGATGGCGTCGACCCGCCACTTGGAGTGTAGTTGAGGAACTCAGAGGTCAGCCCGATCACTGGGGCATTGAGGACAACCAAATCGCTGCCCAGGATCGAGACGCCGCCCGGCGTCACGCTTAAGCCGGCAAACCCGGCCGGACCGGTCGCGGAGACGCCGACGCTGGCCCCGGAGCTGTCTGAGGACACGCCGAGCCCAGCGCCTCCGTTTGGTCCGGACGCGAACGCCTCGACGGTCGCGCCGGCTGTATGCGCCCATGCGGAGAGGCTCGATGACCCTGCTGAGCCAGACGACGCGGCCCGGAACTGCTGGGACACGTTCACGTTCACCGTTCGCCCGTTGACCCGCAAGGCTTCACCCGGCGCGGTTAAGACGAGCGCCGTGCTTGTGCCGACGTGGTCCCATGTCGTCGTTGCGCCTGTCTCATTCGTGTGCTCAAGGCAGAATGGGTCGTCGCAGGGCTCGGAGGAGGGATCGTGCGACGCAATCGCCGATTCGGCGCGACTGGTAAAGACCCCAGCCATGAAGGCCGCCGCTCCGCTCAGCAACGCCCGCCGCTTGATAATCGGTGTCTCCTTCATGGCGCCCCTCCAGTCATGTCCGATACGTGTGATCCGGTGTGGTGATTCCGCCGGGCATGGGTCAGTCCCCGCCACTGCCGACACTCGAGGCAGCAGCCTGCTCGAACGGATGGCGAGGCGCCAGGATGCCGAGCGTCACGCGGGTCGGCTCGTCCAGCACGGCGAACTCGGTCACCTCGACATCCGTCACCCGTGGCGAGTCGATCACCTCGGCAAGCAGATCGCTCGCGGCGAAGCGGCGTGAGGACTCCTGGTCCCACCACAGATACGCGCCGCCATAGACCCTCCCCGCCGGGTCACGCAGCCAGACCTTGGCCAGCAACCCGGGGACGTCCGCGAACCTGGGCGCCAGCCGCTCGCACAGCGCGAGGTAGTCGCCTTCATCGGCGGCGAGCCGGTAGCGGATGACCTGGAGATGCACGCGTCCCTGTACCTCCCTGCCGTCGCGTTGTGCCGCGGGATATGGTCCCCTGCCACGAGACTAACGACCGGCGAGCGGGCTGTCATCGTGCGGTTCCTGTAGGCGGCGATGGACTGGTTGGGCGGCGAATGAGGGTATTCCTGTAGCTGGCGCCGCGCGGGAGCTAGATGTAGCCGTTGCGCAGGGCGAAAACGGCCGCGTCAACCCGGTTGCGCGCGCCGATCTTGGCGTAGATGTTGACCGTGTGGCGCTCGACGGTCTTGACGCTGATGGCCAGCTCGGCGGCGATCTCGGGGTTCGAGCGGCCGCGGGCCAGCAGACCGAGCACCGCGATCTCGCGGGCGGTCAGGCCGCCGGGGTGGAGCGGCGGGCGCGCATGCTCGTCCAGGTCCTCGCGCAGCCGTTCGACATCGCGCGCGAGGTCGGGCATCCCCAGCTCCAGCGCCGTCGCGAGCGCCGCCTCCAGCATGGCGCGCGCCTGCTCCGCGCGCCGCCCGCCTTCAGTGTCCGGCATGGAGCGTTCTCCGGCGTCCGCAAGCAGCCGCAGCAGCATCGCGGCGTAGTCGCGCTGGACACGAGCGGTCAGCGGCCGGGCGCCCATGCGCTCGTTCGCCGCAAGGGCATCCTCGAAGTGCCGTGACGCGCCCGCATGGTCTCCACACGTCGCGGCAAGCAGGCCGAGGTAGCGCGCCACCGGGCCCAGGCTCCCCGCCCGGCCGGCCATCACATTCAACGACGCGTAGGGGGAGAGCAACCGGTAGAGCGCCGCGGCGCGCTCGGCGTCACCAAGTCCGGCGCAGGTCTCGCTGAGCAGCGCCATATTGCACAGCCAGAAGAGATCGCGCGGCAGGCCGGAAAACCGGTCACCGGCCAGTTGATCGACCAGCTGCCGTCCCTCCTGCTCGCGCCCCAGGTCGCGGATGAGCCGCGCCAGCAGGCAGCGCCAGACGGGGAGCGCCTGCTGGTGGCCGGCTTCCTGGCGCACGGTCGTCTCTTCCCCAGCAAGGCTGCCCTGCTGCCAGCGCAGCAACACGCGTTGCAGCGCGAACACCTGCTCCGCGTTGGCGGCGTCCCCCCGGCGGCCGGAGGCAAGCGCCTGCCGCGCGAGCTGTTCCGCCGCGTCGAAGCGGCCGTCCAGGGCCGCGCGCGTCGCGCGGTAGACCGCCATGTGCCACTGGTAATAGTGGCTGCGCAGCTCGCCCGCCAGCGCTGTCTGTGGCTCGGCAGCCGTGGCGACGGCCTGCATGTCGCCCAGCTCCTGCAGAGCCACGAAGCGGGTGTGCAACCCGGCGAGCAGCAGCTCGCGGTCCCCCAGCTCCCGCGCCAGGTCCGCCAGCTCGTTGCCGATCGCGAGACGCTCCTCGATCGTGTCGGGGCCCCAGGCGACCCAGCGGCGCGCCTGAAGCGCGAACGCAACCGTCGCCGGGTCGCCGGTCGCCCGCGCGCGCTCGACGGCCTCGTGACTGAGCGCCTCGATCCGGTCGTGCTCGCCGGAGTAATACAGCTCCATTGCCAGCCGCGCCAGCAGCCTGGAGCGTAGCGCCGCCGGGGTGGTGGCGTCGACATCCGGCGCACCGAGCTCGTCCAGCGCTGCCAGCGCATCCTCGATCAACCGCACGCGCTCGCCGTCGACGGCGCCGTGCGCGAGCGCCGCCAGCTGCAGGCCGAGCGCGGCGCGGGCCAACCGTTCCGCCGACTCCGGCGCCCGGCGCCGGGCATGGTCCCGGCGCGCGATCGCGCCCGCGCGCAGAAACGCATCCCGCGCCGCGTCGAGACGGCCCGCGCGCGCCTCCGCGCCACCGCGCAGCATCAGGAGTTCGTAGCGGCGCTCCAGTGACGGGGCAGGGAGTAGGTCGAGCGCCCGCAGGGCAGTGTCGTACAGCTCGGCTCCCGCCTCGTAGGCAAGCTGCTCGACAGCCTGATCCGCCGCACGGCTGGCGTATTCGACGGCCTTGAGCGCCACCCCCTCCGGCGCCGCCTGGAAAAAGTGATGGGCCAGCTCCGAGAGATGCGCGTCCGCGTCGTCGCCGAACCACTCCTCGAGCGCCTCACCGACCTGGAGGTGCAGACGCATCCGGCTACCGGCCGGCAACGCCGCGTACAGCGCCTCCCTGATCAGCACGTGGACGAATCGAAAGCGGCCGGGCATGGCGGCCACGGCTTCGATGAGCCGTTCGCCCTCGGCTTCTTCGAGGAGCTGAGGGAGCGCGTTTCCAGCAGGCAGGTGACCGCCGCCATCCGGGACGAGCGCGAGGACTCCCATGCTGAAGTCACGCCCGATGATGGCCGCGGTCGCGAGCATCTCTTGACAGGCTGGGGACAGACGGCCGAGCCGTCCACGCATGACATCGAGCAGCGAAGGCGGTATCGGCATCTGCGCGGCAACGTCGTCTGTCGCCGACGACCAGGTGGCGAGTGGCAGTGACCGCACGATCTCAGTGACGAAAAACGGGTTGCCCTCGCTGCGCCGGAAGAGCGCCGTGACGACCGGCGCCGGTGGAACATCCCCGGTCATGTCCGCCACGATCGCGACGATATCCGGCTCGTCAAGACCCCGAAGCGTCACGCGTTCAGAGCCTGGCAGGTGGCTCAGCTCGGCCAGGGCGCGCGCGAGCTCAGGCTTACGCTGCGCTTCGGCGTCACGACAGGTGACGAGCAGCAGCACAGCGGCATCGCCCAGCTCCCGCGCGGCAAACTGGAGGAGACGCAGTGACGACGTGTCGGCCCACTGCGCGTCGTCAAAGGCAATCACGAGCGGAGCATCGGAGGAGCGATTGCGCAGAAACGTGCAGATAGCCTCGAAGCGGAGAAAGTTCGCCGGGGCAGCCTCCTGAGCCACCAGTGGCGCTGGCGACAGGAATGCGCGCAGGCTCGGAAGCGCGCCCGCATTGGCCTCCATCCCGCCGGTTGACGCGCCCTGCTCCGGGCCGAGCTCTGACGCCGCGACCGCGGCGCGGATGATCTGCGTCCAGGGCCAGAACGCGGGCGCGCCCTCGCTTTCCTGGCAGCGGGCCCACAGCACGAGGACACCCTGTTCCCGCGCTTCCACGGCCAGCTCTTCGACGAGCCGTGTCTTGCCGATGCCAGGCTCTCCTGTGATCAGGATGGTGCGGCCCGTTCCCGCGACGGCGCTTGTCAGGGCGGCACGCAGCCGCGCGGACTCAGTGACACGTCCGTGCAGCGGGACAGAGCCAGCCTTTGAAACCACGTTCGTCACCTTTGATCTGGCGAGCGCCGGACACGTCATCATGTACCGGACCGGCGCTGGCGGAGTCTGGTAACACTCAGTCTAGATGGTCGCAACGTTCTGTCAAATGCTCGTCACACGGGGCAACGTGTGCGCTGGGACGCTAGCGCCGTCGCGGATGCAGGATTGAACGATGCTACGGCAACGCTACCAGCGCGGCGTGTTCGCCAGGTACGCGGCGTTCGTCACCAGCGCGGCCGAGGGAGCGGTGACGCGGCCGGCGGTATATACCTCGCGTCGACATCCACGCGAATAGCGCAAGCTACTCGTTTCGCTTGAGCGGTCAGGTTTGTCCAACTATCCACGTATCGGATTGCCACCCTAGACAATCTGTGCTACTGTGACGCATCAATTCATGCCTGAGAGAATTGGGAGGACACGGTGGTTTCGCTACCTAATGTCGTTCAGTGCCCTAGCTGCGGAGCCATGATGTTGTCTCTCGTCTACCGATGTCCGAGGTGCTCCAGACCACGTTCTGCCCTCCTCAAGGCCATCGAGGCTAAGTCTGCTGAAACAGGCATCGCATCTGAAGAACTCATGCGCCTCTACTTGGATCAGGACGATGAGCTTCTTTCGCTCAGCGATCAAAGAAACGCAGCCCGCCACGTCGCTCTTCCATATGTCAGCGGGGGCTGGGCTCCCACCGAGTACCAAGGCGGTCGAGTTGTTCTACGAAAGGATCCGGAAACGCCATCTGGTCTCCCTTGGTTTCTGTACTACCCTGTAGTGCTGGTAATCGCGCTGACAGGCAGGACTTCAATTGTAGATCTATCGGTCACGTCTGCTGGTGAAGTGCAATCAGTGGAGACTTCTGAGAGGTATCGTAACCACGATCAAGGAATCAAGAACCTACAGATGGGGACGGTGATCTTCCTGATCGGCTTGGTCGTAACTCTTGTGACGTACAGCAGAGCCGAACCGGGGGGCACCTATGTCGTGGCGTGGGGAGCGATGGTCTTCGGTGGAATTCAAGCACTTGCAGGAGCTGCGCTGGCCCTGAGATCATGACGGCCTCCAAGGGTTGATCAACCGACACTAGTTGAGATACGAGCAAATCAGCGAGCGGCCGACGCGAGGCGTTCGGAGGCGTGCGCCAGCTTCGCCTGAATGTCGGGGTTGAGCGGCGCGAGCGCCGCGGCGCGGGAGAGGCACTCATGCGCCGCGCCCAGTCGCCCCGCAGCAGGTAGATTTCCTCCATGCCTAGCAATAGCCGTCAGCCGGCGGTGCTATGGTCGGTCATGGCCAAAGCGGGGCTCCCGGCGCAGGCGATGGCGCGGCCGTACGACTCCAGCGCGTCGTCGTAGGGGATGCAGGATTGAACGATGCTACGGCAACGCTACCAGAGCGGCGTGTTCGCCAGGTACGCTGCGCTGGTGACCAGCGCGGCAGAAGGCGCGGTGACGCGGCCGGGAGCATAACGCCCGCGTCGCGCGACGCTTTCCGCCAGCGACCTGATGCGGATTCACCTGGTCGATGGCAGGCTGGGGGATCGGCAGGGAGCGGCGGCGAGCTACGGCACGACGCCGGGTCGGTACTGGATGCGGTTGAGGAACGCATAGTCGCCAACCAGCAGCTGGCTGGGACCGTAGGGAGGCCGGGCTTCGCCGTCCGGTCCCCACAGCGTCACCTGGATGTCCACGATCCGCTCGCCCGTTTCCGGCACGACGACGCTCACGCGCTGCAGCACGATCTCGCGTCCGGCGCTGGGGGAGCGGGTCGCGTCGGCCAGCGGGGAGAGCCAGACGGTCGCGGACTCGATCGCCTCGTCCAGATGCGGCTGATCGGCCGGGACGAGCCGGACCTCCGCCAGGTGGGGCCGCATGTCACGGGGCACGGTCCAGACGAGCACGACGACCAGCCGCGGCGGGTCGGGGAGCGCGCCGGTCGTCGCGACATCGCCGAAGTCCGGCGCGAACGCGAAGCCGACGAGCTGAATACGGTTCGGGAAGCGGATCGAGGGCAGGGTATACGGCAGGCGCTCGCGGGCGCTCTGCCCGATCCGCCAGATCTCCCAGGCAACCTCTCCGTCGGGACCGGTTCCGGTGGCGAACGGCTCATCGGCGGATGCGGAGCCGGCACCGTTGACGTAGCGCAGCAACGCCCGATCAGGCGCGCCCGAGCGCGCAAACACCAGGTAGCCGCCGGACGCGTCTGGGATGGCCAGCGTCGCGCGGCCGTCGACGATGCGGGGCGGACGTTCGGGGATCAGGAGCTCGACCAGCGGGCGCTCGTCCCAGGTCGAGAAGTAGACCGGCTCGCCTCGGTCGGGCAGGTCCGCCAGCGCTGCCAGCGCCGCGCGCGTGTCGCCGCTGAACGCTGCCCAGGTGGCGGGTGAGGACGACCAGCGTTCGGTGTAATCGAACGCCGACCAGCCCGCGCTGGCGACGACTGCCCCGGCGACGATGACCTGCGCCAGCTCCCGCGCCAGCGCGCCGCGCGGCCGCAGGTAGCCGTAGGCGGACCGCAGCGCGAGCATGGGGAAGAGGAACACGGCCGGCGTCGCCGCCAGCAGCAGTTCCGGCTGGCCCGGCGCCACGACGGCCGTGACGACGCAGCTCCCGGCCAGCCAGGCGAGCGCGAACGCGTGCAGCGGCCGTCCAGCGAAACGCGCCGCGTAGCCGATCCCCAGCGCGGTCCACAGCGCGAGCAGCGGGTCGAGCAGCGCCCGTCCGGGGATGTTCACGCGCGGGTTGTCCGGTCCGCGCCAGAACAGGCTCTCGACCGTCGTCGCCAGGCCCCGCGCGATGGCGAGCGGGCCGCGACCGCCGGTGGCCGCGCCGGTGTGCGTCAGGGCGCTCTCGATCCGCTCGCGCGCCTCGTCGACGTGCAGCGCGGCGTCGATTGCGACGGGCGCGACGACGGCGAGCATGACCGCCAGTCCGATGGCGAGGCCGCGCCCGTCGAACGGGCGCCGCTCCCGATGCATGCGCCAGGCGGCCAGGCCACACGCCGCTGGCACGACCGGCACGAAGGCCAGCAGCGGCGCGAACGCGTAGAGCGCCAGACCGAACGCGGCTCCGGCCCCCGCGAACGGGATCCAGCCTGGCGCGCGCCGCCGCATTGCAGCGCGCTGCGTGTCGAACCCACCCCATAGCAGCCAGACGCCGAGCGCCAGCAGCGCCGCGCCAGCCATGCCTGCCGAAACCTGCCGGCTGAGCGTGAGCTGCCAGAACGACGTCGCCACCAGCAGCCCGCCAGCGATGCCCCAGCCCGCGCCGAGCGCCCGGCGCAGCCACAGCGCGCAGCACACGGCGACGACGACCCCGGCCAGCGCCGTCGCCGCACGCGCGCCTGCGACGCTCCAGCCGGACAGGCTGCCGGTCAACTTGAGCTGCCAGGCAAACAGCGGCTCGCGCGCGCCTGGAGCAGCGCTGTCCGGCAGCAGCGGGAACGGCGCGCCGTCCAGCCCGATCGAGCGGGCGTGGAGCGCGGCGCGCGCCTCATCGAGCGCGAAGCCGGGCGGGGATGTGTCCAACCCCGGCAGCCGCGCCAGCAGCGCCACCGCCCCGACGAGCGCGACGAGCAGTAGCAGCAGCCCGCCCGGCCCAGCCCCGCGCGGGAAGCGATCGCGAATGGCGACGCGGCTTATCATGGTCGTAGTATGCACGGCGCATGCGTCCCCGGCGCCCGGCGAAGGCGGCTGTGCGCCGTGACGGCCGTTGCGCGCGCCGGCCTGTCAGCCCTGCCCCGCCCCGCGCGTGCGACAATCCGCCGGTCGAGTGTCGGGTGACGGACAGGGGAGGACAGGCCATGGCGCTGCTATCGATCAAGACGTTTGAGGCGCATCCGGGCAAGATGGACGCGACGATCCAGCTCGTGCGGGACGCGCGCCGCGAGATGCTGCGGGTGGATGCGCGGCGCACGGTGCGCATCTTCCAGGTCGCGGAGGGGCCGCAGGCCGGCAACGTCAGCATCATGATCGAGTACGCCGGCATGGACGAGTTCCGGGAGATCCGCGCCAGAGAGCAGGGCGACCCCGGCTGGCAGGCCATCGGCGAGCGCGCCAACGGGCCGGAGCGCCCCGCCGAAACGCTGTCGTACTTTCAGATGATCGAGATCGAGTAGGGGAGGACGGCGCGTGCTACAACCTGCGCCGCCTGGCGTACACGATCGTGTCCGTCCATGGTCGCTCGGCCATCTCGTCGAGCGCCTTCAAGATTGCGTTGAGTTGGCCTCCGATATCCCGCTGGCTAATACGGTGCGACACGATGAGAAGCCCCGCGTGGGGTCGACCGCTGCTCGTCCAACCTTTTGCCAGCGCTGGCAAGGTCGCTGAATCCAAGGTGACGAGCACGCTCCCATTCTCTTGCGCGGCGAGCAGGATCGTCTCGTCGTCCGCCGTTCTCAGTCGTCCTCCCAGCCACGTCGCAACATGCTCAGTCACAACACCTCGCTCATTGAGCGCTCTGGCCAATGCACGAGTCAGATGCTCGTCGAGGAGTAGGGCAGGCACTCAGACGTCGATCACCTGCTGAGGGGGCAGCGTGCTGGCGAGCCTTTCGCCAGCTGCATCGATTCCGGCGATGTCCGCTGTGATGTCGCCCTCATAGTGGGCGGCGTAGTCCAGTGCGGATGTGATGCTGTCGGCTGGGATGCCAAAGTGTTCCGCGATCAGGTCGATGTCATCATCATACGAACGTGCGACGATGACGATCTGCCAGACGGCCAGTCGCTCTCCGCGAAGGTACGCCTGCCTGCCGAGCGCGGTGTCACGAAACTCCACCGCGGGAAACTCCCGCATGCGAAGCCCTTCCTCAACGAGCGTGAGGGCCGCGTCCCGAGGGCTCTGGCGCATCGCGCTGGCAGCCTCATACAGTCGTTCGAGCCGGTCACCATCCACCTCGACGGTCAATGCGTCACTCACGCGCGTCTCCATCATGGTCCAGCGGCGTCGGTCTGAGTCTACGACGGCGCGGCAGCCCCGGCAACGCGGCGCCGAGCGGGTCGCCGGGCAGCTACCGTGCCGTGCCCCTGTGTCATCGGGCATTATGACCCTGTGATACCGTTGACTGTAGCGTCAGCTATCACGATCGACGCGCGTGTCCGCGCTGGCGGGACAGCCGCGCGTCGTCACGATCGCGCTCGATCCGGCCGGAAGCGCCAGCCCGGTCGGCGCCGTACTTTGGAGGGGACGATGACCGCTCAAACGTCGCAGCCCACCGCCCCGAAGCGTCGCCTGCCGCAACGCTCCAGGCTCGCCAGCCCGGACCCGGACATCCTCGATGAGCCCGCATCGCCGGCGGCTCCCGACGAAGACGCCACGCCGGTTGAGACGGTGGCGCTCGTCAGCGGGCAGGGTCAGCAGGGCGCCGGCTTCTCATTCAAGGTGCTGGCAACCGGCGCGCTCTTCCGCTGCCAGGTGATGCGCAATCCCAACCAGCCACGTTTCTGGTGCATCACGATCTACCTGTGCCTCGATGGCGGCTCCCCGGACAAGGAACACCCCCGCTGGCTCAGCAACGATCTCTTCACCCGCGAGGAGATGCCCGGCGCATTGGCCGCCGTGCAGACCAACCTGGCCGGCTGGCTGGAGGACAGCTCCCGCGCGGACCTGCGCACGTGGGTGATGACACAGAAGAGCCGCTCTCCGATGGCGTCAAGCCCGCGCTTTGCCGGAGTGGCCGCCTCCTCCTGAGCCCGAGCGCGACTCGGTCTGCAACGCCGCGCGTAGCGTCGATGCCTGCTATCGTGGGCTCTGACGGCACACGTTTCGCGCGGGAGGTCCCGATGCTTCGCACACGGCTCTGCGATCTGCTTGGAATCGAACATCCCATCATCAGCGCGCCGATGGCGGGCAGCGCCGGCGCCGACCTGGCGGCCGCCGTGTCGGCCGCCGGGGGTCTCGGCATGCTTGGCGGCAACACCGCCGGTCCAGAGTGGCTGCTGGAACAGATCGAGCTGGTCCGCCAGCGCACCGACCGTCCATTTGGCGTCGGGTTCATCACCTCCGCGCCCGACACCGACGCGCTGATGGACGTCGCCCTGGAGCACCGCGTGCCGGTCATCGGCCACTCCTTTGCCGACCCCAGCGCCCACATCAGAGCCGCGCGGGAGGCCGGGCTGTTGACGATGGTCCAGGTGCAGAGCGTGGCGCAGGCGCGCGCGGCAGCCGGGGCCGGGGCGGACGTCATCGCCGCGCAGGGCATCGAAGCAGGCGGGCATACGGGGCTGGTCAGCGCGACGCTGCCGCTCGTCCCGGCCGTCATCGACGCCGTCGGGGACGTGCCGGTCGTGGCGGCTGGCGGCATCGCCGACGGACGCGGCCTGGCGGCTGTGCTGATGCTCGGCGCCGAGGGGGCCTGGATGGGCACGCGCTTTGTCGCCAGCGTCGAGTCGATCAGCGCGGAATTCAACAAGCAGCAGATCGTGCGGCATGGGACGGACGACTTCATCCTGACCCGCGTGTATGACATCGTGCATGGGGCGCCCTTCCCCGACGACATCGGCGAGCGCATCCTGCGCACCCCGTTCACCGACGCCTGGCATGGCCGCGAGGGCGACGTGATCGAACGCAAGGCCGAGCTGCTGGCACAGCTTCAGGCAGCCGCCGAGGCGGGGGACACCAGCCTGCTGCGGGTGCTGGCCGGCAGTGGCTCGGGGCTGGTGCACGACATCGCGCCGGCCGCCGGCATCGTGCGGCGCATCGTCGCCGAGGCCGAGGAGATCCTGCGCACCCGCCCCGTCGCGCTCCTGCGCTGAGGTGACTCTCACGGCCCGACACAGAGCAAACATCATGCAAAAATGGCCCGCATTGTTCGCGCGGAAACGGCCATCGGGGCGGCAACGCCCCAAGGAAGGGGTCGACATGGTGCTCGCGTATGCCAGAGAACCGTTTGTGCGGGTCATGCTCGTCATTGCGCTGGTGGCGGGTCTCGCGTTCGCGGCAGGTTCGGTCTATATCGCCTCGGGAGACAGCCACGACCAGACCTTTTACGCGTGTCTGTATGCTGGCTCGCTCTCGCAGGTGAACACTAACGCGCCGCCCGCGAACTGCGGCCGTGGCGCGAACGTGCAGTGGGATGGCAGCGAGCAGGTCGCCCTTGCGGCCAACGCGACGACGATCGAAAGACCCGGCAACACCGTGGCAGTTGACGGGTTAGGCTCGAATGTCTCGAACGCAAACTGCCTGGAAGGCGAAGTTGCAACTGGTGGCGGACATACCTTTGCGCCGGTTTTCGGAAATGGGGCGTACGTGGACAACAGCCGCGCGATCCCTGACCCCGATGACATCGCGGTTGGATGGACCGTGACCGCTTCCGGCGTGGGGGGCTCAATATCGTCTTCCTAACCGCGTACGTTATCTGTCTCGCTGTTGATCTCGAAGCAGTCCCGGAGATTGATCCGACCTAGCCCGCGACTGGACGGCTCTCCGCTCAATCGAACAGTGGCAACATCACGGCCGGGTAGCTATGCGCGCCCGGCCGCTTCGTGTGTCCAGCGCGCGGCTCCCTCAACTGGCACAATCAGCGAATCTGGGCGACGCGCTGCTGTGAGAGGAGGCGTCCGCATGGCTGGATCGCTCTGGACCTACCTGCCGGACGAGCCCGGCGCGCTGAACATCGACCGCTCGTTCTACGACCGCCTCGCGCATGAGACGGCGCGCCGCGAGCTGGTCGATTCGTTCGTCATCTCCATTCGCTCGGGCCACGCCTGGCCGGTGCGGGCCGGGCAGCTCTGCCGCGTCAACGTCATCGAGGGGCCGCAGGTGGCCGACTTCAACGCCTGGAGCCTGCACAACCCTCGCGAGCGCTTCTGGGCGGCCCGCACCAAGCAGCTCGAAGCCTCGCACGTCACGACCGGCAACCGGCTCTGGTCGTGCCTGCCCTACCTGCGGCCGATGCTGACGATCACGAACGACACTATCGACTATGGCGTCGACGAGGATGGCGGCCGCTGCCACGATCTGCTCGGCACGCGCTGCGACCCCTATGTCACCAAGCTGTTGACCGGCGAGGAGTTCGACCTGTGCTGTCACTCCAATCTGACGCGGGCTGTCCTGCCCTGGGGGCTGACCGAGCAGGATGTCCACGATGTGCTCAACATCTTCCAGGTGACCGGTCTGACCCATGACAGCGACCGCTACTTCATGAAGCCCAGCCCGGCGAAAAAGGGCGACTTCTTCGAGTTCATGGCCGAGATTGACCTGCTCTGCGCCATCTCGACCTGCCCGGGCGGCGATCTCTCGATCCCGCTCTGGGGTCCGGACGCGGCCGACCCGATCTCGGTCTGCCGGCCACTGGGCGTCGAGGTGTACCAGCCGGACGCCGAGCTGCTGGCGGGCTGGAGATCCCCCGCGCCATCCGATTACCGGGGGCTGCACGGGCTGCGGCTGCCCGATGCCGGCTGACGCGCGCCGCCCCGACGGCTGAAGGAGACCGGTCGATGATCCATGCGTTCGCCGTCCCGATCCGCCCTGGCAAGAGCGAGGCCTTCCGGCGGATGGCCGCCGAGGCGCTGGGCGAGCGCCGCGCCGAGTTCAGCGAGCTGCAGCGGCGCTCGGGCGTGGTGGCTGAATACAACTGGATCCAGCCCACGCCCACCGGCGACCTTGCCATCGCCGTGATCGAGACGGGCGACGACCAGGGCATGCGCGACCGGATGGTGGTCGCGCTGGCCGGCATGCCGGAACCCTTCACCAGCTGGTTCCGGGAGCA
>DATKCN010000019.1:0-8419 GCA_035513175.1 Thermomicrobiales bacterium
AACTTCAGCGTGTCGTACACGCTGCGGTCGTTCCCGACCACTAGCCCGGACACGACATCCGAGTGCCCGCCCAGATACTTCGTCGCCGAGTGCGCCACCAGATCCGCCCCATGCGCCAGCGGCTGCTGCACGTAGGGCGAGGCGAACGTGTTGTCAACGACGAGGAGGGGTCGGGACGCGTTCGAGTGCTGAGTGCTGAGTGCTGAGTGCTGAGGAGAGTCGTGGAATCGCCCGCGTAGGATGTCCGCCACCGCCCGTATATCCACGATCTTCAGATACGGGTTCGTCGGCGTCTCCGTGATCACCATCTTCGTCGTGTCGCGCAGCGCCCCACGAAGCTCGTCGAGGTCCGAGAAGTCGACCATCGAGTACTCGATGCCGTAGCGGGTGAGGATCTTGTCGAACAGCCGGTAGGTGCCGCCGTAGGCGTCGTCGCCCATCACGATGTGGTCGCCCGCCGAAAGCAGGTAGGTGATGTTCTGGATGGCCGCCATGCCCGACGAGTACGCCAGCCCCCACGCCCCGCCTTCCAGCGACGCGATGGCTGTCTGCAACGCCGAGCGCGTCGGGTTATCCGTGCGGGCGTAGTCGAACCCCCGGTTCTGGTTGATCCCCTCCTGCGCGTAAGTGCTCGTCTGGTAGATCGGGACGATCATCGCCCCCGTCGCCGCCTCCGGCTCCTGCCCATCGTGGATCGCCCGCGTCTCGAAACGTGTGCGTTTCCAGTCCATGACCCCACCCCTCAGCCCCCTCCCCGACGCGGAGAGGGGGAGTTGTTGTGCGGCAGAATGGCTGCCGATCCAATTCAATCCCAATCCCTAATCTCCCCTCCCCCTGAGGGGGAGGTGTCCGCGTCAATTTCCTATCCGCTACCCGCTATTCGCTAATCACTCTTCATATGCGCCACGAAGTCCAGCAGGTCCGCCCTCGTAATAATCCCCAGCAGCATGCCTGCGCGCTGCACCAGCACCGCTGAAGATCCTGCGCCGGAGAGCAGCGGGAACACGCGCTCCACCTCCTCGGCGGCGTCGACCAGCGGGAAGGGCGCGTCCATGACCGTCGAGATCTTAGAGCGCAGCGTGTCGGGTGTGCGAAAGACCTTGTCGAGCAGTGTGCGCTCCTGAATCGACCCGGCGATGTTGTGCACCTCGATCGAGCCGTCTCGCACTCCGCCTGCCGTGCGCACCACAGGCAGTTGCGAGATGTTGAACTCCTGCAACAGCCCGATGGCCCGCTCGACCGTGTCGTCGACGTGCACCGCCACGATGCGCGGGACGCTGTCGTCGGCGTGGCTGGTGATCAGCTCCTCGACGCGCGGTGACTGCGCGAATCGGGACAGGAAGCCGTTCTCCCGCATCCAGTCGTCGTTGTAGAGCTTCGAAAGGTAGCCACGCCCGGAGTCCGGCAGCAGCACGACGATCAGCGCCTCGTTCATTCCATCCCGCTTCGCGACCTGCAACGCCGCCCAGACCGCCAGCCCGCCGGACCCTCCCAGCAGGATGCCCTCTTCGCGCGTGACCCGCCGCGCCGTCGCGAACGAGTCGCGGTCGGTCACCATGATGAACTCGTCGACCAGCGCGCGATCGAAGGTGCCGGGCCAGAAGTCCTCGCCGACCCCTTCGACCTTGTACGGACGCGCCACCGGGTTGGTGTAGATCGAGCCTTCCGGGTCCGCGCCGATGACCTGCACGGCCGGGTTCTGTTCCTTCAGGTACTTCGAGATCCCGGAAATCGTGCCGCCCGTGCCGACTCCCGCCACGAAGTGCGTGACGTGTCCCTCCGTCTGCTGCCAGATCTCCGGGCCGGTCGCGTCGTAGTGCGTGCGCGGGTTCATCGGGTTGAAGTACTGGTTCGGTTGGAACGCCCCGGGAATCTCCCTCGTCAGCCGGTCGGCCGTCGAGTAGTACGACTCGGGCGAATCCCGCTCCACGTTGGTCGGGGTCGTCACTACCTCCGCGCCATAGGCCCGCAGCAGCGCGATCTTCTCGTTGGAGACCTTGTCCGGCATGACGAACACGCAGCGGTAGCCCTTGATGGCAGCCGCCATAGCCAGCCCGACGCCGGTGTTGCCCGAGGTCGGCTCGACGATGGTGCCGCCCTTCTTGAGCCAGCCCTTGCGCTCCGCCTCCTCGATCATGCGGATGCCAATGCGGTCTTTCACGGAGCCGCCGGGGTTCAGCATCTCCAGCTTGCCAACCAGTGTCGCCGAACTGCCCCGGTTGACGCGGTCGAGCCGCACCATGGCCGTGTTGCCGATGGCCGAGATGATGTCCGGGTGGATCAGGGGACGCTGGAGGGTTGACGCCGTTGTGTCCGTGGACCGCTGTCGTGTGGTTGCCATGTGTTCGCGGCTCGGCGCTGAGCCGCCCCCCCTTTCAACGAGTGGCAAGCGGGCCGCAGCCCCGCCGGCAGCCAATGCCGTGTGGTCAATGATTGTAGCAGCGCGGGGACGGCGGATGAGGGCTTCAGACTCTGCTATGATGGTCCGGATTCCATGCGAGAGGAGGCAGGCGATGAACGGCGTCCACGACATGGGTGGCATGCACGGCTTCGGACCCGTTGAGCGGGAGGAGCACGAGCCACCCTTCCACGCCGAGTGGGAAGCGCACGTGGCTGCCATCAACCGGCTCGTGCGGCCCGCCTACTACAACATCGACGAGTTCCGCTTCGGCATCGAGAGGATGGACCCGGCGCACTACCTCCGCTCAACCTACTACGAGCGCTGGCTGGCAACCATCGAGCACAACCTGAGCGCCAGGGGCGTCATCTCGCCCGCCGAGCTGGAATCCCGCATGGAGCTGCTCCAACGTGACCCCGACGCGGACATCCCGCGTGGCGCGGAAGTCGTCCCAGTTCCACCGGCTCCTCAGCCTGCCGCCGGGACCGAGGCCGCCGAGCCGCGTTTTGCGATCGGCGACGCGGTGGTCACGCGGAACGCGCACCCCACGGGCCACACCCGGCTGCCCCGCTACGCGCGCGGCAAGCACGGCGTTATCCATCTGGTCCACGGCGCGCAGACGTTCCCGGACAGCAATGCGCACGGCAAGGGCCAGGACCCGCAGGTGCTCTACAACGTGCGTTTCGACGCCCGCGAGCTGTGGGGCGACTCGGCCGAGCCGAACCAGACGCTCTATCTCGACATCTGGGAACCGTACCTCGCACCAGTGTCCGCGCAGGCCTGACACGCTGGAAAGGATATGACCAGTGCCGTACAATCCCGAGCAGGAACCCTACGTCTCGCTGCGCACGAAAGCCCTCGAATCGCTCCTGATCGAGAAGGGGCTGATCACTCCGGAAGCGGTCGATTCCGTCATCAGCATGTTCGAGCAGGACATCGGCCCCCTCCGTGGCGCGAAGGTCGTCGCCCGTGCCTGGGTCGACCCGGCCTTCAAGCAGCGCTTGTTGGACGATGCCTCGACCGCGATCACCGAGCTCGGACTGCCGGAGGGCTCGGCGCTCAACGTCGTTGAGAACACTCCCACTGACCACAACATGGTCGTCTGCACGCTCTGCTCCTGCTACCCCTGGTCGGTGCTTGGACTGCCGCCGACCTGGTACAAAGACTTCGCCTACCGTTCCCGCGCTGTCATCGAGCCCCGCGCCGTGCTGCGCGAGTTCGGGCTGAAGCTGGACGAATCGGTCAGGGTCCACGTCTGGGACAGCAGTGCCGAAGAGCGCTATATGGTTCTGCCGATGCGACCGGATGGCGCCGAGGGCATGACCGAGGAGGAGCTGGCCGCGCTCGTCACTCGCGACACCATGATCGGCGTCGCGGTTGTCCAGCCCCCCGTCGCGGCGGCCGCGGCGAACTGATCGGAACCGTTTATGAGCGACTGCGAATCCACCCGATCGATCGACAAGGTCGAGGACCTTAGCGACGACCTGGCCGTGCCCCGCAGGAACGGCGAGCTGGTCTTCGAAGCGCCGTGGGAGGGCCGCGTCTTCGGCATGGCGGTCGCGATGAGCGATGAACAGCAGTTCAACTGGAACGCCTTTCGCGACCGGCTGGTCGACGAGATCGACGCTGCCGAGCTGCACGGCGACGCCTCCGGGTACTACGAGCGCTGGCTGGCCTCCTTCGAGCGGCTGCTGATCGAGACGGACGTCATCACGCCGGCGGAGCTCGACGCCCGCACGGCCGAGCAGGTGACCGGCGTCGACGACCCGCACGAGCATTACGAGACGACCTCCGACGCTATCCCCAGTCTCGTGCGCTCGAAGCATGGCTCGCGGGCCCGCAACATCGTCTGGCGGGCCGACGGCGAGCCGATCAACGTCTTCCGCCGCCCCGGCCAGCTCTTCGTCTGCGCCACCGGCTGCTGCTGCGGTCACACCGAGCGGGGTCACGCCGAGGTGCCGTTGGATCTCTATCACAGCGAGTGGGCCCGCCGTCGCATCCGCCACAAGGTGCATCTCTCGCTGGGCGGCTGCCTCGGACCCTGCGCGCTCTCCAACGTCGTGCTGCTGCTCTTTGCCGGCCGCGAGGTCTGGTTCCACTCCGTCACCGGCGACGAGCAGGTCATCGCCATCTTCGACTACATCGAATCCATGGTTCGCGCCGACCGCTACCTGCCCCCGCCCCCGAACCTCGCCGACCAGATCTTCGACGTCTTCAACTGGCCGTCGCCGGACGAGACGGCGTGCCAGCTCTCCGAGCACGAGCGGGTCGCGGCGGGCGTTTCGGGCGGCTGAGCATCGGCAGAACCGACTCTGGCCACGGACGGCGTACTCGAACATGTCACAATGATGGTGAAGCGCGTCTCACCAGCATGGCTTGAACGGAGCCCGCCATGATCGTCGTTCGCAAGAAGATTGTCACCGACGAGAATCACCAGCCGGTCGCGGTCCAGATCGAGTACGAGGACTGGCTGGAAATCGAGCGCTTGCTTGGCGTTCAGCCTGGGAAGAAGCGCCTTACCGACCTGTCAGAATTCGAGGGATTCCTGACGTTGACGGAAGACCCGCTGGAGTATCAGCGCCGCATCCGGGACGAATGGCCATAGCGTCCGCAAGAGACAATCGCAAGGCGGGAACGTCGCGACATCCCACGAAACGAAAGGCGCCCAGCCGTGAAGCAACCATTCGAAGCCATGGTGCGGGCCTACAAGAACGAGGCCGATTTTCACAGGGAAGCCCCCGGCATGGAGTCGGCCGGGTGGAAGATTGAGGACGTGACCGAGAAGCCGTGGCGCGGCGAGGTGATGAACGTGCTGCTGCTCGGCAAGTTCGGCGCGCGCTACTTCCCGCCGAAAACCCGCACCGTCGTCACCTACATCCGCGGCAAGCTCTAGGCGAGGGTCGAGGGATGAGGGCCGAGGGCTGAGGGGTGGCGGTAAGGGGGCCCCGCGTGGCCTCCCGGGTCGGATGGCCGGGCGGCTGGCGCCATGATCCAACGTGGTTGCCCATGCCGGACCGCGTGAGGGGCCACACGGGGAATCCCCGACGCGATACGTTCTTTCGCGTCCCGCGTCCCGCGACCCGACTCCCCTCGGCCCTCATCCCTCGGCCCTCGGTAGGGCTACCCCCACCCCCAAGTCGCCAGCGGGCCGCATGGTGACGGCCGCACGCGCTTGCTAGTCTCCATGTGATGATTGGTTACATCGGGCGGCGTCGCCGCGAGAGACGGGGAAGCGATTGATGATGGCGACCGAGCACATGCGCCCGGTGTTCTATCCTGGCTGGCGCCGGCACGGGCTGCTGCGCGCCGCGTTCTCATCCGAGCCGTGGCGTGCGGCGGCATTCATGCTCTCGAGCTTCGTACTGGGCATTTTCTGGTTCGTCGTTCTTGTCACGCTGCTCGCGACAGGCTCCGGCATGGCGGTCGGGCTGATCGGCATTCCGATCCTCATTGCCGCGGTCTATGTCTGGCAGCAGGGCGCCCGCTCCGAACGCTGGCGCATCGGCGCCCTGCTGCAGGAGCCGATTCCCGATCCATACCGCCCGACCCCTGCCGGATCGTGGTGGGACCGCTTCAAGTCGCTCGTCACTGACTGGGCTATCTGGCGGGACCTGCTCTATCTGATTCTGCTCTTTCCAATCGGGGTGATCGAGTTCGTAATCCTCGTGCTTGTGCTGACGATTCCGGTGACGTTGCTATCGATGCCGATCGTGTGGCTGACCGGCAATCAGGCGAACGTCGAGATCGGAAGCGTGCTGAGCTGGAACCTGAACAGCGTGTCGGGCATGTTGTCGCTCGGCGCGATCGGCATCCCCGCCCTGATGCTCGGCCTGCTGGCGATCGTCGCGACGGGCCGGGCCCACCTGGCGTTCGCGAAGGCGCTGCTCGGCCCCGGCGAACGGGCGCAGCTCGAGCAGAAGGTCGTTGACCTGCGCGACAGCCGCGCACGGGTCATGGACGCCGAGATGATGGAGCTGCGCCGCATCGAGCGCGACCTGCATGACGGCGCCCAGCAGTGGCTCGTCGCCACCGCCATCGACCTCGCCATGGCGAAGGACAAGCTGGAGTCCGAGCCCGAGGCCGCGCGCGAGCTGATCGACAAGGCCGGTAGCCAGACGCGCCAGGCGCTGACGGACATCCGCAACCTGGTGCGCGGCATCTCCCCGGCCATCCTCGTCGACCGCGGGCTGGACCCCGCCATCTCGGCCCTGGCGGTGCGCTGCCCGATCCCGGTTCACGTCGATGTCGATATCGAGCGCCGTCTGCCAGAAGCCGTCGAGACGACCGCCTACTTCATCGTCGCCGAAGCGCTCACCAACATTGCCAAGCATGCCAACGCGACCGAAGCGCGCATCACCGCGCGGCTGTTCAGCGACCGGCTGCTGCTGGAAATCATGGACAACGGCCCCGGCGGCGCCGATCCCAGGGGCGGGACCGGTCTGACCGGGCTGAAGGACCGCGCGTCCGCGCTCGACGGTGAGCTACGGATCGAGAGCCCCACGGGCGGGCCAACACGGATCAGGGCAGAGCTGCCATGCGCGTCGTAATTGCGGAAGACTCGGTTCTATTGCGCGAGGGGATCGCGCGGCTGCTGCGGGACGCCGGGCTGGAGGTCGTGGCGATCGTCGGCGACGGCCCCGGCCTGGTGAGCGCCGTCGAGGAGCAGCGGCCCGACATCTCGATCGTCGACGTGCGCATGCCGCCCGGCTTTCGAGACGAGGGGCTACGGGCGGCGCTCGAAGCCCGCCAGCGCGTCGCGGACAGCCCGGTGCTGGTGCTGTCGCAGTACGTCGAGGAGCGCTACGCCAGCGAGCTGCTCGAATCGGGCGCGGGCGGTGTTGGCTATCTATTGAAGGACCGCGTCGCCGATGTGATCGATTTCGTGCGCGCCGTGCGGCAGGTGGCCGCCGGGGGCGTGGTGCTCGACCCGGAGGTGGTGACACAGCTCATGTCGCGACGACGACGCGGAGACCGGCTGGATGAGCTGACGCCACGGGAGACGGAGGTGCTTTCGCTCATGGCTGAGGGCCGCTCCAACACCGCCATCGCCGGGGAGCTGACGGTCAGCGAAGGGGCCATCGAGAAGCACATCAGCAACATCTTCTCGAAGCTGGGCCTCTCGCCGGACCAGTACGACCACCGGCGGGTGCTGGCGGTGCTGACGTTCCTGCGCCGCTGAGCGGGGGCCGCAGCGTGTGCCAGGCGATTGCGGGGTGCTGAAAGCCGCGTCTGGACGGGGAAAAGTAAAGGACGACAAGTGGTGGTGTTAAGGCTTGTCGTCCTTTAGATGTTCAAGTCACTTTTGTGTACAGAGCATGATTCCCAGGCGCTGAATGCTCCGCTGCCTGTTGCGGGCACGGTTGCCCAGGGACTTTGGGCCGGTGGAGAAAAAACCGGCGAGTCTCGTGACGGCGCGGCGCCACGGGCGGGAGTTGGGACGGACGTCGACGGCTCCACGGCGATGTTTTACGAGGATCGCCACCCTCTGCCGTCGTGCTCCTAATATAGAACAAATGTTCTGATTTGTCAAGGGGAACCCCACCCCCCGGCCCCCTCCCCCGCGGGGAGAGGGGGAGATTGGGAGGTGGTCAGCGGGTCGGGCCGGGGGCGCTTGAGCAGGTTGGGATTTGGGTCTGAGCGCTCGGCCTGCGGGCCGCTGGCCGGCACGAGACCGGCCACTACGAGGGGTTCGGATCGGCGGATTCGCTCCCTGTTGGCGTCAGGGGTGTAACAGCCTCCAGTTGCCCTCGGAGACGACTTCGACGAGGCCGTCGACGACTTTGATGGCGGTTTCGTTGTCGGTGGCGTAGGCGGGGCCGGGGGTGTTGGCGGCCCAGCGTTCGGCATTGGCCATGGTGTGGTTTGGCAGGCCCTCGCTGTCCAGGTGTGGGAAGATCGAGAAGTCGACCAGACCGAGTGGTTCATCGCCGCCGGTGGGTGAGGTCCAGATGATGAAGTCCTTGCCGATGTAGGGGGTCATGACCATGCTCCCGGCGCTGAGGCCGACCCAGACGATGGGCA
>DATKCN010000020.1:0-5873 GCA_035513175.1 Thermomicrobiales bacterium
GGAAAGAACAGGTTTGCGAATGTGTCCCGGATCGTGCCGGTGCCGAGTTCGTCGAGTGTGCCCTTCTCTCGGAAAGGCTCGATGAGCTCCATCATCCGACGACGCTCGGCTTCGTCGTAATCCAGCCAGCCGAATGTGGACGTGACCATGATGGAGTCTCCTAAGGAGCAACATTGAGCGCCGCTGCGAAGCCGTGTGCGGCAGAATCGGTCGCCCATGTCCATCATAGCTCATGAGCAGGCAATTCGTGGGTATGGCCCCTGACGCCGGCATTGCTATACTGCGCTCGAATCCGACCATGTGCAGTTCCGAATCTCGTGCCAGGCGCAACCACTCCATGAACGTCACCATCCTCGACGACTACTTCAACACACTCCCCAGCCTGCCGAGCTTTCGCAAGCTCGCGGGGTTCAAAGTCACCGTATGGAATGACCACGTGCAGGACACCGACGCGCTGGCGGAACGGCTCAAGGACACCGAGATCCTCGTGCTGTTTCGCGAGCGCACCCAGATTACCGGCGCGCTGCTGGACCGCCTGCCGAGGCTGAAGCTGATCAGCCAGCGCAGCGTCTACCCGCACGTAGATGTTCCGGCCTGCACCCGCAACGGCGTGCTGCTGTGCTCCAACATGCACGTCGGGTCACCCTCCTACGCGGCGGCGGAGCTGACCTTCGCGCTGATGCTGGCCTCGATGCGCCAGCTTCCGGCGCAGGTCGCCTCGCTCAAGGCGGGCAACTGGCAGATGGGCGTCGGCAGGACGCTGCGCGGGCGCGTGCTCGGGCTGTACGGCTATGGCCGCATCGGGCAGGCGGTGGCCGGGTACGGGCGGGCCTTCGGGATGGACGTGCGCTGGTGGGCCTCCAACGAAGGCCGCCAGCGGGCCTGCGCGAACGGCGAGACCGTGGCCGCCAGCCGCGCGGCATTCTTCGCGGAAGCGGACGTCGTCAGCCTGCATGTGCGGCTGAACCCGGCGACACGGGGCCTCATCACGCTCGACGACCTGCTCGGCATGCGCGCCGACGCCCTGCTGGTGAACACCTCCCGCTCCGGGCTGATCGAGCCTGGCGCGTTGCTCGCGGCGCTGAACGCGGGACAGCCGGGCTTCGCCGCCGTTGACGTTTTTGACGTTGAGCCGCTGACCGATCCAGCCGATCCGCTGCTCTCGCATCCGAACGTGCTCGCCACCCCGCACATCGGCTACGTCACGGAAGATGAGCTGGAGACGCAGTTCTCCGACATCTACGATCAGATCCTGGCCTTCGCCAGCGGCCAGCCGATCCACATGATCAACCCGGAAGCACTCTACAGGACCGCCTGACAGAGCGGCGGCGCGCTGTAATGTCAGGGCGTCGCTTCCCGCAACGCGGCGTCGTCCTCCTGCTCGATCGCGGCCTGGGCGCGCTCCAGATAGCGGCGCAGGACGAGCGTGACCGGCAGCAGCGCCAGCAGCGTCCCGGCCAGCGCGAAGAGCAGCGGCAGCTGCGGGCCCTGTGCGTACAGGACCCCCGCGAGCATCGGCCCGAGCGCAATGCCCGATCCGCCGAATACCTCGGAAAGGGCGAACGAGCGGCCCCGCAGGCGCTCGGGCGCCAGGTTGCCGACCGCCGCGTCGACCAGCGGCCAGACCATCAGGTACGCGCCGCTGATGAAGCAGGCGATGGCGATGATGGCCAGGTGCGGGCTGAAGGCCAGCAATGCGAACGCGCCGGGGATCAGCGCCAGCGTTACGATCAGAGGCGACACGACGCTGACCCGGCGCCGGATGCGGGCCAGTCCGAGCGCCAGCGCCAGCCCGCCGACGCCGCTGAGCGAGCCCAGGCGGCCGATCGTGCCAACGCTCAGGCCGCGGTAGTCGTAAAGAAAGGTCGGCAGCAGCGCCAGCCCGGCGGTCAGGATCAGCATGGCGGCAAACAGAAAGAGCGAGATCGCCAGGACCGGCCGGCAACGGACGACATCCCGATACGTCTGCCGCACAGTCTGAGCGTGGCGGCCCACGGAACTCTCGATGCCCAGAAAGCAGGCGATCGCTGCCAGCTCCAACAGCAACGCGACCAGGTAAACCCAGCGCAGCCCGAACCCCTCGGCCACGAACCCGCCCATGGCCGGCGCCAGGATGAGCGCCAGGTTCGACCCGACGCCGTAGACCAGGAAGAAGGCCCGCGCCCGCCCTGCCGGCGATGTCGTTTCGGCGATGGCGCGCGAGACGGCCGGGTAGGCCAGCGAGCCGGCGGAAATCAGCGCCAGCGCCGGGGCAAGCTGCCACCACGTCTGGGCGACGACAGCCAGCAGCAGCGCCGCGGCCACCATCACGCGCGTCATGACGATCAGACGCCGCGGCGACACACGCTCGATCAACGAGCCGGCTGACAGGATGATGAGCGGGTTCGCGAACGTGGTGACGCCGATCACGAGCCCGACCAGCGCGGGCCCCGCGCCGAGCGCGCCCAGGTAGAGCGGCGTGAAGATCAGGCCCACGCTGTGTGAGATCTGATCGAAGACTGCGCCCGTAAACAGAGCCCGAGGCGTGCGCTGTCGGAGCGTTGCAACGATCATCGCTGATTCCCATGGCGGCGGTGTCTAACGCTGCACAAGTCTACCGGGGAACGCCCGTCAACGATGTCGCCTCGTCCCATGACCATTTGGGGATTCACAGCACGCGGTCGAGTGATGCACGCTTTGTGTACAGGACGCCCTCGACAGTCTGCGATGGGACGCCGGGATGGACTGGGATCTGACCGCGCAACTCGCGACGCCGATCGGCACGGCGCTGGCAGGCGCCGTCTGTTGGTGGCGCTTCTCCGTCGCCCGCGCGCGCTACGTGCCCGTGGCCGATTCGCAGCACGCGGCGCTGCAGGACACGCTCAACTCGCTCTGCTGGATGACCGCGTTCGTGGCGGCGTTCATCGTAATCATTCAGCCTGCCGCGCTCGTGCAGTTCGCCCCGCCATCAGGCTGGGCTGCTCTCGCCGGTGGCGCGCTCGGAGCCATGAGCGTACTGCTCCAGCCGATGCGCCGCCTCGGGATCTGGCTTGGCACGCGCCCGCCCGATTCCGACCAGAGCGAGTTCCTCGCGCTCATGCGCCGTGAGACCGAGCGAATCGGCTCGGACCGCTGCGTGCTGCTGGTCGTCGCGCCCTTCTTCGCTGGGGCGGCCGCGCTGACCGCCTCACAAGCCGGGGCGACGAGTGGCTTGACGTTCATGTCGTACAACAACGGCCTCGCGCTCGGGTTCATCCATGTCGGCGCCGCGCTCAGCGCGATCATCAGTTGGCGGGCACTCGGCAACCTGCAACGCGACATGCGCTCTGGGCTGACCGACGTTCGGATCATCGACGTTTTGCCAGAAACGGCCGACGCTCCTGCCCCCGCGTCAACTGACGTTTCTGAGAAGCCATCCGACCCCCCATTTCTCGTTCGGCTGGCGCAGTTGGTCTACGAAGCCGTGACTGGCGGCGCGGTAGGCGTCGCGTTCTGGTATGCGATTCCGCGCCTGAACGAATGGCCGGTCGGGCTGGTTATCGGGTCGCTGCTCGTGCTTGGCATTTTGTCGGTTGTCGTCTGGCGTTCGATCCGGTCCTGGTGGCGACCGTCGCTGGCGCTCGGTCTGATGTTCATCGCGGGCTTGTTTGGCGTGGGTGGGACGCTCGTCTATTGGGCAGGCGTGACGGAGTACGTCGCATGGTCGGTTGGATTCGGCGTATGCCTGGTGATGTTTGAGGTGATCTCGCCAGCCGACGACCGCGGGCGAGTCTGGTTCCATACGGATCGGGCGCGAGTGGAATTGGTCACTGGGGTTGTTGCCTGCGGAATTGTTGTCGCGCTTGGCTCCCTCTTTAGCATGTTGTTGCCCGACACAGGCGAGTTGCTGGTGTTTTCCGGCGCGTCCGTAATCGCGCTTGTGTTGTGGATACGGCTGCCCGAGCGCTTGATGCGCTACGCCGCGCTGCTGATCGTGGCGTTCGGCTTCGGGTTTGCTCCGCTGGTGGCATTAGCGGAAGCCTACGACCTCTTCTGGCTCGGCTTCGTTTTGGCAGGCGCGACCTGGGTGCTCGGTGGCCTACGTCAGCGCTTCGGGCCGGGCGGAGACGACCTTCCGAACCCGCGCGGGATTCGCCTCAACCCGTTCACGAACGAACGGCGCGAGCTGCTCACCCGCCTGTCGCCGGAAGAGTGCGCCCGCCGCGTTGAGGAGCGCACGCACGCGACGCTGGGCGGCAAGCGCCGGACGTGGCGACACACCCCCGAGCAGGAAGCCCAGCTTCCGCCCATCGAGGCGCAGGCCTCGCCAAAGGCGCTCTCGCTGGCCAAGTTCCGGGGCCGGCGCACCAGCATCATGACGGTGGCGACCGCCACGCTGTCTCCGACACCCGAGGGCACGCTGATCCGCGCCCGCTCCGGGATGCACAGCGGCTTTCGTGTGCTGCACGTGATTTTCTGGGGCTACGCGTCTTTCATCCTGTTGGGTGGCCTTGTAACCATCCGGACGGGCTCGTCTGATTGGGGGCGGTTTGTGTCGGGCATGGCCATACTGTCAGCAAGCTTCGTGGTTGTTACATTCATTGCCCCACGCTTTTTCGACGACGAGTCGCGCGAGCTACTCGACTTCCTCACGAAAACGCTGGAGGCCGAACCGCTCTACGGCACGAATGACCAGAGCTCGGCGATCCTGCCGTCCTCGAACCGCAGGATGTCCACGCCCGGGTAGCTCTTGTGCTCGCCGCTCTCGGTGACGTACGTGCCGGTCCAGCGCGCCGCGACGCGGTCACCTTCCGCGATGGTGTCGTCAATCTGAATGCGCAGCCCGGGGACCATGGCGCGGATCATCGGGATGAACTGCTTCTGCCCCTCCGGGCCACGCGGCGTGCCCTCCGGCGCGCTGTGGTGCAGGAACCCGGCAGTAAACAGCTCGTCCGCCATCGCGACATCGCCGCCGCTCCACAGCTCTTCGAGCAGCCGCCGCGCAACGGCCTTATGGTCTTCAATCGTCATGCGTCTCACCCTCCCCCACGGGCTTTCACATTGCCCCGACTTCCAATCAACGCGCGCACGGCCCGCGCAAATATCCGCAGGTCGAACGCGAACGCGCTCCGCCGGGCGTATTCGTGTTCCAGCTCCAGCTTCCGGGCGAGGCTGGCGCTGTTGTAGCCCCGGTTGAGCGTCAGGATGGCGTAGCTGATCAGCCCCGGCCTGACGGCGAGCAGGCTCTGCCAGTCCGGGTCTGACACGTCCACCTCCTCGATCGGAAACGGGCGCGGGCCGACGATGCTGAGGTCGCCCTTCAGCACGTTGACGAGCATCGGCAGCTCGTCCAGTGAGGAGTTGCGGATGAATCGGCCCACACGCGTCACACGCTCGGCATCCGGCGTTCCCGGCGCCGCGTCGCGCATCGTGCGGAAGCGATACAGCCGGAATGATCGCCCATGCCTGCCCGCGCGGCGGGTAACGCGCAGGATCGGCCCGCTGCGCTCAAACGCCAGCGCGACGGCCGCAGCTGCCATGACGGGAGCGCACAAGACGAGCGCGAAACTGGCGATTGCGATGTCGAACGCTCGCTTGCTCATTCAGTCAGGATACCGCGCTGCCCGCTGGAATGACGTCGCGCGCCCGCGGTTGGAAGAGAACGACCGGGGCCGTGCGGGCGACACGAGCGGGAGGACGCCGCGCATGCGACACACAGTGGACACCGGCAGAGCGCTCACGTTTGGCGAGCTGGCGCAACGCACCGGCGTCGCCCCGTCGGCGCTGCGCATCCGGCCACCGCCGCTACCCGCGTCTGATGGCGAGCCACGGCGCCGGACCCCGCTTCTGGCTGGGCGATCCCCGTCCGGAGGATTGGCACAGCGTTCCGGTCGACGCCGAATGATGTCCGTCCA
>DATKCN010000021.1:0-12710 GCA_035513175.1 Thermomicrobiales bacterium
CGGTCGATCGTCCAGGCCACCGCCTGCCGCAGCGCGATGTTGTCGAACGGCGGGATCTGATTGTTCAGCGTAATGTAGGTGAACCCGAGGCTGGCGATCTCGCTCATCTCCAGCGTGTCGTCGTCCCTGAGTCCGGCGACATCGCGGGCCGAGACCGTGTCGATGATGTCGACGTCACCTGTCCGCAGCGCGGTCAGCTTGACGTTGGCGTCCACGATCGGCCGGTAGATGACCTGATCCAGATGCGGCAGGCCCTCCTGCCACCAGCCATCGTAGCGCTCGACGGTCAGGTGGTCGCTCGTCATCCACTCGACGAAGGTGAACGCGCCGGTGCCGACCGGCTGGCGGGCTAGATCTTCTCCCAGCTCCTCGATCGCCTTGGGCGAGACCATCATCCCGGCGCGGTCGGAGAGAGTCGCGAGCAACGGCGAGAATGGCTGCGACAGCACCAGCCGCACCGTGTGCTCGTCCTCCACGACCACCTCGGTGATCTGCGCGATCTCGCTGCGGCGGGGAGACGCGGTCTCCTCGTCCAGCATGCGGTCGAAGTTGAACTTGACCGCCTCGGCGTTGAACGCCTCGCCGTCATGGAAGGTTACGCCTTCGACCAGCGTAAAGGTGTACTCCATGCCGTCGTCGGAGATGGCCCACTCGCTGGCCAGCTCCGGCACGATCGTCAGCGTCTCGTCGATATCGACCAGCTTGTCATAAATGAGCTGGTACACCTGCCGGTCGACGGCGGCGGTCGACCTGTGCGGGTCCATCGTCGTCAGGTCGGAATTGAGCGCGACGTTGAGCACGCCGCCGGTGGCGCCCATTGGTGGCTCGGTCGCCTCCGCCTCGGGCGTTTCCTCGTCCTCTGGCTCCGGCTCAGGCGTCGTTCCCGCGCCCGCGGTGGCCGTTGGATCTGGCCCCGGGGCCTGCGCTCCGGGTGTCGCGGTCGGGTCGTCATCGTCGCCGCAGGCCGCCAGCAACGTCGAGGTTGCCGCGACGCCCAGCCCGAGCGCCCCGGCGCGCTTGATCAGATCGCGCCTGCTCAGCCTGCCCGTTACCGCCATGCGGAACAGGCGCCGGTAGGCAAGCTCGTTCAAGTGATCAGTGGTCATGGTGTCCCTTTCGGTTTATCCCGTCACATCTCCGCCGAGGCCCCACCACGTCAGCCCGCCGCATGGCCCAGGGGTTCGGGCGCCGATGGCACTCCCCAATGCCGCCCGTCGCCGGCGTCGCCTGGGCCTGTGTCAGCCCCAATGGCGAGCAATCATCACGGCCTCCTCCGTCTCCTCGCGCATCATCGCCTCCCTCTCAGCACTGGCGGGATTCGCTCGCGGGAGCTTGTCGCCGCGTCGGCGTCTGCCGACGACACGCGCGGCGCGCTGCCGCCACGAAGGCGATGCCTGCGCGCCAGACGTCATCCTGGCGCTCAACCCCCATACAACGTACTACGAAGCGAGCGTCCACCCCGGATGCAGTATGAAGCAGACTCCGGTTCTTGGCAACACCTGCTCCGGCCGCCGTGGCGCCGTTTCCCTGTCGCGCCGGGCCGCCAGCCCAGGCTTTCCCGCTCGCGCCACGTCGTGTCCGCCACCGTAATGCCGTGGACCTCGTATGCCATACTTCGGTGTTACGACAATCGCTGACGACAGGGATAGAGGGTCTGGATGGCGGAAACGACGAACCTGGGATACCCGCGAATCGGCAAGCAGCGTGAGCTCAAGCGGGCAGTCGAGCGCTACTGGTCCGGCAAGACCGGCGAGGACGACGCGCAGGCCGTCGCGGCCGAGGTTCGCCGCGGCGCCTGGGCCGTCCAGCAGCAGGCGGGCATCGACCATATCCCCTGCAACGACTTCACCTTCTACGATCACATGCTCGATATGGCCTGCTTCCTCGGCCTCGTCCCGGATCGCTTCCAGCACACGGCCGGCCAGCCGGTTTCGCTCGCCACCTACTCGACCATGGCGCGCGGCGGCGACGGCATCGCCGCGCTGGAGATGACCAAGTGGTTCGACACCAACTACCACTACCTGGTGCCGGAGCTCAACGGCCCCGACCCGCGCCGCTCCGGCAACGCGCCGGTTGACGCCTACCGCGAGGCGAAGGCCCAGGTCGGCGCGGCAGCCATGCCGGTCATCGTCGGCCCGCTCACCTTCACCCTGCTCGGCAAGCACCATGCGAAGCCCATCGCCGAGCACGTCGCCGACCTGCTTCCTATCTATAGGGACCTGCTCAGCGATCTGTACCGCGAAGGCGCGGAGTGGGTGCAGATCGACGAGCCGTGCCTGGTGCAGGACCGCTCCCGGGAGGAGCTGGACCTCTACGCCAGCGTCTACGCCGATCTCGCGGGCGGCAACCACCCGAAGATCATGCTGGCCACCTACTTCGGCGACCTCGGCCCCAACTGGGAGGCCGTCATGGCCCTGCCGGTCGAGGGCATCGGCATCGACTTCGTGCGCCAGGGCGGCAACATCCGCGACTTCGAGGTCAAGCGCTTCCCGGCTGACAAGGTGCTGGCCGCCGGTGTCGTCAACGGGCGCGGCGTCTGGCGCGCCGACCTCGACTCCGCGCTGGGCCGGCTGGAGACGATTCAGTCGCACGTCGACGCGCAGCGCATCTGGGTCGGGCCGTCCTGCTCGCTGCTCTTCCTGCCGCACGACAAGCGGCTTGAGACGAGCCTGGACGACGACGTGCTCGCCAACCTCTCCTTCGCCGAGCAGCGCCTTGACGAAATTCGTACCTTGGCCGACGGCCTCAACAAGGGACGCGACGCCATCGCGGACGCCCTCGCCGCGAACCGCGACCGCCTGCGCAACCGGGGCCACTCCGTCTACAACCACGAGCCGACCCAGCAGCGCGTGCGGGCGCTGACCGACGCTGACGCCACCCGCGCCGAGCCGTTCGCGGCGCGCCGCGAGCAGCAGGACGCCCGGTTGAACCTGCCCGCCTTCCCGACGACGACCATCGGCTCCTTCCCGCAGGCCGGCGACGTGCGCTCCATGCGCGCCCGCCTGCGCTCCGGGAAGATCAGCGCCGCGGAGTACGACGCCTACGTCAAGGGCAAGATGGACGAGCTGATCGCGAAGCAGGAGCAGATCGGGCTCGACGTGCTGGTGCACGGCGAGTTCGAGCGCACCGACATGGTCGAGTACTTCGCCGAGCAGCTGTCCGGCTTCGTCGCCACCGAGCACGGCTGGGTGCAGTCGTACGGCTCGCGTTGCGTGCGCCCGCCAATCATCGTCGGCGACGTCTACCGTCCCGAGCCGATGACGGTCGAGACCAGCGTCTACGCCCAGTCACGCACCAGGCGCCCGATGAAGGGCATGCTCACCGGCCCCGTCACCATCCTCAACTGGTCGTTTGCCCGTGAGGACATCCCCCGCTCGGTCGTTTGCCACCAGATCGCCCTGGCGCTGCGCGACGAGGTGTCCGACCTCGAACAGGGCGGCATCGGCATCATCCAGATCGACGAGCCCGCCCTGCGCGAGGGGCTGCCGTTGCGCCGCGCCGACTGGGACGAATATCTGGATTGGGCCATCCGCGCGTTCCGGCTGGCGTCGTCGTCCGCCGCGCCCGGCACCCAGATCCACACGCACATGTGCTACTCGGAGTTCAACGACATCATCGACGCCATCAAGGCCATGGACGCCGACGTGATCTCGATCGAGAACAGCCGCTCCAACGAGGAGCTGCTGGAGGCCTTTACCGATAACAAGTACGAGCAGATGATCGGCCCAGGGGTGTACGACATCCACTCCCCGGCCGTCCCGGAGACGGAGGCCATCATCGAACGCCTGCGGCACGCGACGCGCGTGCTTGGCCCCGACGTCATGTGGGTCAACCCCGACTGTGGCCTCAAGACCCGCAACGACGCCGAGGTCTGGCCCTCGTTGCGGAACATGGTCGAAGCCGCAAAGAAGGTGCGCGCCGCGGTCTGATCGGGGACGCGATATGCGGGACGCGGGGCCTCGCCTGCGCGGCCCGCGTCCCAACTCGGACGGCGGCTACAACGGCGCGTCCATATGCCGCTCCCACACTGGAAGAACGCCCTGTCGCGCGCTAACCAGCATCTCCAGGTAGTCAACCGGCACGATCAGCTTTCGGCCCCTTTCCCGTTCAGCATATTGACGGCAGGATGCGTACTCGCCACGGCAAGCTGAACGCCCTGACCTCGACAAGGGCATATCGAAGCTGGCGCGGGGGTGTGCTGGGCAGCGGGTGCTGGTGGAGACGAGGCGCTGGAGCAGGGTGTTACCCCCCTCCGTCAGCGTCACGGAGCTGCCGGAGACTAAGACGCCGGTCGGCGCCGGTATAGTACGTGTGAGCCTCGGACGCGACCAGGGAGAGCCAGGTGATGGCGGGAAACGGGCAGATGCGATGATTCTGGAAACGCTGACGATCGATCCACGTGAGCTGCGGCAGCGCACCGGCTGGGACATCAAGCCGGAGGGCGCGTGCAAGGGCGAGCGCTGCGTGCCGCTGCCGGGCATAGACTCGGGCGCCATCGACGCCCGCCTGCTGGCCGCGCGGCTCGGCATGCCACTGGCGCACGATGAGCCCAGCGGTCTGTGGTGCCTGGGTCCGGAAGCGGGCGGGCGTGCCCTGTCCAGCGTCGAGGCTCCCGATCTGACGTTGCCAGACATGGACGACAGCCTGTTCAGTCTGAGCACCCTGCGGGGCCGCAAGGTGTTGCTGGTGGCCTGGGCCTCCTGGTGAGGCTGCCGTCTGGACCTGCCCGTGTGGCAGACGTTGTACGAGGAGCTGGGACCACGGGGGCTGGAGATCGTGACGGTCGCGCTGGACACTGGTGGCGTTGAGGCCGCGCGCCCCTGGATCGAGGCTGCCCGGCCGCAGCATCCATCGTTGATCGATCGGGCACACGTCGTGGACGAGCTGTTCGGCATCGTCAATGTACCGAGCAGCGTCTGGATCGACGAGGCCGGCACGATCGTCCGTCCGCCTGAGACGGCCTACCCGGCCCGGCCGTCGTTCCTGGACCGCCAGCCCGCGCCCAATGCCTCACCTCGTGAGCTGGCGCAGCATGCGGCCGTGCGCCAGTTGCGCGTCGACGCCGAGCAGTACGTGGCCGCCCTGCGTGACTGGGTCGAGCATGGCGCTGCGAGCCGCTTCGCGCTCTCGCCCGAGGAAGTGCTGCGCCGCAGCCGTCCACGGCCATTTGAGGAGGCCGTGGCCGCCGCCCACTTCGAGCTGGGCCAGCATCTCCACCGCCTGGGCCGGAGCAGCGATGCCATTCAGCACTTCCGCGAAGCCTACCGGCTGCAACCCGACAACTGGACCTACAAGCGACAGGCCTGGAGCCTGCTGCCAGCGGGCCAGACTCCGCTTGACGTGTATGGCGGGGACTGGCTCACTGATGTCAGGAAGATCGGCGCCGAGAACTATTACCCGCCACTTGAGCCATAGCCGCGCGGGCGAGCGTCCGACCAGCGCGTCATCATCCGCGGGTAGGGCGGCACGGCGTGCGCCCCTACACGAGAAAATCCCACGCTGTCAGCACGTGGGTCGTGACCGTCTGGATCAACTCGTCGACCAGCACGTACTCGTCCGGCGCGCCCATGTTGTGAGGGGTCGGGCCGTAGACGGCGGCCGGGATGTCGCGCAGCCGCCACAGCCGCGCGTCGGTGCCGCCCAGCGAGATGGTCGGCAGTGGGCGAAAGCCGGAGAGCGCCTCGGCGTTGTCTTTCACCAGCGTGAAGATGCGCGCCTCCGGGTCGCACACGTTGGGCGGGCTGCTGTTCAGCAGCTGCCAGCGGGCGCGCGGGTTGCGGCCCACGATCGCGTCCACGCGCTGCAGAATCTCGTCGAGCGTGACACCGACCGGGCAGCGCAGGTCCACCTCCGCCCGGCAGCGGTTGGCGATCATGTTCACCTTGTCGCCGCCCTCGATCACGCCCACGTTGACCGTCACCGCCATCAGGGTGTCGGTCGCCCCGGCGCCGAGCTGGCGGTCGAGCGTGGCGCGCCCCTGCTCCAGCGCGTTGCGCACCTCCGGCGGCATCGGCACGTCCATCTGCCGCAGCTCGTCGAGGTCGGCCAGCACGTGGGTCATCTCGCGGATGGCGTTGGGGGAGACGTGCGGGTAGCCGCCATGCCCGCCCTCCGTCTCGACCACGATCTCGACCCAGCAGGGGCCCTTCTCGCCGAAGCGCACCGTCTGCATCGTGCTCGGCTCGCCGTTCAGCAGCGCGTCGCCCAGCACCGGCGCGTGCTCGATCAGATAGCGGGCGCCCCACGGCCCGAACGTCTCCTCGTCGGAGACCAGCGTCAGCGTCAGCCGCCCGCGCAAGTGATCCCGCAGCCGGTAGAGCGTCGTGTAGGTAATCAGAGAGGCCGTCACCCCCGCCTTCATGTCGTTCGCGCCGCGCCCATAAAGCTTGCCGTCCTGCACGACGCCGCCGAACGGGTCCACGCTCCAGCGCGCGCGGTCCCCGGCCGGGAACACGTCGAGGTGCCCGTTCAGCACCAGGTGCGGCCCCTCCCCCGCGCCGCCCTCGAAGGTGGCGTACAGGTTCGGCATCGTCGGCTCCGGCGCCACGACGATGAAGGGAACGTCGTGACTGCTCAGATACTGCGTCACAAAGCCGAACAGCTCGGTCGTGTCCCCCGGCGGGTTCTCGCTGGGTCGGCGGATCAGGTCCGCGCAGAGGTCCACGAACTCATCGTGCCGCGTCGCCAGCGTTGCTTGCAGGTCAGTCCGTGCCGTCATCGCCGCTCTCCTCCTGCGTCTGTTCCTGTTCCCCCGGCGCCGCCACGCCGTTGCCCGGCCCGTCCTCCTCCTTGCGGACGTGATGCGCCAGCGCCCACAGCCAGCCGGGCAGCTCCTGCTCGGCCAGCACGCGGTTCAGCACCCGCAGCTCGGTCAGCCGCGCGCCCTGCACCGCCATCAGCTCCTCGCGGGGCACCCCGGCCTCGTCGATCAGCTTGGCGTCCTGCTCCAACTGCGCCAGGATGCGGTCGCGCCAGGCGCGCGTCTCGCCCGTCGTCAGCGGCTCGTTCCCTTCCGGCTCGATGTCGGCCGTCGTCATCGGGCGGCTGACGAGCGTGCCCAGCGGCGTCATCACCCAGCGGAAGCCGGACTCGTCGTGCTTCAGCAGCCCGTGAGCGGCCAGGTCGCGGATGGCCTTCAGCACGACCGCCGTCTCGACCGGCTTGCCCGTCATGCGCTGCACCAGCATGCCCGCCATCTGCGACACGGTCAGCTCGTCCACCGCCTGCTCGCTCTGGGAGACGGCGATCACGACCGCCACCCGCACCGCGTCACCACCTACGAATGTGGTGGATTCCAGCCACGACGCCATCGCGCACATCCTTCCCCACACGCCGGGCTCCGCTGGTTGACCCGGCGCCCGCCCTCGCGCGTCGATCATCATCCCTGTATTATCATCCGTCGCGTCTGATGCTGCCGGGCCACGCAGTACACGCGTCGAACGACGGAGCCACCGTGCGACATCTCACTCCCGCCGAGCGCGCCTACATCGAGCGCATGCCGAAGGCCGAGCTGCACGTGCACCTGGAGGGGACCGTGCGGCCGGAGACGCTGCTGGAGCTGGGACGCCGCCACGGCGTCGAGTACCCCTTCACCGACGCCGCCGGCGCCCGCGACTGGTACCGCTTCCGCGACTTCCCGCACTTCATCGAGGTCTTCATGGGGGTCTGCAACAGCCTGCTCACCGTCGAGGACTTCGAGCGTGTCACCTATGAGCTGGCCGAGGACGCCCATCGACAGAACATCCAGTATCTGGAGGTCACGTTCGCGCCAGCATCGCCGATCGCGCCGCGCAACAGCGCCGTCCCGGACATCGTCCTGGCCGGCATGCGCGCCGGGGCCCGGCAGGGCTACGACGATTTCGGCGTGCGCATGCAGTTCATCATCGACGCCGTCCGCAGCCGCCCGCCCGAGCACGTGCAGGCCATCGCCGAGTGGGCGGTCGACAACCTGGGCGACGGGCTGGTCGGCATCGGGCTGGGCGGCGCCGAGGTCGGCTTCCCGGCCTCGCTGCACGCCGCCGCCATGCGCTTCGCCGCCAAGCGGGGCGCGCGGGTCAGCCTGCACGCGGGAGAGACGGTCGGCCCCGAGAGTGTCTGGGACGCGCTGGAGACGGGCAGCGAACGCATCGGGCACGGGGTGACGAGCATCCACGACCCACGGCTGGTCGAGCATCTGGTCCAGCAGGCGGTCGTGCTGGAGGTGTCGCCGACCAGCAACATCTGCCTGGGCGTGGCGCGCTCCTACGAGGAGCACCCGTTCCGGGCGCTGCACGACGCCGGGGTGCTCGTCACCGTCAACAGCGACGACCCGCCGATGTTCGACACCGACCTGACCGGCGAGTACCTGGCGCTGGCCGAACGCTGCGGCTTCACCCTTGACGAGCTGTCGGCGCTGAGCCTGCGGGCCGTCGCGTCGTCCTTCCTGCCGGGCGGGGAACGGGACGCGCTGGCCGCCCGCTTCCGCGAGCAGATGCGGGTCCTGCGCGCCGCCCTGGCCGGAGCGCCGTGACCGCCGGTCACCGTTCGGGCCGCGCGGCGTTGGTGTGGGCGCCCCTCCGGTGGTAGCATTTGCCTGTTCTCGGTGAGGCACAGGGCGCTATTTCAGCCATCCGCCATCCGCACGTGCTGCTGACGACCGTTGCGTTTTCTGAAACACGAGTGGTGTCACATTGGAACAGTTCGGAGCGTCGCGCGGCCTGGAGGCAGAGCGCCGCGGCGCCGGCGACACGGGCAGCAGGTTGGACTGATGGAGCACCACGGACTTCCGCCACGGGATGAGCAGCCCGAGATTCCCGACATCGTCATCCGCCGCCTGCCGATCTACGTCCGCACGCTCAAGCACATTGACGCCGCCGGCATCGCCACCGTCTCCTCCGACGACCTGGCCGCGCAGATCGGCGTGACCGCCGCGCAGATTCGTCGCGACCTGTCGTACTTCGGCAAGTTCGGCAAGCAGGGCAAGGGCTATGAGGTCGCCACGCTGGTGGCCGAGATCCAGCGCATCCTGAACCTCGACCGCGAGTGGGAGGTCGCGCTGGTCGGCTTCGGCCACCTGGGGCAGGCCATCGCCGCCTACCGGGGCTTCGAGGCCTCGTCGTTCCGCATCACCGCCATCTTCGACCGCAACGCCGAGCGCGTCGGGCAGGTCGCCGAGAGAGGCGTGCGCGTGATGGCCGAGTCGGACATCTCGCGCGTCGTGCGTGAGAACGGCATCCGCATGGGCATCGTCGCGGTGCCGGCCGGCGCGGCGCAGGATGTCACGAACGCGCTGATCGCCGGCGGCGTCAGCGCCATCCTCAACTACGCGCCGGTCATCCTGCGCGCGCCGGAGAACGTCTGGATCCGTGACGTGGACCCGACCAGCGCCATGCAGTCGATGACCTACTACCTCGCCAAGCCGGCCGAATCCCCAAGCGAGATCGGCCCCAACGGCGCCGTCCTCAAGGCCGTCGAGGCCGCCAACGGGCAGTAGCCCGCTCCGTCGCGCCTGATTCTCTGCGGTATCCTGCGTCCGGACGCTCACCCACGACGTGCGACGGCAGGAGGTTCCCATGCCTGACCCCGACCTGACGCGCTTCCCGTCCGGCTTCCTGTGGGGCGCGGCGACCTCCGCCTACCAGTGCGAGGGCGCCGTCGCTGTCGATGGCCGCGGGCCGTCGATCTGGGACGCCTACTGCCGCGCGCCCGGCGCGATCGAGAACGGCGACACCGGCGACGTGGCGGCGGACCACTACCACCGCTGGCGCGATGACGTGGCGCTGATGGCGGGCATGGGTCTCGGCGCATACCGCTTCTCAACCGGCTGGTCGCGGGTCATCCCGGATGGCCTGGGCGCGGTCAACCAGGCCGGGCTGGACTTCTACGACCGGCTGGTCGATGGGTTGCTGGCGGCGGGCATCACGCCGCTCGTCACGCTGAACCACTGGGACATCCCCCAGACGCTTCAGACGCGCGGCGGCTGGGCCAACCGCGCCACGATCGACGCCTTCACCCGCTACGCCGATGTCGTCACCCGCCGCCTGGGAGACCGCGTGAAGCTGTGGGTGACGCACAACGAGCCCTGGGTGATGGCTTTCCTGGGCTGCTACTACGCGCAGCACGCGCCGGGCCTGCGCGACGCGACGCTGGCGTTGCAAGTCGCCCACCACCTGCTGGTCTCCCACGGACAGGCGGCACCGGTCATCCGCGCCAACAGCCACGGCGCCGAGGTCGGCATCGTCAACGTGCACTTTCCGAACCGCCCGGCCAGCGACAGCGAGGCCGACCGCGTCGCGGCCACCCGCGCCGACGCCATCGACAACCGCTGGTTCCTTGATCCGCTCTTCCGTGGCACGTACCCGCCGGAGATCGTTGAATGGTACGGGGAGCGCGCCCCGCTGATCGATCCCGGCGACATGACGACGATCGCCGCGCCGATCGACTTCCTGGGGGTGAACTACTACTACCGCCGCGTCATCGCCGCCGATCCCGCCGAACCGCTGTTCGGCTATCAGGAGCTGCCGCACGAAAGCAGCGCCGCCACCGGCATGTTCTGGAGCGAGATTCACCCGCCGTCGCTGGGGGATTTCCTGCTGCGCCTCTCCCGCGAGTGGCCGGTCCCAGCCATCTACATCACCGAGAACGGCCTGCCAACGCCGGAGGAGCCGCTGGTGGATGGGGTCATCGACGATCAGCCGCGCATCGACTACCTGGCAGCCCACATCGACGAGGTCGGGCGCGCGATCGAGGGGGGCGCGCCAGTGCGGGGCTACTTCGCCTGGTGTTTGCTGGACACCTTCGAGTGGAACTACGGCTACCGGCCCCGCTTCGGCCTCGTGCGTGTCGAACGCCCCTCGCTGGCGCGTGTCCCGAAAGCCAGCGCGCGCTGGTATAGCCGTGTAGCGGCTGGAGGGAGCAGGGCTGACGACTTGCGTTGCCTAACCTGACCTGCCGCTAGCTGTGCTTCTTCACCGAGCCGGGACGCCAGGCTGACTTTCGCCCGCCGGGATTTGCGGGCCAGCCGGCGCGCTCGTCGCCGGTCAGGAGCGAGGAACACGGGATGCCGGACTCTTGAACGGCGCGCGATGCGGTCCGGCTAGCCAACGGGGTGAGCAGACCGTGTCTAGCGGGTCTGTGCATGCCTGCCGCACGTCTCAAGCGCGCAGTTGCGCGTTGAGCCGCGCGGCCTGTCGCGTGAGGTGGTCGCGTTCGGGGAGACTCGACGCTGCGCGGGCCGCGTCGGCGTAGAGCCGGGCCGCTGTCACTGGGTCACCGTCACGCTCGTGCAGGTATGCCGCGACGGCGGTGTAGCGGGGCAGCGCGGGGTCGAGCTCTGCCAGGGCGGCCAGACCGGCCCGTGGGCCGTCGGCCTCGCCGACGGCGACGGCCCGGTTGAGGCGGGCCACCGGGCTGTCGGTGAGGCGCGCCAGCTCGTCATACCACTCGACGATCTGCGCCCAGTCGGTCTCCGCGGCCGTGCGGGCGTCGGCATGGAGCGCGGCGATGGCGGCCTGGGCCTGGTACTCGCCCAGGCGGTCGCGGCTGAGGGCTGCCTGAAGCACGTCGACCCCCTCGGCGATCAGGCGGGTATTCCACAGGTTGCGGTCCTGCTCGGCAAGCGGCACGAGCCTGCCGTCGGGGCCGGTCCGTGCCGGGCGCCGTGCGTGGTGGAGCAGCATGAGCGCGAGCAGGCCCGCGACCTCCTCATGCTTGAACTGGGCCGCCAGTTGGCGAGTGAGCCGGATCGCCTCGGTGGCCAGGTCGACCTCGCCGGAGTAGCCCTCGTTGAAGACCAGGTAGAGCACGCGCAGCACCGTGGCGACGTCCCCGGGCTCGTTGAAGCGGACGCCCGAGACGGTCCGCTTGGCCCGGCTGATCCGCTGGGCCATCGTTGCCTCCGGCACGAGGTAGGCCCGCGCAATCTGCCGCGTGGTCAGGCTGCCGACCGCGCGCAGCGTGAGGGCGATGGCCGAGGCCGGCGTCAGGGACGGATGCGCGCACAGGAAGTACAACTGGAGCGTGTCGTCCACCTCCTCGCCCGGGTCGGGAGTGGGCTTACTCTCGACGAGCGCCTCGCGGTTCCGCCGGGAGGTATCGGCGCGGGCGGCGTCGAGGAACTTCCACCAGGCCACGGTGACCAGCCAGCCCCTGGGGTCGCGTGGCGGGTCGTCGGGCCAGACGCGCACGGCCTCGACCAGGGCATCCTGCACGGCATCCTCGGCCGCCGCGAAATCGGCGCCGCGACGGACGAGGATGCTGGTCACGGTCGGGGGGAGGGTCCGCAGCAGGACCTCGTCCATGGCGCGTCACTCCGTGATGGTCGGTGGATCGCCCAGGAATGGGCGAATTTCGAGCCATTCGTGGATCGGCTTCCCACCGGCGCCGGGAGCCGCGGACAGCTCGCCGGCCAGCTCGAGCGCCCGCTCCCAGGTCTCGACGTCGATCACCATCCAGCCGGCGATCAGATCCTTGGTCTCCGCGAACGGGCCGTCGGTGATCGGCGGCCGTCCCTCGCCGTCGTAGCGGACGAACGTGCCCTCCGGGGAGAGCGCATGCGTGTCGACGAACTCGCCCGATTCCTCGAGCCGGGCGGCGAAGTCCCGCATGTACTGCACGTGGGCCGAAAACTCCTCCGGCGTCCACTGGTCCATCGGCACGTCATTGACTGGCGCCGGCGCGCCGCGGTAGTGCTTGAGCAGCAGGTACCTGGGCATCATGTTCTCCTTTGGTCC
>DATKCN010000022.1:0-7185 GCA_035513175.1 Thermomicrobiales bacterium
GGGGGCCGGGGGGTGCGGCAGCACTCGTGAGGGCGCCTACCGATCGCCCAACCGCGGGTCGAGGGCGTCGCGCAGGCCGCTGCCGACCAGGTTGATGGCGAAGACGGTGATGTAGATGGCGAAGCCGGGCAGGAAGACCAGCAGCCACGAGTGGCTCCAGTTGCGTTGCGCCTGCGTCAGCATGTTGCCCCAGCTGGCCGTCGGCGGCTGCACGCCCAGCCCGAGGAAGCTGAGTGTCGCCTCGAGCAGGATCAGGCCCGGCACGATCAGCGAGCCCCAGACGATGATGACCGGCGTGACGTTCGGCAGGATGTGGCGCGTCATGATGCGCAGGTTGTTCGCGCCGACGACCCGCGCGGCCTCGACGTAGTCGCGGCCCTTGACGGACATGACCTCGCCGCGCACCAGGCGCGAGAGGGTCACCCAGGCCACAGCGGCGATCACGAACGCCAGCCGCACCGGTCCCAGCCGCCACATCGACGCCACCAGCAGCAGCAGGAACAAGGTCGGGATCGAGAGCATGACGTCGACGAAGCGCATCATGACGCTGTCGACCCAGCGGCCGAAGTACCCGGCGCTGGTCCCGATCGCCGTGCCGATCACCAGCGCGACCACCACCGACAATCCGGCAACGCCCAGGCTCACCCGCGCGCCATACGCCAGCCGGGTGAGGATGTCGCGGCCGAACTCGTCCGCGCCGAGGATGTAGCCATCCTGCCCGACCGAGGTGAACTGCGCGCGCAGGTTCTGGCGTTGCGGCTCGAAGCCGGTGATGTACTGGGAGATGAGCCCCGCGCCGAGGGCGATCACGACCATCGTGACAAAGACCAGCAGCCCGGCCATCGCCATCTTGTTGCGCTGGAAGCGGCGGCGGGCCATGCCCAGGTAGGTCCGTGGCTTCCCTCTGACCTCCAACGTATCCCGGTGTGTGCGCCCGCGGACATCGGTGGCGCTGGCCTCGGTCGTCCTCTCGGCTGTGCTCACGATCGTCTCCTTCGTCGCCGCGTCATCGCCGTATACTCCTGCCGGCGGTTAGTCCAAGCGAATGCGTGGGTCCAGCAATCCATACACGATGTCCGCGATGAGATTGCCAAAGATGACAAGCACCCCCGCCATGAGCGTGATGCCCATGATCATCGGGTAGTCCTTATTCAGCGCGGCGTTGAAGGCGAGCTGCCCGATGCCCGGATAGGTGAAGATCGTCTCGATCACCAGCGCGCCGGTGAACAGGTCCGGGATGGCGATGCCCAGCAGGGTGACCAGCGGCAGCACGGCGTTGCGCAGGCCATGACGGAAGATCACGATGCGGTCGCGCAGACCCTTGGCGGTCGCGGTGCGCATGTAGTCCTGGCTCAACACCTCGAGCATCTGCGAACGGATGTAGCGCGTCCAGGCGGCGGTCTGCACGAAGGCCAGCGCGAAGGCCGGCAGCAGCAGGTGCTGCATGCGGTCGACGATGTCGCCGCCTCCCCGCAGGTCCTGCGCGCCGCCTGCCGGAAGAGACGGCAGCCCCCATTCCCGGAACTTGACGGCGAACAGCAGGATCAGCATCAGGCCGAGCCAGAAGGTCGGGATCGAGAACCCAGCCACGGCGATGCCGGTCGCGGAGTTGTCAAACAGCGTATTGCGCCGCACGGCGCTGTAGACGCCGACGGGTATTGCCAGCAGCAGCGAGATCAGCAGCGCTGTGCCGGTCAGCAGCAGGGTGTTGGGCAGCTTCTGGAAAATCGTGTCCCGCACGGGACGGAAGTGTTGCAGCGACAGGCCCAGGTCCCCGCGCGCGACGTGACTGACCCAGGTGACGTAGCGGATGTGCAACGGGTCATCCAGGCCCATGCTGGCCTTGATGCGCGCGATGTCTGCCGGGCTGGTGCGCGGGTTGAACTCCAGTCGGGTGAGCGGGCTGCCGGGCACGAGGTTGGCGACCGCGAAGGTGAGCATCGTGATCCCGAGCAGCAGCGGGATGACCTGGAACAACCGCCGGATGACGAAGCGACCCATGACGCCGCCTTTCGTGCTACTGAGCGACTGGTCGTGCGGGGCGTGAACCGTGCTTATGATAATCGAACATTGGCATTATGGAAACACTTCTCCGTGTCTTGAGTCCCGATTCCTCATGCGGTCGCCCGCGGACATATTCCGGGCGCGCAGCACGGCGTTCACGGCGGCGGCCTGGCCGTGGGCTGGCTTAACCTCGGGGCATGCGCCGCGCGACGCGACGCCGATCGACGCATGCTCCCGGAGGGTGGAGGGAATGGGCTCGCCCATTCCCTCCGTGGATCGTAGCGTCCTAGTCCTCAACCCACCAGAGGTGGATGTTGGTGCGCGTGCCAAACGCGGCCGGGTACAGGTTGTGGACACGGTTGTTCACGCCGATGAACGCCTGCGGGAAGTCCAGAATCGCCATCGGGAGGTCTTCCATGATGATGTTCTGGAACTGCGTGTAGAGCTCGATGCGGGCGTCGCGATCGACCTCGTTCAACGCCTGCTGCAGGATCGTGTCAACTTCCTCGTTGCAGTACCGCACGAAGTTGAAGCCACCGCCGTAGCCGTCGCAGGAGAACATCGTTGCCTGGTCCGGGTCGGCGCTCCAGCTGAAGCCGATGAGCACGACCTCGAAGTCGTAGGTCGCCGTGAGGCGCTCCACGACCTGCGGGAACGGCTCAAGCAGCGGGGTCATCTCGATGCCGATGTCGGCCCAGTACTGCTGGATGGCGGTCAGATACGCCTCGCGCACCTGGTTGCCGGCGTTGGTGATCATCTCGAACGACAGCCGCTGGCCGTCCTTCGCGCGCACACCGTCGCTGCCCAGGACCCAGCCGGCCTCATCGAGCAGCTGCTCGGCCATCGCGGGATCGTACGGGTAGGTCATCTCGATGCCGTCCGGGTTGTAGGCCCAGGAGATGACCGGCATGGTGCCGAATGCGACCTCGCCGTAGCCGAAGCGGATCGACTCGAGCAGCGCCTCACGGTCGATGGCATACAGCATCGCCTGGCGCACCTCGACATCCTGGAACAGGGTGGTCTTCTCCGGGTCCATGTTGGCGCCGTAGAAGGTGAAGCCCTGCGTCGGGTAGTCGTGGATGGTCACATCGTCGACACCTTCGAACTCGGCCAGCGCCGACTCCTGGACGGAGCCGAAGTCGACCTCGCCGGTGCGCAGCTGGGCGACCAGCGCCGCCGCGTCCGGGACCGGCTTGTAGATGTAGGTGTCCAGGTACGGCGCGCCGCCCCAGTAGTCGGGGTTGGCGACCATCGTCACGGACTCGTTGAGCACCCACTCTTCGAAGAGGAAGGGGCCGGTGCCGACCACGCGAGACGGATCGGCGCCGGTCGCGCCAGGATCGGAGGCCACACTCGCGGCCGGGACATCGGCCCAGACGTGCTCGGCGATGATGTTGTAGACGGCGTCGCCGACGCCGAAGTCGACCAGCGTGCCTGTCAGGTTGAACTGGATGGTCAGATCGTCGATGACCTCGATGCTCTCGATCTTGCCAGCGAGGTCATCCGTGTAGCTGGACCCGGATTCCGGGTTCATGTGCAGCTCGTAGGTGAACTTGACGTCGTCGGCCGTAAACGGCTCGCCGTCGTGCCACATGACACCGTCACGCAGGTGGAAGATGTAGACGGTCGCGTCGTCGTTCACCTCCCACGATTCGGCCAGCCGGCCGATCGGGTCGAGCGTCTCCGCGTGCACGACCACCAGCGTCTCGAAGATCGCCGCATGCACGGCGGACGACGCGGTGTCGGCACTGACGATCGGCAAGAGGGTCGAGATGTCCGAGATCGAGCCCTCGATGAGGACGCCGCCCGGCTGGCCATCTTCCATCGTGCGGCCATACAGCAGGTCGCCGCCGTCGACGCGGATGAACTCCCCGTCGCTCGTGCCGGGCGTGGCGGTTGCCGCGTCGCCGGCAGGGGCTGTGGCGGTTGGAGCAGCCGCGGTCGTGGCCGTCGGATCCACCGCGCCGGGCGTGGCGGTTGCGTCGTCTTCGTCCTCGGGGGTTGCGGTCGCGTCGTCTCCAGGCGGCGTCTGAGCTGGCGCTACTGTCGGCGCCGGAGCGGTGGTCGCTGCCGGGTCGTCTTCACCGCAGGCCGCAATAAGCGGCACGATGAGCGCAATGAGCATCAACAGTCCGGCATATTTCAGCCAGCGTGGCATGTGTCTCAAGACACTTCCTCCATCCAGTACGTTAGATACCGTATTGCTTGCGTGTGATGCGGGGTGTGCGGACCATTCCATGCCATCGACCGGACGCCCGGCGCGCGCCCGCTGGCGTCGCCCCGGCTGCCATCGATGCCACGGTCCACGATTGCCCTGCAAACCATCGTGGCGATCCGCGGGCGCCAGATGCTGGCGCGCTACCTCATCTGGTCAGCTGTCACCTCCTCCATACCATGCTTCCGGCTCATGCACATTGGCTGTAGCTGATGGAACATGGCGCCGCTGGCACGTTCCGCCACGTGGTCACGTCTTCCAGAGCACGGACGAGCACGCACGCAAAGACATGCAACATTCGTGCCGCTTCGACCGCGAATCCCTTAGAATGCCGCGTTTAAGTGCGCCACCCCCTTTGGCGCGTCACATCTGGGTATACGTCCGCGGGCGTCTGTCTGGCCGCATCCGCCGCGCCTGACACACGGTTTTCCGCTCCGTAACGGATCGGCGCGCGACGTAAACTGATACCACATTGTAGCGGGAGGGACGAGGGAACAGGGACCTGGAAGTAGAGATTCGAGGTTAGGGAATAGCGAGTCGTCTAACCGCGGGACAGCGCGCCCCATGCTGCCTGGTGAACGGGACTGATTCGCGACGACCAGGGGATGACGCGCGACACCATCGTTCGCCTGGAGAGGAGCGAGCCGTGGTGAGTCAGCGCGTCGCCGATCCTCGCGAGCCGTTGTCGCGTCTGACGGGACGGGCGCTCCCGCGTGAGACGCGACTACACGAGTATGACGCCGTCACGCATGAACGGTTGGCCGTCGACCGTGACCTCGCCCCCCTGACGCAGGTCACAGATCATGTCCCAGTGGATCGCGCTCTGGTTCTGGCTGCCGGTGTCGGGGAAGCCGGCGCCGATGGCCATGTGCACCGTGCCGCCGATCTTCTCATCGAACAGGATGTTCTTCGTGAAGCGCTGGATGCCCGCGTTCGTGCCGAAGGCGAACTCGCCCAGACGACGCGCGCCGTCATCCGTGCCCAGCATGCGCTCCAGGTAATCCTGGTTCTTTGCCGCCGTGGCCCGCACGACCTTGCCGCCCTCGAACCAGAGCCGGATGTCCTCGACCTCGCGCCCCTGCACGATCGATGGGTAGCTGAAGCGCACCATGCCCTCGACGGAGTCCTCCACCGGCCCGGTGAAGATCTCGCCGTCCGGAAAATTGCGGGCGCCGTCCGCGTTGATGAACGTGCGTCCTTCTATTAAAAGACGCAGGTCGGTCTCCGGGCCGGTGACGCGCGCCTCGCGCTTGCCAGCCAGCCAGTCGATCAGCCGCGCCTGCTCGCGCGACACCTGCTGCCAGTGCGCCACCGGGCCGTCCTCGTCGACGTGACACGCGCCGTAGACGAAGTCCTGATAATCGGCCAATGACATCTCGGCGTCCTGCGCGTAGGCCTGCGTGGGGAAGAGGGTCAGGCACCAGCGCAGCGTGCCTTCCGCCGCCCGTTCCATGTAGCGCCGCGTCAGGTCGCGCCGCGCCGTCTGGGCCATGCGCTGCTTGTCAGGGTCCACCCCGGACAGCGCCTTGGTGTTGCTGTCGGACAGGATCGACAGCGATGCGTCGGCCTCTTCCGGCACGAGCCGGTCCAGAGTCGTCAACCGCGTGAGCTGCTGCTCGTTGCCGCTGGACAGGAGGATTTCCTGGAACCCCGGCAGGTTGACGCGCACGACCGGGTTGGCCCCCGCCTCGACCACGCGGCGGAAGACCGCCAGCAGCAGCGGCTCCGCCAGCGGCGAGCCCTGCAACACGACGATCTGTTCCGGCTGCACCTGCAGCGAATACTCGACGAGCACCCGCGCCAGCCGCTCGATGCGCTGATCCGCCATCACACACCTCTTCTGCCGTCGCCACGCGCCCCCGAGCCGTTCGCGGTCGTTGCGACGTGTTCTGCCAATCCGCAGGATAGCAGGAGTCGGCGCGATCCTCTCACGGGCGGGGCGCCGATTGAAAACGGGCAATGCGCGCCGCCGGACTCGATGGCAGCGACGCATGGCAGCGCCGGAGCGCGCCAGCTCCATGCGGATGTTCCACGCATGAAAACTGTTAGCGTCGCGCGTACCGAACTGCTCTACATTGCGTGTGTCCCCAAGGAAAAACGCGTAGCGCCGCGCCGCCGATCGGCTCGCCTGGCCGTTGCCACGCTACGCATGGCACAGCCGGCCGCGGCGCCGGTGTCGAGACCGGTACTTTTGTTTCCCCACATCTGTACCGAACATCCCTGCCCATGTGGACTGCGCGTCGCTAGGATGCAGAGAGATGAGTCGTGACCGCGGTGTCGGATATCGCCCGCGATCGAGAAGGCAGCAACGCATGCCCCCAGCATACCGCCACGACACGCCATTCGTACTTCACGTTTCGTGGCGAAAGTACCCTACGCTGCCGGCCTGTTGCTCACTAGACTGAAGGCTCCTGAATGGAATCGCGGGCCCTGCCCGCGTGCCACACGGCCTGGAAAGTGGATTGTTATGCTTGGCGACCACCCAGATTACGACGCGACACACATGCCCAGCCCCCGGCGCGATAGCGGGGCGGCGCCACGTGGTGCGGGCTCCGCTCGTGGACGAAGCGGTCGCCGGGCGACGCGCGGCCAGGCGCTGGTGGAGCTGGCGCTGATCGCCCCGGTCCTGGTGCTCATGCTGGCCATCTCCGCCGACTTCGGCCGGGCGCTCACCGCCTACATCACGGTCAGCAGCGCCGCCCGCGAGGGCGCGGCGTTCGGCATGATGTCGGCCGCGAACGCCACGAACACGTCCGGCATTCGCGACGCCGCGCTGGCCGACGCGCCGATGATCTGGGGCACGGCGCCGACGGTGAGCCCTTCCACGGACATCGACGACAACGGCTACACCCGTGTCACGGTCACCGTCTCGTACACCTTCACCCCGTTCCTGAGCATACCGCCGATACCGAACAGTCTCAATATGACACGCACCGTGCAGATGAGGGTAATCAGTTGAGCGCGCG
>DATKCN010000023.1:0-5375 GCA_035513175.1 Thermomicrobiales bacterium
AGCGCGCGTTGCAGATGGCGGAGCTGACTCTGGACAAGATGGGGCGTGGCGGGATCTACGATCAGATCGGCGGTGGATTCCACCGTTACGCGGTCGACGCTGTCTGGCTCGTGCCGCACTTCGAGAAGATGCTGTATGACAACGCGCAGCTCGCGCACGCGTACACGATCGCACACCAGGTGACGGACGAGCCGTTCTACCGGACGATCGCGACGGAGACGATCGAGTACGTGTTGCGGGAAATGACATCGCCCGAAGGCGGCTTTTACTCGACACAGGACGCGGACACCGAAGGACACGAGGGCAAGTTCTACGTCTGGACGGCTGCCGAACTGCGCGAGACGCTCGGCGATGACGACGGCAACGCCGTCGCGGAGCTGCTTGGCGCGACGGAACGAGGGAACTTCGAGGGCTCGAACGTGCTGTCGATTCCGAATGTCGAGAGACGGACGGAATGGCGCAGCCAGCCGTTCGCGTCGCTGCGACGGCGGCTGTATGACGCGCGCTCACAGCGAACGTGGCCGGGACGGGACGAGAAGGTGCTGACTTCCTGGAATGGGATGATGCTTCGAGCGATCGCCACGGCCGCCTGGGTATTCGACGACGATCGCTACACGGACGCCGCCGTCGCGAACGCGCGATTCGTCCGCGATCACCTGCTCGTGGAAGGCAGGCTGCTGCGCTCCTGGAAGGATGGAGAGGCGAAGCTCAACGGCTACCTGGAGGACTACGCCAACTTCATCGACGGTCTGCTTGCGTTGTACGGCGCGACGTTCGACACCGACTGGATCGTGCTCGCGGCAGCGCTGGCGCGCACGATGATCGATGAGTTCCACGACGGCGGGGGCTTCTTTGACACGGGCCGGAGCCACGAGGAGCTGGTCACGCGGCCACGGGACGCCTACGACAACGCCACGCCAAGCGGGAACAGCGTTGCCTGCGACGTGCTACTGCGGCTGGCGCACCTCACCGGAGAGCAGGAGCTTGTCCGCATCGCGTCCGACATCCTCGGGGGATACGCGCGCCACGCGAGCGAAAGCGCGCACGGCTTCTCCCGGCTACTGAGCGCGATCGACACGGCGCTTGGTCCGGCGGCGGAGATCGTCGTGGTGGGAGACCAACGCGACACGGGGACGACCGAGTTGCTGGACGCGTTGCGGAGCGAGTATCTGCCCAGAGCGTTCGTCGCGGTGGGAACACCGGGCGGCTCCGACGCCGAGATAGTCTCGGCGCTACATGGACGCAGGATGCTGAATGGCGGCGCGACGGCATATGTCTGTGTGAACCAAACCTGTCAACTGCCGGTAACGGACTCGACGGCGATGCTCGAGCAGGTCCGCGCCGCAACGCGGACGACAGGACGATAACGCCGAGCAGACCGCGGCCCACGTTCCGTTTTACAATCCTCCGCTCGGCAGCCCGGTGGAACAACGACGTGGGAGGAGCGCGGAACCATGGCGAACACGCACCCGGAGGGCCACCTGAAGGTGGCGATTCAATTCGATGCCCAGGCGTTCAACGACGCGCACAAGTATTACACTGGTCACGGCGGCTACTTCGTCTCGAACAACATCTACAGCCGGCTCGTGGTGCTCGACGTTTTCGAGAGCGGGGACATCCATCCGGACCTGGCAGAGACGTGGGACATCCTCGACGGCGGCCAGACCTATGTCTTCCACCTGAACGCCGCGGCGCGCTGGCACGACGGGGCGCCAGTCACCGCGCACGATGTGGCGTATACGTACTCGGAGGTGCTGGAGAACGGGTACTCCGGGATCACGTTCCTGCAGGACATCGAGAGCGTTCGCGCGCTCGACGACCACACCGTCGAATGCCGACTGAAATCGCCGAACGCGGCTTTTCTGGCCCAGCTCGGCGCGTTCGTGCTGACGCACATCATCCCGAAGCACCTGTACGAGGGCACGGACTGGGACGCCAATCCCCACAATTTCGATCCCATAGGGAGTGGTCCGTTCAAGTTCAGCGAGTGGGTCAAGGGCGAGCGAATCGAGCTGGTCGCCAACACCGAGTACTGGCGCGACGGGCCATACGTCGAGCGCATCACGTACCACGTCATCGAGGACCGAAACGAGGCAATGGCAGCGGTCGAATGCGGCGACGCGCACTTCTGCACGCGGGATGTCCCTTGCGGCGACGTCGCCGAGTTTCAGCAGAAGCCGGGCGTGGCCGTGATGGTCGTGCAGGGGCACTCGATGGGGTTCGTGGCCTTCAACTGGTCCAAGGAGCCGTGGAACGACCGCCGCGTGCGGGAGGCCGTCGCGCGGGCGATTGACCGCGAGCCGATCGCGGCCACGATCTGTCCGCTGGCGACGACGCCGGAGCATTACTATCTTGAGTCCGTCGATTGGGCATTCAATCCCGACGCGCGGGCGCCGTCGTTCGATCCGGCGCGAGCTGAAGCGCTGCTGGACGAGGCAGGCTACCCGCGCGGCGCAGATGGGGTGCGGCTGCGCGCGCGCATCGGGTACCGGCTGATCTACCAGCACTACGGCGTGTCGGCGGAGGTCATCGCGGGGCAATTGAGAAAGATCGGGATCGAGCTCACGGTGGAAGGCGCGGATCCGGTCACCTGGAGTGAGAAGTATCACCGGGATGGGGACTTCGACCTGTTGATCGAGGCCGGCGACATCGGGCCTGACCCGCAGATCATGTACAGCTTTCTGGCGAGCGACGGTCCGCGCAACACGATGCGCTACAGCAATCCCGTTGTCGACCGCGCGTTCCGCGAGGGGCGCGCAACGATCGACCGCGAGGAGCGAGGCAGGCACTACAGGGCGCTCCAGGCGGCGCTGGCGGACGACATCGCTCGAGTCCCGTTCCTGCAACACGGAGAGCATCTGCCGTACAGGACGGAATTCACCGGCTGGTCATGGTCGGACGGCGTGCGTGGCACGGTTCCCTTCTGGCATCACGGGCTGGTGCGCAGGGCATGACCCGCGCGCGGACGGATGCGTTTGCGAGGCTTTCGAGTGGACGCGGCAACCAACGGCGTGGCCGCACTCCGGCGCTATGACGGCAGGTCAGCGTCATGCCATGCCGCGCATCAGGTCCGACGATGGCTGTCGACAACGTTGAGATCGAGATGCGTCATGGATTCGTGTGCGAGGCTGGATCGCCGAAGCGGAGCGCCGGGTCGAACGCCACGAGCACGACGAGCGCTCTGGCCGATCACGCGGAAGGTTTCGATCGATCCATGTCGCGACGGGAGCGATGACGACGTGCGCCCCTATGTTGAAGCCACAGAGCGGCAGGATTCCAAACAGCGCGCTCGTGGGCGGGGCCGCGCCGAGCAGCTCGATTGCGATCGTCAGCGTCGTTGCTCGAACCACCGTAGGCCCGCCGCCCGTTCTCTATACTACGATGGTCGTGCGACATGGACAGCCGGCAGGGGCGTGCCCGGGAAAGTTGCCGCGCGCTGCCGGACGGGGGAGGAGTTGGTCGTTGCCTGAGAGAGAAGGACATCTCGTCGTCGCGATTCCGTTCGACGCGCAAGCCTTCAACGAGGTGTATCGAAACTACACGGGAGCGGGCGGGTACTTCGCCGCCAACAACATCTACAGCCGCCTCGTGGTGCTTGACGTATTCGAGAGCGGCGACATCCACCCCGACCTTGCAAAGTCCTGGGACATCCTCGACAGCGGCCAGACCTATGTCTTCCACCTCGACCGCGATGCGCGCTGGCACGACGGGGTGGCGGTGACTGCCGCCGACGTCGCCTACACGTACTCTGAAGTGCTCGAGCATGGATATCACGGCCTGTCGTGGTTGCAGGACATCGACACGATCCGGGCACTTGACGACCACACGGTCGAATGCCGCTTGAAGTCGCCTAACGCCGCGTTCCTGGCGCAGCTCGGGGCGTTCGTGTTCACGCACGTGCTCCCGAAACACCTGTATGAGGGCACGGACTGGGCCACGAATCCGCACAATCTCAACCCGGTCGGCAGCGGACCGTTCAAATTTGAGCGGTGGGAGCCCGGTGACCGGATCGAGCTGGTCGCCAACGAAAAATACTGGCGCGAGGGTCCGTACCTGGAACGCATTACGTACCGGGTCACTCCCGACCGAGAAGCGGGCTTCGCCGCTATCGAATCCGGCGACGCGCATTTCTTCGTTCAGGATGTCCCCTGTAAGGAAGTCGACCAGTTCAAGCAGAAGCCGGGCGTGGACGTGATGTTCCATCCGGGAAATGCGATCGCTTTCGTGGCGTTCAACTGGCAGCGACCCGCCTTCCAGGATCACCGTGTCCGCGAGGCTATCGCCCGCGCCATCGATCGCAAGCCGATTGCCGAGCAAGTGTGCCCGCTGGCGTCAACGCCGGAGCATTACTATCTGGAGCGTGTGGACTGGGCATTCAATCCCAACGCCAAGGCGCCGGAGTACGATGTCGGCCGGGCCAATCAGCTCCTCGATGAGGCGGGCTATGTTCGGGAGGCGGACGGAACGCGCATGCGCATCGGGCTCGCGTACCGCTCGCTGTACTCCCATTATGGCGTGGCGGGTCACATCATCGCCGATCAATTGAAACGGATCGGCATCGACGCGACGGTTGAGCCGGTCGATCCAGTTGGCTGGAAGGAGCGCTTTCAGGACGAGGGGGATTTCGACCTGCTGCTCGACAGTGGCGACATCGGCCCGGATCCTCAGCTCATGTCGATCTTCCTCGCATCCGACGGGCCGCGCAATTCAATGCGCTACCGGAACGAGACGGTAGACCGGGCGTTCAAGGAGGGACGCGCGACGGTGAACCGGGACGAGCGGGGAAAGCACTACCGCGTGTTACAGGACGCGCTGGCGGCGGACATCGCGCGCGTGCCGTTCATGCAGCACGGGGAACACCTGCCGTACCGAACCGAGTTCACGGGCTGGTCGTGGTCCGATGGTGTGCGGGGCACGGCGCCATTCTGGCATCACGGTCTGGTGCGCAAAGCCTGAGCACGCTCCGCGCGGATGGGAATCGAACTGATCGCGCGGCAGATGATCTAGTAGGCTTGACGCGCGGCTGGAGCCAGGGACGTTCGAGCTACGCCGGAGGATACGCATCTATGTCGACATCGCTGGGAACCGTGCGCACGACCGCCACGAAGCAGCTCGACGTGTTCGAGAATCCGAACCCAGAGCGTGACTACACGATTGAGGTAACAACCAGCGAGTTCACCTGTCTGTGCCCGGTGACGGGACAGCCGGACTTCGCAGAGATCACCGTCCGCTATGTCCCCGATCGACTCTGCCTCGAGCTGAAGTCGCTCAAGCTGTACTTCTGGTCATACCGCAACGAGGGCGCGTTTCACGAGGCGGTTGTGAATCAGATTTTGAACGACCTCGTCGATGCGATGTCGCCGCGCGAGGCAACG
>DATKCN010000024.1:0-4258 GCA_035513175.1 Thermomicrobiales bacterium
CGGCGTCAGCTCCAGAATGCCTTGCAGAGATGCGGCGGTCTGGTTGGCGATCGCCTCGCGATCCACAACGCTCGCCGTTCCCAGCTCGCCGCGCGCGCGGCCGGTGGGATCGGCGGTGACGGTGACCTGCTCGAGCTTGAGTGCCACGCGCGCCAACCGCACGTGGAGCGTCACGGTGCCTGACGTCGGTGCGACAAACGGTACCCGCGACTCGGCGAATCCCACCCGCCGCACACGCAGCACCTGGGGACCGGGAGGAACGCTCGGGAGGCCGAAGCGTCCCAGTGAATCCGCCAAGGTCCACCGCGAAACGCCCACCCCTTCGAGCTCGAGAATCGCGCCAGGGATCGGCGCTCCGCTCTCGGACTCAGCGACGGTGCCGGTGACTCGCGCGCGGGCCGGCGATTGGGCGTCCGCGGATTCGATGGCAAGAACGCCCAGGAGGGCGGCGGCGATGGAGAGGCGACGCATACGTGAGTCGTCAGGATGCTGAGTGAGGGCGCTCGATCCAATCTGTCATGCGGTGGGCCGGTACCGCCAGATGCCGCGTTTATCCTCGCGCGAACCTCACCTCAGGGAATCGTTCCCGGCGTCGGAGTTGCCGCTTTGAAATCGCGCGCACTGGTCCGCGTCCGCAGTAGGATCCGCCGGCCGCTCGGGTGCGTCGTCATGGAAGCGCGCTGAAGCGATCGAGTGTCCTCCGCCAGGAGCTCGCGGTTCTCCTGCCTATCGAGGGAGCTGTGCACGGGCGGGAAGGGACATAGAGGGAACGACGTAATTCGACCCGAATACGTGAACGACATCACGTCGCGAATCGCTGCCGAGGGTAGTCGCACATACTCACGTCCCGACGCACTTCGCACTCGCGGCAATGCGGCTATTGCCACAGCGTCCGTCAGTACGAGTACGGGATACGTATCGTACAGCATCAGACCGTGACCCGGTATATCGCCGCCATCGCTCGGTCCGATGCTCACCATGTCGGGTACTGCCGGATTGTCGACGTCTGAGGGTCCCCGAAACTCGAAGTGCGCCCTCGACAGATCGTAAGTACCGGCGGCAATCAGAGTGTGGTCGATCGCGTCCGTCGCGACCAGGGTGGACGCACCTGGGGCCAATGGTGGGGCAGAAGGGGGAAACGCGTAGATGTAGGTAGCCCAGACGCCGAGGGAGTCGTTGACGCGCGGCGCGATGCTGTCGCAATAGGTGTACGGGGGATTGTGTACCGCTCCGCCGGGTACGCCTTTGGCGACTAGCAGACCGGCGAGCGCGACCGCCGAGTCACCGTTGTTGAATAATTCGATGAAGTGACCAAAACCGTAGAACGTATTGTTGGGTTGCTTGGGAAAATCCTTCCAGACCTCACTAAACACGACGGAGCCTCTCGCGCCGGCACTCAAGGCAACGTCATCGGCGGTTGTCGGCGCGGCCACCGTTATGGCCGCGCCACCGCCAAAGGCATCGATGTCCCCGAGCTCGCCTGCCAGCATCGCGCGCTCAGTCGCGTTGAGGATTCGCAGTGCCGAGATGATGTACGAGCCGGGCAAAAGCCCGCTGAAGGAGACGCCGCCGCTGGCATCGGTCGTCGCCTCCAGGCGGACGCCCGATCCAGAGCGCACGATCGCCACGAGGGCCCCAGGGATGCGACCGGACCATCCTAGCCGCCGTTCAATTAGGGAGTCCTCGGCGCTGGTCGATACGACAAGCGTTAGGGTCGCCCGCTGTACCGCGCCACCATTGCCCGTGGAGTCGCTCGGCACATCTGTTGGCACGCGAACGTCAGTGCTCGAGCATGCAGCAGAGAGAAGCAGGACGCAAATGGTCCTTGCGCAAAATGGCGTGTCAGCCGGTTTCCGCACAGTCCCTCGGAAAATGGCAAGTTGGAACTACTCGTTCCGAACACTACCAAGCCCCCTTACAGAATTCAGGTGCAGCAGCCATTACATTCTCCGAACGACTCGCCCGGTTCATATTACTGAAGCTGTGGACAAGGGAATACTGTCCGATCACCTGACCCGACTGTCAAGTTTTGCGCCTTCCCACTATGGCTGGACACCGCGTGCGTCGATCTAATGATGCGGTGGACATATGCGCGAATGGCGCGCAAAAACGCCCCGCCGAAATCCGCCAAGGTCCACCGCGAACCGCCCACCCCTTCGAGCTCGAGAATCGCGCCAGGGATCGGCGCTCCGCTCTCGGACTCAGCGACGGTGCCGGTGACTCGGGCGCGGGCCGTCCCTTGGGCGGCCGCGGATTCCATGGCAAGAACGCCAAGAAGTGTGGCGGCCGCTAAGGAGAGGCGCATCAAAGATCGTCGTAGGGGGTGAGTACGCTCTCCAACAATGTGCAATGCGTGGTGAGGCGCCGCCAGAGTCCGGCGGATTCATCGCCCCGCGATGCATACTGCCTCAACGAGGGCTCTGCCATTTCCTGCAGCGAAGCACGCGAAGGTTCGTCAAATGAGCATCCTCGTCGCATGCACATAACACGCGACGACATGATCCTGGGGCATGACGAGAGTCGTTGACCGCAGATCGTTCGCCACAACGAACATCACACGATGGCCGGGCCCTGGAACAAATTGACCACAGAGGGCACAGAGGTGATCGATGCGACGACCGACTACACGTTCGCAGTTAACGTTCGCCTCCTAACGTTCGCCTCCTATTGTTGTGTCATTCTTTGCTGACTTTTCTTTTGTTTGTTCTTTGCTTTCCTCTGTGTCCTCTGCGTCCTCTGTGGTAAATAACACGCAACAAAACCTGACGCCTCACGGCTCCTAACGCCCCGCAACGGCACTCGCTGAGAAACGCAGTTGAGAGACAACGGCGGAGCGATGCGCTCCGACCCTCTGCGCCCTTCGCGGTAAAAACAAACGCCGAGTCTCCCCTAGCTCGTGCTGGCAGGATCAGTTGCAGACTGGAACTGCCGGACCGCACGCCACGCTTGTCACCGTCGCTCACCGCGCCTGACACGCCACTCATCCCGCGTATCATGACGTTCACCGAGCGTCGCAAAAGACGCGTGGTTTACGCCTCACGTGGGCACGGCCCATGCGCGATACTGGCAAGACACCGACACCTCCCACGGAGGCTTCCCGCAAACATCTGGAGGCAACGCCTGCGCTCACCTCTGATGAAGCGCCTAACGACAAGCGATGCGCCGAACGGCCGGCGTTCGTGGATGCTCGCACGACGTGCGGCGATAGTTGCACTCGTGCTCCTCGGCGGTTTCGCGCTAGTCGCGTCGAACGGGCCGCCGCGCGAGCAAGCCGCGCCCCAGCCGACGCGCGTTCCAAATTTCGAAGCCCAAGCCGATTCGCAATTGTGGATCGAGGTCCGCAACGTCACGATGCACCTCGACCACCGCGCGACGATTCGCGTCAGGCGGCTGCGCGGAGCGGTGCAGAGCACGACGGAGGGTCAGCCGGCGATACTCGACGACCGCCGCTCGTTCTCCATCCAGGTGACCAGCGGCACCGTCGGTCTCACCGGCGCCGATCTCACGACGCTGCTCAACGAATTCATCTTCGCCTACCATGGCGCGCCCCTCAAGAACCTACGCGCCCGTCCGGAGGGAGGGCAGGTAACTCTCGAGGGAACGATGCACAAAGGAGTAGATCTGGGCTTCACCATTAACTCCGCCATGAGCCTTACGCCGGAAGGAATGATCCGGCTGCATCCGACCAGGACGCGCATCCTCGGTATCAATGGCCTCAAACTGATGAACGCACTCGGCCTCGAGCTCGAAGATCTGCTCGATCTGGGGGCGTCACGCGGCGCTACGGTAAAGGGGAACGACATCTATCTGGATCCGGAAAAGATCCTTCCACCGCCGGCGATCGCCGGGAGGCTCGCGTCGGCACGTGTAGACGGCGACGAGGTCGCGATCGAGTTCATGACGACGCCCGAGGACTCTGTCTTCGGCAGCTACGTGCGTCCCGATTCGACAATTCCCAACTTCGTCTACTTCCGCGGAGCCCGTTTGCAGTTCGGCAAGCTGCTCATGTCCGATACGGATCTCCTCATCGTCGATGCCAACCCGGCGGACCCGTTCGACCTGAACCTGCAGGAGTACGCCAAGCAGCTCGTCGCCGGCACGTCGCGCACGCTGCCGAATCTGGGCCTGCGGGTCGAAATGCCTGACTACGCCACGTTGGGGCCGGAGATCCTCGCCGATCGCACGCGGGAGTCCCCAGGGGCACGCCGCTGATACGGCGAGGTCTCTCCTTATTATGCGGCGATCCATACCGGACCTT
>DATKCN010000025.1:0-8088 GCA_035513175.1 Thermomicrobiales bacterium
TTCCGGTGTGCTGGACAGGAGCATCGCCACATGGAGCAGACAGACCAGGTCCGGCTCGTTCGACCGCTCAGGCGCGGGCAGATTACGATCCCGGTCGAGTTCAGGCGCCACCTGGGGATCACGGAAGACAGTGTCCTCCAGATGACGATGAGTGATGGCGCGCTGCACATCAAGCCGGTGCAGGTGGTAGATGCAAACAGGGGATCCCAGTGGTTCAGGGAGCTGTGGGAACTCTTCGCGCCAATGCGCGATGAAGCGGACGCGAAGGGTTACACAGACGACGAGATCAACGCCTGGATCGATGAAGCGTTAGCAGAAGTGCGACGCTGAAGACGTGCCGATCGTTGTCTTCGACACCGTGATATTCGTCCGTGCCCTGCTTAACCGCCGCAGCGTCTGGGCACATATCGTATTCAATCGACGTGCCGCATACACGCTGGTTGTGTCATTGCCGATCCTACGTGAAGTGATCGAGGTGCGACGCCGGCCAGAGCTAGCGCGTCGATTCCCAATAGACCCTGACCGCAATGTAGCCGCCGTCCTTGGCGTCCTCGACAGCGCGAGTGTTGTGTCGATCGATGAAGACGCGCTACCACGCATCTGTCGCGATCCGAAGGACGACAAGTTCGTCGCTACAGCAGTAGAGGCGGGCGCCGCGTATCTCGTATCGGAGGACAATGACCTGCTCGTTCTCGGAACCTACGGGGATGTGCAGATCGTCGATGCAGCGACATTCCTCGCAACGCTGAGTTCCTGAGGGGGCCGATTCCATGGCGACGTTGAGGATCGCACCCGACTCCGATCTCGCGCAGCTACTACGCGAATGTGCCGAATCCGGGGAATCACTGCTGATCGACACTGGCGACAGGGTCTACCAAGTCACGGTCCGCGCAACGATGCCCCGCATCCCCGATACGATCGACGGTTCAGTCAAGCCAGACGCGGTCCTCGGCATTATCGGCATCGGAGCCTCGGAAGAGCCGACCGACATCTCTCGCCACAAGCGTGCATATCTGGCCGAGGCGTTCGATTCGACTCGACGATAGCGACTGGCTCGCAGTCACCGACGCGGCGGAAGGGCTGGCGCTGGGAGATTCTTCGCTGCGGCTCAGAATGACAAGTATTGCTCCGATAACAGTGCCAAGTGTGCTGCCGCAACAAACTCAGATCGGCGTTACCGGTAATCCGGCAGCCCCTCCCCGTGCGCCTCGATCAACGCGTCCACCATCTCGATGATCCGATCGGGGGCCAGTTCCGCCGCCGTGCGCGGGTCGAGCAGGGCGGCGTGGTAGATGTGCTCGCGCTTGCGGGTGAGGGCGGCTTCGACGGTCAGGGACTGGACGTTGATGTTGGTCTGCATCAGCGCGGCCAGCTGTGGGGGCAAGGCGCCGACGCGCGTGGGCTGGACGCCGTTGCGGTCGACGAGGCAGGGGACCTCGACGCAGCAGCCGGTCGGCAGGTTGTCGATCAGGGCGGTGTTGGCGACGTTGCCGTTGACGACACGCGGCGCGCCGGTCTCGATGCTGTGGATGATGCCCGCGCCGTACTCGGTCGATTGCTCGACGGCGCCGGTGGTGGTGGCGTTGCGGATGGCGCGGCGCACGTCTCGCTCGGTCCCACCGGCGGCCAGCACCCGCTCGCGCACGGCGCTTTCGTCGAGGGGCGCGCCGGGGCGCTCGATGGCCTCGCGGGTCAGCTCCCAGCCGGCGATCTGCACCTCGCAGCGGCGCAGGTACTCGTCGAGCGGGATGTTGTAGCGCTCGATGAGATCGGGGCGGTCGCGCTGGATGTACCACGGGACGTACTCGGCGAAGTGCTCGCTCGATTCGGTGACGAAGTAGCCGAAGCGCTGGAACAGGTCGTAGCGCACGCGGTTGTTGTCCGGCACACGCTCCTCGGCGACGACCCGAGCGATGCGCGGATACAGGTCTATGAGGCCGTCGGCGGTGACGCGCTCGAAGCGCAGGTAGAAGGCCATGTGGTTGATCCCGGCGCACAGGTAGCTGATCTCGTCGAGGGGCACATCGATGTCGCGGGCCAGCTCGGCGGCGGTGCCCTGCACGCTGTGGCACAGGCCGACGGCTCCGATGGATGAGGCGCGGGAGATGGCCCAGCAGTTCATCGCCATCGGGTTGACGTAATTCAGGAGCAGGGCGTCGGGGCAAAGCATCTCCATGTCGCGGCAGAGGTCGAGCAGGACGGGGATGGTGCGCAGGGCGCGCATGATGCCGCCGATGCCGAGCGTGTCGCCGATGGTCTGGCGCAGACCGAAGCGCTTCGGTATCTCGAAGTCGACGACGGTGGCGGGCCGGTAGCCGCCGATCTGGAACATGCAGATGACGTAGTCGGCATCGCGCAGGGCGTCGCGGCGGTCGAGGGTGGCTTCGATAGTTGGGGAAGCATCGACGCGCAACGCAAGCTGGCGGGCAACGAGGTCGGTCGTGCGCAGGCGCTCGGCGTCGATATCGTGCAGGGCGATCGTGGCGTCCCGCAGTTCCGGGAAGCTGAGGATGTCGCCGAGCAACGCGCGGGCGAAGACCGTGCTGCCGGCGCCGATGAAGACGATCTTTGGCATGTGGGGCTCCTTCGGAACGCGGGACGCGGGACGCGGAGGGATGATGCCGCGCGGCGCTATGGCTGCCGCGAGTTCCAGTCGGGGATGCTCAAGCGCATCAGGTGCTCGTCCTCGTCCATCTCACCCGAGTCGACGAACCCGAGGCTGCGGTAGAGGCTGGCGGCGACACCGTTGCCGGGCACGTAGCTGGTGACGATCTCGTCCATGCCTACCTGCTCGATCATCATCGGCAGCAGCGCTTCCATCGCGCTGCGCCCGTAGCCCTTGCGCTGGTAGCGCTGGTCGACCATCAGGCGCACCACCCACCAGCGTCCGGTCGACTCCTCCTTGCCGTACATCGTAAAGCCCACCGGCTCGTCGTCGGCATAGATCGCGTATGGTCGGAACGACGGCTCGACATACGCCTGCGCGATCGAGCCAGCGTTGGACTCGACAAACTCCGACTGCTCGTCGGTGACGCGCAGGCGGCAGACATCCCACAGGTTGTCGGGCGTGATGGCTCGCAGAGTGATCGCCGGAGCTGTCATCGGGTGGGGGGGCCTTTCGGATCGGCACAGGTGGCACGGCATCGGCATGCAGCGTGCGTCCCATTATCGACCATGTTGTGGTGTGATGCGCGACTTCCAGCAGCGTCAGGTGAGGCCATGCTCCATGGCGAAGCGCGTCGCGGTAGCGCGGGAGGAGACGCCGAGCTTTGAATAGATGGAAGTCAGGTGCGAACTGACGGTGCGGCGGCTGAGGAAAAGGTGTTCGGCGACCTCGGCGTCGGTCAGGCCGGTGGCGACGAGGCGCAGCACCTCGAGCTCGCGCGGGGTCAGCCCCATGCTCGCACGCGACGACTCCGCCTCCTGCTCAGCGGGCGCTTCGAGCGCGTAGGCGACGGCCTGCTCCAAAGACATGGCGCCGCCCTCGGCCCACGCAGCTTCAAAGGAAGCGTCCCCCAGCCTCGTTCGCAGTTCGGCAACTGCCCGATCGTGCGGGTCACGGCCTACGGGCTGTATCGGGATTCCCATGGCGCGCAGTATGGCGACGCCAGATCCCATGAGACGCGCGGCGCGAGCCAGCTCGCCGCGTGCAAGCGCAATTTCGCCGAGGCCATCAAGTTCTGAAGCGATCCTGTACCTCGTGCCTGACGCGTGATCGAGCAGCAGGGCCTCGCGGAACGACTGCTCCGCAGGGCTGGTATATCCGGCTTTGAGCTCGAGAGCGCCACGTTGGTAAAGCCCCAGTGCCAGCACGAAGTAGAGACTGGACTGTCTGGACACCGCGATGCTCTCGTCGGTCAAGCGACGTGCGTCGTCATAACGCTGCTCGGCAGCTCCGATCATCGCGAGGTTTGACAGTGCTCGCGCCTGGCACGCTGCGTCGCCGAATTCACGGGCCAGCTCGGCGGCCTGCTCAAAGGCAGCCATGGCGGGCGCGAATCTCCACTGGTGAGAGTACGCGACGCCCTGCATGATGAGCGTGCGCGGCATCTTTTCCCGATCACCCAGCTCGTGCCAGATCGCGAGCGCGTCCTCACTGGCGCGTAGCGCCACATCTGCCTCGCCCTGCGACGACGCGATCGACGCCAGCCCGGTGAGCGCGATTGCGCGACCCGCGGTAGGTTCGGCTGCGCCAGGAAGAGCGAGGAACGAGTCTGTTTGCGATCGCCCTTCCTGATACAGGCCCCGGATCAGCCAAAACTTGTCGAGCAGGCCAACCATCTGCATGCCCCGCTCGACATCGCCCTGTTGCCGCAGCCAGGCCAGCGCGGCGCGCAGGTTGTCATGCTCGTCGTCCAGCACGGAAAGCCAGCGGACGCCTTGCGGCCCATCGAGCTGTGGGTAGGCGGATACGCTCAACTCCCAGAACCAGTCGGCATGCCGTCGATTCGCGGCGTCCGATTCAGCGTGAGAAGCCAGGCGCTCCAACGCGAACTCACGGAGCGTTTCGAGCATGGTGTAGCGCATTTCGACGATGGTGGATTCGCCGCCGGGCACGATCAGACCGTGCTCAGCCAGTCGTGCGTGGCCTTCCAGCACGTCACCCGTGGACATCTCGCCCGCGACGAACTCGGCTGCCTCTATCGTCCAGCCGCCATGAAACACGCCGAGCGCCCGAAAGAGGAACTGCTCGGACGGTTGCAGCAGGTCGTAGCTCCAGGCAATCGTGGCGCGTAGTGTTTGCTGCCGGGCTGGAACATCGCGTGGTCCACCAACGAGCAGCGTCAGGCTATCGCTCAATCGCTCGACGAGTGCGGCCGGGGACAGGAGCGGCGCGCGGGCCGCCGCCAGCTCAATCGCCAGCGGCAAGCCATCGAGCCTGACGCAGATCTCGGCGATGGCGCGCGCGTTGCCAGCGGTCAGGCGAAAGGTCGACTGCGCCGCCTGGGCGCGCTCGACGAAGAGCCGCACGGCGTCGACCTGTTGCAGCCGCTCAGGGGACGAGAGCGATTCAACGTCGGGGACCGCCAGCGGTGGGACGGCTATGACGCGCTCGCCATAGAGATGCAGCGGGATTCGGCTGGTGACCAGCAGCGACAACTGAGGGCAACGTCCTAGCAGTTCGCTAAGCAAATCGGCCACGTCAACCACCTGCTCGAGGTTGTCCAGCACGAGCAACACACGCCGGTCGAGCAGCACGTATGCCAGGGCCGCGAGCGGTGACTGGCCAGGCGACTCGCGCAAGCCCAGTGCCTGAGCGATGGTAGGAAGGACGAGGTCGGGGTCCGGCAGCGGCGCGAGCGACACGAACCAGACACCGTCGGGAAAGCTGCCGACCAGCTCACCGGCGGCCTGAATGGCAAGCCGGGTCTTGCCGGTCCCGCCGGGGCCGGTCAGGGTCACCAGGCGGGAGCGATCGAGTCCCAGCGTAGTCACCAGAGCAGCGACATCACGCTCACGGCCAATCAGCGGCGTCAATGGTTGTGGAAGGGTCGGCGAGCGTGCTGCGGCGACGGTCACGGCGCCCTCACTGTTTCGATGCTCACGCTTGTTGCCCTGAGAGTATAGCCGCACGCGGCTGGTGGCAGGGCACAGAGAGGAGGCCAGCATCACATCGCCAACTGTCGCCGAGGCGGTCCGGGCACTGCCAGTTAGCCCCGGTGAACATCCTGAGCGGTCGCCTGGACGCAGACAGCCCGGCAGCCCCGCGAAGGGGGCTGCCAGGTGAGAGGAGGGAGGGGATGGGAGAGGAAAGTGCGGGACGAGTGTCCGCGCCGCGCGCCGCTTAGAAGATCACGATGACCGCGAGCACCAGACCAGCGACAACGAGGGCGGGAACCAGAATCGAACGACGAAGGATCATGGACATCTGCGTCTCCTGTTTCTCTACTGCGATGGTCCACATCGACCATGCATCTATTACACCCGATTACCGGCTCCGGCGCTGCACACTGGGATACAGTTCCAGTGTGTTCCGCATTACAGGCGCACGCATGACCGCGAGCGGCCCTGACCACACTCCATCCGTCGGCCCACGGTCCCCATCCCTCCCCTATACTGTCCCGGTCGACCAGCGAACGAGGGAGGGGAAAGCCGTGGCCGCCCATCACTTCACGCCGGATCACTACTTTTCGACGATCGGCTCGCACGAGCCGGTGCTGCGCATCGCCGACGGCGACACGGTCGTGACAACGACGATCGACGCCGGGGGCTTCGACGGGACGGACCAGCGGGCGCATCCGGGCGGAAACCCGCAGACGGGGCCGTTCTATGTCGAAGGCGCCGAGCAGGGCGACGCGCTGGCCGTGCGGCTCGACAGCATCACGCCCAACCGCCGCCGGGGCTTCAGCGCCACCGTCATCGCCGAACGCGTCCTCGATCCAGATTTCGTTCGCGGGTTGCCGGAACAGACGCTGGTCGACTGGGACGTCGATGTCGCGGCTGGGACCGTCAGGCTGGGTGATCTCGTGCTGCCAATCGCGCCGATGATCGGTTGCTTCGGCGTCGCGCCGCCGCGCGGGCAGGCCATCTCGACCGGGACCTCGTCGACGCACGGAGGCAACATGGATTACCGGGGGCACGTGGCGGGCGTCACGGTCTACTTCCCGGTGGCGGTCGAGGGCGCGCTGTTCCACATTGGCGACGGCCACGCCGTGCAGGGGGACGGCGAGATCGTCGGCACTGGGGTCGAGATTTCGATGGACGTGCGCTTCACCGTGCACGTCATCAAGCACACCAACATCCAGTGGCCCCGCACGGAGAACGACGACTACATCATGGCGCTGGGCAACGCCCGCCCGCTGGACGAGGCGCTGCAGTACGCCACGACCGAGCTGGTGCGCTGGCTGGCGCACGACTACGGCATGGATACGCGGGCCGCCTCGATCCTGCTGGGGCAGACGATCGAGTACGAGATCGGCAACGTGTTCGACCCGGCCTACACCGTGGTAGCGAAGCTGCGGAAGAAGTGGCTGCCCGCCGCCCGCTGACCGCCGCATCGCAGGAGGAATATGACCGTCAATCCAACCATCCTCGTCCACAGCGGCGTCCCAGCGGACGACCCGGCCATCGCGGCGCTGATCCGCGAGCGGCATCCCGCGCTGACCGTCCTGACGGCCTCCGAGGAAGCAGAGATCGTCGAGCGGTTGCCGGGCGCGGAGATCCTGTTCGCCTGGCGCTTCCCGATGCCGCTGCTGCGGCATGCCACGAGCCTGCGCTGGCTGCAGGTCATGGGAGCGGGCATCGAGACGCTGGCCGGCGCGCCCATTCCCGACGGCGTGTGGGTGACGAACGTGCGCGGCGTCTTCTCCGGCTCGATGGCCGAGTATGCCATCGGCTACACGCTGGCGCATCTGCAGGAAGTGCGGCGTGTGCTGGCCCAGCAGGCGCGCCACGAGTGGACGCAATTCACCCCGCTCAGGCTGGCCGATCTGACGGTCGGCGTCATGGGGCTGGGATCGATTGGCGGCGAGATCGCGCGGGCCTTCGCGGCGCTCGGGGCGCGCGTCGTAGGGCTGAACCGCTCCGGAGCAGCGGTCGCGCACGTCGAGCGCGTCTACGAGCTTGATCAGATCGACGCCTTCCTGCCGGAGTGCGACGTGCTCGTCTCGGTCGTGCCGCACACCCCGGAGACCACCGGTCTGCTCAGCGGCGCGCGGCTGGCGCTGCTGAAGCCGGGCTGCTTCTACATCAACGTCGGTCGCGGCAACGTCGTCGACATCGACGCGCTCACCGATGTGCTGCGGGGACGACGCATTGCCGGAGCCGCGCTGGATGTCTTCCCCATCGAGCCGCTGCCGGCCGGCCACCCGCTGTGGGACCTCGACAACGTGTTCATCACTCCGCACATTTCCGGCGTCAACCGCCCGAACGATGTCACAGACATCTTCCTGGTCAACCTGGAGCGCTATCTTGCCGGAGAGCCACTATTGAACCAGGTGGACGTGACGCGGGGATATTGATCGCCGCCCGGCCGCGACGACCGCAACGACCCGCGCGGTGATGGCTGGCGTTGGCTACCGAGACTCTTGCGCCGGGCAATTTGGTAAACTTCCCGGTAACAAGCGACGCTCTCAATAGGGCATACGA
>DATKCN010000026.1:0-15963 GCA_035513175.1 Thermomicrobiales bacterium
GGCTGTTCGCCGGCTCGAAGATCGTCGTGAACCTGCCGGGTTCCGGAAGGTCGATGCGCTCCGCCGACACAATCGCAATGAAGCGCTCGTCCGGATGCAGGTAGAGGCCTTCGTCCCAGTTCGTGCCGTACAGCCGCAGGATGATGCCTGCCGCGATGATCGCGATCACGGCGACATTGATTCGGTTGAGCCGGATGTCACGAGATGTCATGGCGACGTATCTTACCGGTCGGTCAGTTGCTGCCACAATTGACCGGCGCCGCGTGGCTCTCTATACTGCAAGGACGCAACTACCCGGCACGCGCGGCGTTGCGGGGGGTTGCCGTAAGGGGGAACCGGCCAGTGCGAACGCTGAAAGTCGTTGTCGGCGGCGAAGGCAACGTTGGAAAGACGTCGCTCATCCGTCAGTATGCAAAAGCCAAGTTCAGCGAGGCGCGTAACATCACACTTGGCATCGACATAACGACGCAGGAATTCAACCTCGATGGCGACGAGGTGAAGCTAGCGATCTGGGACATCGAAGGTCAGGCCGGAAACCGGCCTAACTTCTACCTTGGCGCCCAGGCCGTCATGCTCGTGTACGACGCGACGACTGAAGACTCCCTTCAGGCGCTGACCGAGTGGCACGCTCGCTGCCGCCGGTATTGTTCCACCGCACCCATCATTATCGTCGGCAACAAGATCGACCTGGGGCTGATGTTCCCGCCGGAATGGGGGCGGTCGTTCGCCCGGTTTGCGAAGGCGAAGCACGGGTTTGTGTCGGCCAAGACCGGCGAGAACGTGGCGCGCGGATTTGAGCTGCTGGCGCGTTCGGCAATGCAGCACACCAAAGCCGAGCAATCCTGACCGCGTTGAGGGCGGCGTTTCTCGGATCGCCAGGATTCGCCGTGCCGTCATTGAAAGCGCTCGTCGGACACGCTGATATCGAAGTAACACTCGTCGTCACTCGGCCGGACAGACCGGCCGGTCGTGGCCGCGCACTCACGCCACCCGCGGTAAAGATCGCTGCCGTAGAGTCAGGGCTGCCCGTCTTGCAGCCTGAGACTCTGCGTGAGCGGAGCGCCCTCGATCTTCTGAGTGCAGCGACTCCTGATGTGCTGGTGGTCGTCGCCTATGGCGAGTTGCTGCGCCGCGAAGCCCTCGGGTTGGCCCCTCACGGTTGCGTCAACGTTCACCCGTCGTTGCTGCCTCGCTACCGTGGAGCGACGCCGATCCCTGCCGCGATTCTCGCGGGCGACGAAGTGACAGGCGTTACTATCATCAGGCTCGAGCGCAGGCTCGACGCCGGGCCCATCCTCGCGCAGCGTGAGTGCGCGATCAATCCCCACGACACGACCGGGACACTTGGCGAGCGCCTCGCTGAGCTTGCCTCCGAGATGCTGCCTCGCACGTTACTCGACCTGGTGGCCGGCTCCATCGAGCCAACGGCGCAGGACGACTCGCTGGCGTCATACACGCGCGAATGCACCGCGGATGATGCGCGGATCGACTGGACGTTGGAGGCGGCCCGGATCGAGCGACTGGTGCGTGCGTCGAATCCGTGGCCGACTGCCTGGTCGACAATCGATGGCAGGCGCCTCCGGATTCACGAGGCTGCTGCTGAGTTCGACCTGCCTGCCGACTCGGAGCCGGGCACGGTCGATACGTCCTCGACAGTGCCACGCGTCGCAACGGGAGCCGGTTGGCTGCGACTCATTGCCGTGCAACCTCCCGGCAAACGGCCAATGCCGGCCGGCGACTGGCTGCGTGGCGCGCGTCTTATGTCCACACGCTTCGACAACGTGTGAAATGAGCCGGATGGATATTGCGTACAAGTTCAGTTATCCGCATTACGTCGCTGGTGGAGCAGGATCCGGAACATGTCGCCCCTATCCACCAACGGGCTATACTTGGTCCGCGTTTTGAATCGAACACGGCTCAGCGCGGGGCGCGTCGGAGGATTTCGCATGCTTATGACGGTCGAGCGGCAAGTTCGGGGAGGAGCGGCCATTGTCGCCGCGCTGGAGGCCAACGGGGTCGACACCGTGTTCGGCATTCCCGGCGTCCATAATCTGGATTTGTACGACGTTCTGATAGATCGGCCCGAGCTGACTAACATTCTGGCGCGGCACGAGCAGGGCGCGGGCTTCATGGCCGACGGCTACTACCGCGCAACCGGCAAGCCGGGCGTGGCGCTGATTGTGACCGGCCCCGGCGTCACGAACATCGCCACTGCCGTCGGCGAAGCGTTCGCGGATTCTTCCAACATGCTTGTCATCGCGACGAACCTCGAACGAAAGTACATTGACACTCTCGAAGGCAACCTGCATGAGATCACCGACCAGATGGGCGTGATGCGCCCCCTCGTCAAGTGGAGCAAGCGGGTGATGGAGGCCAGCGATCTGGCGCCGTCGATCAACGAAGCCTTTACCGCGCTCGCGACCGGGCGCCCCCGGCCGGTCTACCTCGAGATCCCCATCGATGTCATCTCCGAAGAGACGTCGTTGAACGGCGTAGGGCCCGCGCCTCAGCCTGATGTCCCCGCGATTGATGACGTCGTACGGCGCGCCGCGGCAGCCATCGCCGGCGCGAACCGCGTCATGATCTTCGCCGGAGGCGGCGCCAACACGCGTGAGGCCGCAGCGTTGGTCGCGGAACTGGCGCAGGAGCTTGGCGCTCCGGTCGTGACGTCGGTTATGGGCAAGGGCGCACTGCCGGCCGATCATCCGTATGCAGTAGGCGCGTTCGGCTACCGCTGGTCGGCTGACAGCCCGACCGCTGAGGTGATGCAGGGCAGCGACCTCGCCATCGTGGTCGGCTCCGGACTGGGAGTGCGAACCTCGGCAGATGGTTCGATGCGGCTGCCAAAGCGCGTGATCCACATTGACATCGATCCGAACGAGCACGGCAAGCGATATCAGCCGGAAGTAAGCATCGTCGCCGACGCAACGCGCGTTCTCCGCGACCTGCTGATGTTGGCGCGCTCAGGTTCGCGTCCTGCGGGACGCTGGAGTGAGGAGCAGGTAGCGATTATCCGTGATCGGTTGAACGAGCCGTCCGACGCGCGGGTCGCCGGATACGTGCCGTATCTCGACGCGATGCGCGGCGGCATGGAGCGCGACGCAATCCTCGCGAACGACATGACGATGATGGCCTACGAGGGCGTGCGCTACTTCCCCGTCTACGAGCCCCGCTCGTACACATTCCCGCGCGGGTTCGGCACGCTCGGGTCGGCGCTTCCGACCGCCATCGGCGCGAAGGTCGGTTGTCCCTGGAAGCAGGTCGTGGCGATGGCTGGCGACGGCGGCTTCCAGTTCACGATGGCAGAGCTCGGCGCTGCCGTGCATCACCGGATTCCAGTCACGACGGTGATTTTCAACGATGGCACGCACACGGCGGTCAAGGCCGCACAGAAACGCGCCTACCCCGGCCGCTACGTTTCGGTCGATCTGATCAACCCGGATTATGTAAAACTCGCCGACGCGTATGGCATCGACGGCATTCGCGCGACGTCGCCGGAGGCGTTGCATGACGCGCTGCGGGGATCGCGCTCGTGCGAGATGCCAGTGATCATCGACGTGCCGATCAATCTCGAAACGTACTGATCCGTTGTCATCACCACCGGCTTCTGCGCGGGTCAGCCGCGCCGCGATCGATTGGACCGATCCGCGAGGGATGCTCCTCGGGATCATCGTGTTCATTGGCGGCGTCTCCAGCATCGCCATCGAGGTCAGCGCGTCGCGTCTCGTCGGCCCCTACTTCGGGGAATCGACGTTTATCTGGGCGAACCTGATCGGTCTGACCCTGCTGTATCTCACGATCGGGTACTTCATTGGCGGGCGCATCGCGGACCGATGGCCGTCGTCAACGCTGTTATTCGCAATGACGGCGACGGCGGGAGCAAGCATCGCGTTTATTCCAATGATTTCACGACCGATCCTGCGGGTGTCGCTGCAAGCGTTCAACGACGTCGCCGTGGGACAGTTCTATGGCTCGCTGCTGGGGACGATGCTGCTGTTCGCCCTGCCGATTACGTTGCTGGGCTGCATCGCGCCGTTCGCGGTCCGGTTGCGCATCAACCTGGTCGAGGGCGTCGGAAACACAGCCGGGTCGCTCTACGCGCTTTCCACGGTCGGCTCAATCGTAGGAAGTGTTCTCCCAACGTTCCTGCTAATTCCAGCGTTTGGAACACGCACCTCGTTTCTGATCCTGTCGTTGGCGCTGCTAATCCCGTCCACGATCGCTCTCGCCTCGATCCGCGCGGTGAGAGCTTTCGGGTTCGCGATCGCACTGGTTGCGCTCGTCGCGCTGATGCCCGTCATCGACAGGGGCGGGCTCATTCGCCCGCCAGAATACGGCGAGATCATTCACGAGCGTGAGACCCGCTACAACTACGTGCAGGTGATCGATCTTAACGGTGAGATTCGCCTGGCGCTCAATGAGGGTCACGCAACGCACTCAATCTACAACCCGGACAGGTTGCTCACGCAGGGTCCGTGGGACTACTTCATGGTGGGGCCGTACTTCAACGCCGACCATCGCCCGGAAGACGTGCAGAGCCTGCTGCTCATTGGCCTGGCGGCGGGCACTGTGGCCAAACAGTTCACGTTCGCATACGGTTCGATCCCAATTGACGGGGTCGAGATCGACGGAGAAATCGCGGATGTTGGCCGCGAGTACTTTGACATGAATGAGCCGAATCTCAACGTCATTGTCGACGATGGCCGCTACTATCTGGAACGCACCGACACGACGTATGACGTGATCGGGATCGATGCCTACCGCCAGCCCTACATTCCGTTCCATCTCACCACGCGCGAGTTCTTCCAGGAAGTGAGCGACAGCCTGACAGATGATGGCGTGGCCGTGATCAACGCCGGCCGCACGCGGACGGACTTCCGGCTGGTCGAAGTGATCGCATCTACGATGGCGGACGTGTATCCGAACGTCTACATCATCGACGTGGCGCGCTTTACTAACAGCATCGTAATCGGCACCAAGCAACCAACGGAAATTGCGAATTTCGCAGAAAACATTCTGAGGCTGCCAGAGGACTCGCTCATCCGCATCGTAGGAGAGGCGTCGATCGAGCTGGGGAACATGCGGGAGTGGACGGAGCCGGGCCAGGTCTTCACCGACGATCTGGCGCCTGTCGAGCTGGTCGTAGACCAGATCATCATCGGCGAAGCGACACGGGACGATAGGAACTGACCAGGCATGACCACGACTGGCGCGGTGGCGTTTCAATTTCATTCGTTCAATACGATGCCGCTTCGTCATGGGATGAGTGGCAGGCACGCGTCCGCGGCTTTGCAGGGCGATGTCGGTCACTCACCTCGGGCCGACGAGACGGTGATTGAAACGAACCGACGTGCATTCCTCGAAGAGCTTGGGATCAGGCTGCCCGACCTGGTGGTTGCCCGGCAGACGCATAGCGCGACGGTGCGCGCGGTGACGAGGGTGGACAGGGGTCGTGGGCTCTTTCCCCGGTTCGACGGGTTCCCTGCGACCGATGGGCTCATGACGAACGAACCGTCCGTCGCGGTGGCCGCCATCGTTGCCGATTGTGTGCCACTGCTCCTGTACGATCCCAGACAGCACGCGCTTGCGGTCGTTCACGCTGGCTGGCGTGGAACGGTGGGATTGATCGCCGCCGCCGCAGTCGAGAAGATGTCCGTTACGTATGGAACCGATCCTTCCGACATCGTGGCCGGCATAGGGCCTTCGATCGGACCGTGCTGCTACATTGTTGGCGAGGAGGTAATCGACGCCTGGTCGGCCGCGTCGGGCAAGTGGGGCGAGAAAGCGGCCAGACGGGACAGGTCAACACGCTATCTTGATCTATGGACCGCGAATCGCCTCATTCTGACCGAGGCAGGCGTCAGCCGCGGGCGCATCGAGGACAGCGCCGTCTGCGTGAGATGTGAAGCCGACCGCTTTTTCTCATATCGCGCCGCTCGACATGACGGCTCTCCGCACGGCAGAATGATGTTTGCTGCCCAGCTCGATCGACCAGGTCACTGATTGGAGAAGACATGAGCACCTCAGCCGCGATCGATCTTCAATCGGCGCTGTTGGAGCGACTCACTCGGGTTCACGATCAGATCGAGCGCTCGGCTCGATCGACAGGTCGAACAGCGTCGGACATCACCCTCGTCGGCGTCAGTAAGATGGTCGATCGTGCCGCCGTGGACCTGGCGTACGCGTGCGGGCTTCGCGACTTCGGCGAGAATCGCGTGCAGGATGCGCGCGCCAAGTTCGCCGAGGACGTCCCAGCCGATCTACGGCTGCATCTCATCGGCAGCCTCCAGACGAACAAGGCGCGCCATGTCGTCGGCTCGTTCCATCTGGTCCATTCCGTCGATCGCGACGCCCTCGTCGACGCGCTTGACGCTCGAGCCAGCCAGATAGGCGTGACGCAGTCCGTGCTGATTCAGGTTAACATCGCGCGCGAGGAACAGAAGCACGGTTGCATCGCTGAGGACACGTCGGGATTGATTGAACGCGTACTCGATGCTCCGAACCTCGCCCTCAAAGGCTTGATGACGATGGCGCCGCTCGTCTCAACGATTGATGAGGCACGGCCGATCTTCGCCGAGTTACGGGCGTTGCGCGATCGGCTACGGGATCGATACCCCGAGGCAAACCTGCGTCATCTGTCGATGGGCATGACGAACGACTTCCCTGCCGCGATCGAGGAAGGGGCGACGATTGTCAGGGTCGGACGCGCCATCTTCGCGACCCCCATCTAACACATGCGACTGTACTCCCTCGGTTCAGGAAGCAGCGGCAACGCGTTCGTGCTCGTCACCGACGCAGTCTCACTGTTCATCGACTGCGGGGTAGCCATGCGAACCTGCCGCTCGGCGCTGCGCGATCTCGGCGCGCTTCACCCCGTGGCGGGCATTGTCGTTAGCCACGAGCACTCCGATCACATCCGCGCCATCCCGTCGGTGTTGCGTTGGACGGACTGCCCCGTCGTCACGACACCGGGCACCTACGCCGGGCTGCGGTCGAACGCTCGCTGGTCACAGCGGCGGTCAGGAGAACGCTACGCGGAGGGGCCAGTCGAAGTCACGTTCATCGGCGTGTCCCACGATGCCGCGGAGCCGTGCGGCTTCGTAATCGACGCGGACGGAACGCGGGTCGCGGTGTTCACCGATCTCGGGGTCGCCTCAGAAGCAGTGCTCGACGCGATGCGCGGAGCAGATATTGTGGTGCTTGAATCGAATTACGACAGTGGGATGCTGCGCTCTGGTCACTATCCCGCCCGCCTCAAGCGTCGGATTCAGGGCCCTCTGGGTCACCTGAGCAACGACGATTGCGCGACAGCATTGGTGGCGACGGTCTCCGACCGCACGCGGTCAATCTGGTTGGCGCACCTCTCTCACAACAACAACCACGCCGACATCGCGCTCGCCGGAGCTCAGGAGGCGCTGCGGCTGGCGGGACTGGGGACGCCCGTCCAGGCGCTGCCCCGTTACGAGACGATTGAAATTACGGGACAGGGCACGCGCCAGACCTCGCTCGGGCTGTAGGAATCAATCTGCCGCATCGCGCTGCGTGGCGCGAAACTGCATCGTGTAGAGGTTGAAGTAGAGGCCCCGCTGATCCAACAGGTGCTCGTGGGAGCCGACCTCGACGATCCGACCCTGGTCCATAACGACGACGCGGCTCGCCTCGCGGATTGTGGAGAGCCGATGGGCGATGATGAACGACGTTCTTCCCGCCAGCAACCTGCGCAATGCGGCCTGGATGACCAACTCGGTCTCGGTGTCGACGCTCGATGTCGCCTCGTCGAGGACGATAATACGTGGATCGGCGATGAGCGCACGCGCGAACGACAGCAGCTGTCGCTGGCCAACCGACAGCGTCGCGCCCCGCTCGTGCACCTCCGCGTCGTAGCCGCCTGGCAGCTGCATAACGAACTCGTGCGCGCCGACCGCGGTTGCGGCGGCGATCATTTCCGCGTCGGTCGCGTCCGGTCGCGCGAAGCGGATGTTCTCACGGATCGTGCCGGCGAACAGGAACGTGTCCTGCAGCACGACGCCCAGCTGGGAGCGTAGCGACCGTTGTGTCACGTCCCGAAGGTCGTAGCCGTCGATGCGAATCGCGCCGCTTGACACATCGTAGAAGCGGGCCAACAGGCTGATCATGGAAGTCTTGCCGGCTCCGGTCTCGCCAACAAATGCGATCGATTCACCCGGAGACACGTCGAGGCTGACGTCGTGGATCACCTCGATGTCGTCGTAGCCAAACCGCACGTGATCGAACTCGACACGGCCGATAACGCGCGGCAGATCGAGGGCCCCTGGCTTGTCCTCGATCTCAACCTCGGTGTCGAGAATCGTGTAGATTCGCTCGCCCGCCGCCATCGCCGCCTGCATCGTGTTGTAGCCCTGCGACAGGTGATTGATCGGCTCATAAAAGCGACCGATGTAAGCAACGAACGTCACGAGCTCGCCGACGGTGAAGGCGTCTGCGCCAAGCACCATACGCCCGCCGAAGTACAGGACGAGCGCCGTCGCCAGCGCCTCGATGAAGGTGACGAACGGGAAGAGAATCGACGAAAGCCGGGCGGCGCCGAGGTTGGCTTCCAGATTGTCATCGTTGATCAGGTGGAACTGAGTCCGATTGCGCGGTTCACGGGTAAAAGACTGGATCACGCGAACTCCGGCGATGTTTTCTGCCAGGAAGCCGTTGACGCGAGCGATGGTCAATCGCGTTTGACGGTATGTAACGACGGCGCGTCGGCGCCAGAAGACCATGAGGACGACCATGAACGGCAGCACCGCAAACGCCACGAGCGCCAGCTGCGGGTTCGTGATCCACATGAGGATGATGATGCCGATCAGGATCGCGAACTGCGACAGGATCTCGACCAGGCCGTCGGCGAACAGTTGGTCAATGACACTGACATCGTTCTGCAGGCGGGACATGATCGAGCCGACGCCACGCTTGTCGATGTAGCGCACGCCGACGCGCTGAATGTGCCGAAACATCGCCGCGCGCAAATCGAGCACAATCTTCTGACCGATACTGGACATGAGATACAGCTCACGGTTGCGGGAGATGAAGCGTAGTACGAGAATTGCAACGAACAGCACGGCGAGCCAGTTCAACGCGCGCGAGCCGGTTAAGCCGAATAGCGAGCCACGCGCCTCACCCGAAACGATATCCACCGCGAGTCCGAACAGGTACGGGATAGACAGCTCAAGCCCGGTGGTGAGGACAACCAGGAACAGGGCGATGTATGCCTGCCCGCGGTATGGGCGAACTTGCCCAATCAGCCTCGTGGCGATCCGGCGGTCATACGCTTTTCCCAGAAGATCGTCCGGGTCGGCTATGCGCTGCATGTCTCTCGTCCCAGGCGGCTAGTCCGCAACCTGAACGAACTCCTCCTGATCCTTGAGTTGCAGCTCATAAAGTCGGGCATAGACGCCGGAGCGGCGGATAAGCTCCAGATGCGTTCCACGCTCCACAATGCAACCGTGCTCCATGACGAGGATCTGGCTCGCTTCCTTCAACGTGGACACGCGCTGGGCGATGACGAATGTCGTACGACCCTGCATGGCCCCCTTCAGCGCCTGCTGTATCTCGTACTCCGTCTCGGTGTCCACGCTCGACGTGGCGTCGTCCAGGATCAGGACGCGGGGATCACTGCAGAGGGCGCGAGCGATGGCAACCCGCTGCCGTTGCCCGCCGCTCAGGGAGACGCCGCGCTCTCCCAATGTGGTGTCGTACCCTGACGGCATGGCTTCGATGAATTCGTGCGCCCGAGCGATGCGGGCGGCGCGCTCGATCTGTTCACTGGTCGCATGTGGCACGCCGAAAGCGATGTTGTCCCGGATCGTCGTTGAGAACAGGAATGACTCCTGCATGACGACTCCGACGTTGGCTCGCAGCGAGCTGAGCGTAATCTCCCGCACGTCGACACCGTCGAGCGTGACACGACCGGATGTCACATCGTAGAAACGTGGGATGAGCGAGACGAGGCTGCTCTTGCCGGAGCCGGTCATGCCGATGATTGCGACGACTTCCCCGGGCCGGGCTGCAGCGTTGACATCGACCAATGCCGGGGTTGGGGCGTGAGGGTAGGTGAACCCGACGCTCTCAAAGCGCACTTCACCACGCGCTCGCTCAATCGCGCGAGCCTCCGGCGCGTCCCGAATGGCAGGACGCGAGTCGATAATCTCGAAGATGCGCTCGCCCGATGCGATGGCTCGAGCTACCGAGTTCATGATCCAACCGAGCTGGCGAATCGGCATTGCGAGCATTGTGAGATAGATGTTGAACGCGACGAGCGTGCCAACCGTCATGGTTCCGTTCAGCACCTGCCGGCCCCCATACCAGAGGATGAACGCCAGCGACGCGCTGGAGATGAGCTGCATGAACGGGAAGAAGAACGAGTAGTACCTGATGGTCGCGATCTGTCGATCGTAGAGCGTCTGGAGCGAGCGCTCGAACTTCGTCGTTTCATCGTCCTCCCGAGCGAACACGCGCACGACCCTTGCGCCCGCGAGGTTCTCCTGCAGCACACTCGACATCTCGCCGAACTGTTGTTGTACTCGCGAGAACATCGGTCGGACCCGCGCGGCAAAGTAGATCGCCGTGAATGCCAGGATCGGCATGACCAGCAGGGACAGGAGCGCCAGCCGAGCGTGCTCGCGGAACAGGATGACGCTGATGACGGCCAGCATCGACACGCTGTAGATCGCCATGCGTAACGAGAACATCATGAAGCGCCGGATCGAGTTCACGTCTTCCGTCGCACGAGACATCAGCTGGCCGGACTGGGACGTGTCGAAGAAGCTGAATGATAACGTGAGCATGTGCTCATACAGGCTGGCGCGCACATTCGTCGCGACGCGTTCGGCCAGCGCCTGAAACAGATAGCTGCGGATGTAGGTGAATGCGGCCTGCACGGCTGTGGCGCCGACAATCAGGAGCGCGCCAATCGTGACCACATCGGTTTGATTGGGCGCGATCCCGTCGTCGATAACGTATTGAATGAGTTTTGGGATGGACAGCTGCGCCGCGAGTGCCAGGAACAGGCTCACGTACGCCACGACCAACTGCCAGCGATACGGCCTGAGAAATCCCAGGATCCGAAGGATGATGTTCACCACACCCCCATGAGTCCGGGGATGGGCGTCCCCGGGTCAATCCAGGCAGTATAGCAGTCCTGTCGGGCTTCCGGGCTTCGTTTGGCCCGTGTCGGATGTACGCTCCGTATGTCTGTGGGCAATTCTGCGTCAATGGATTGACGAAATTCATAGGGTGCAGATACAATGGGTACGTACAGGGGAGACGCGACGTACGCCGCGCGAAAGGAGCAGGCGTGGAGGCCGAACGTTCGGGTTACCAGGAGACTATCGACGAGGCGCTCCGCATCGTCTATAGCCACCACCATCGACTGGTGACACGCTTGTTTCCGGACGCGGAGCGCCCTCTAAATATGGAGGCGCTCAGGTCAGGACCGCTGGGCAGGGATCTGCGCCGACTCGCGTCCCTGGCCAGGGGGGAAATCCGCGAGTCAAAAGAAACCGTTCTGGAACGCATCGAAACCGTGTTGCAGCTTCTGTTCTGGCCACCGATGGCTGAGGACTATTCCGTGCCGCGTTCGTTCTGGGAGACGCAGCTCGGGCGCATGATGTCGATGGCCAAGTATCGAGCCTACGAACCTGCGGAGCTGGTATCAATTGGGGCGGCGGCGCAGAAGCTTGGGGTTACGCGCCCGACGATCTACCGCTGGATGGATGAACGCCACCTCGGGTACGTGCGCGACGAGATGTCCGGCCGCACGTTCGTGGTGCAGCGAGATGTCGACTCCCTCCTTACTGACTCGCAGTATTGATGCTCCACAGCATCGATGTAGGATAGATTGCGTGACGCCGTTTCATCAGGGCAGGCGACATCGCGCCTGCCCTGATCGCTGCGTCCGGGAATCGTCAGGGCTGCCCCGCTACAACCGACTCTCCAAGCAAGGTATGCTCACAGGCGACGACCTTTCCGGCGCGCACGTATAGCCTCGGGACCCGCGCCGTGATGCGCGTGGCGATTTCATAGCTGTTTGTGCCCGCGATCCTGGCCACGTCATCGAGCGTCATCGCCCGGCTCCCGGCCGGACGGATGATGTCGATGATGTCGCCGATCGCCATGCGCTCATCGGATGCGATGACCGTCTGATCCATGCACACTCTGCCGCGAATTGGGTAGCAGGCGTCGCCCAGCGCGAACCAGCCAGTATTGGATAGCTGTCGCGGCAGGCCGTCAGCATAGCCTGCGGCCGTCGCGGCCACGCGTTCACGCTCTTGAGCGCGGTATGAAAGACCGTATGAGACGCCGTCCCCTGGCTCGAGATCGAAGACACGTGTGGCAACGGTTCGAAACGACATGATCTGCTGGAACGACGGCGGGACAAGAACCTCCGCGGACGGGGAGATTCCGAACGTGGCGATGCCCGATCGAACGAGATTCGTCGTCCCAGTGAGTTTGGCCAGGATCGCTGCGCTGTTCGCGCAGTGAGTCAGGCGAGGCTCGATTCCTCTTCCACGAATGCGCTTGATCGCCGCGTCGAATTCAGCGATTTGACGTTCGGTCGGCGCGGCGTCTGACTCGTCGGCGGATGAGAAGTGGGTGAATACGCCCTCAAGATGCAACGATTCCTGCCGCGCAATCAGCTCAGCAATCTCGGCGGCATCACGCGGCATGACGCCGTAGCGACGCATGCCGGTGTCGATTTTCAGGTGGACCGTCGCTCGAACGCCCACCTTCCTCGCCGCTTGCGCCGCCTGTTCGACATGCTCAACGGCGCCGACCGTCAACGTTATGTCTCGGACTAACGCTGATTCGACCTCCTCCGCATTGGCGGGTCCGAGGACGAGGATCGGCAGTCTCACCCCTCGATTGCGTATCGCCAACGCCTCCTGAATGCGGGCTACGCCCAGCCAGTTGGCTACGGATTCCGCCGCCAGCGCGCACTGAATAGCGCCATGTCCGTAAGCGTCTGCCTTGACGACGGCCATGAACGCGGATCCGGCGGGAGCGGCAGCGCGAAGTGCTCGAATGTTGTGCGCGTAGGCGTCGAGGTCGATCAGCGCGTGGGCGCCGGCCATGTATCGCCGCGCAGTTCCTTCAATCGTCACGGAAACTAGCCGTCTACCATCAGACGGACGATGTCGGAGCGGGATACGATGCCGGCCAGCCGTCCGTGCTTGTCAACGACGGGAACCGGATTCACCTTGTGCTTGAACATGAGGTTTGCGACATCCTGTATCGTCGCGTCGGTCGTAACAGTCTCGACGGGCGCTGTCATCAAATCACCCGCGGTGACTGCCAGCACGCGCCGTATCTCATCGTCCGAACGGTCCCAGGGCAGCCGGAAGATCGCGTCCAGGAATGTGCCGTAGGCCGGAGGATCCACCTCGATTTCGCGCGAGACGATGTCGACCTCGGTGACGATCCCAACAACTCGATTGCCGTCCACGACCGGCACGCCGGTGATCGAGTGGGCGCACATCAAGCGGGCAACTTCCGAGACCGGCTCGTCGACGGTAACGCTGATAACACTCGTGGACATGATATGCGTCACGGAACCTTGGTTATCCATATTGACTCCTCACGTGTAGCAGCGTTTCGTCACTCGTTCCACGTAGCCCCAGTTGCGCTATTCACCACGCGTCCGATGTGCTCGATGACGTCACGCGCGACGACGGAAACGGCCGCCTGCTTGCGTCGGGACGCTCGACCGGCCATCGCTCCAATCCAGAGTCCGCACGTGCAGGCGTTGAGGTGGCTAAGTCCCTGGGCAAGCAAACCCCCGATGAGACCTGCGAGAACGTCACCAGTGCCAGCGGTCGCAAGCTCGGGCGTCGCCCGCGGCGCGACCCATACGCCTCCATCAGGGGTTGCAACGGACGTGACGCCCGCTTTCAGCACCACGTGCTGTTGCCACTCGACCGCAAACTGCCGCGCCAGGTCGTGGGGCGATGCGATGATCTCAGCGCGGGCAAGGCCGGTCAGGCGTGACATCTCGCCCGCGTGCGGAGTCAGGATCACCGAGCGCGGCAACAGGTTTGCATGCCATCCCGGGTTCGCGCTCAGCCAGTTCAGCGCGTCGGCGTCAATCACGACCCCGGGCGGGGAGGCGGCCGCCCAGACGCTCCTGAGCGCGCCCGCCTGATAGATGACATTCATCATCGCGTTAGCAACGGGTCCGCGGCCGATGCCGGGTCCGATGACGATAGATCGCAACGTTGACGAGCGACTCTCGATAAACGACTGCACCGCGAACGCCGCGTCCTCGGCGTCGTCACTCAATGCGACGAATACTGCTTCGGGAACCTGTCCAGCGATTACCGGCACGAGGTTCGATGGTGTCGCCAGCGCGACCAGACCCGCGCCCGCCCGCAAGGCTGCTTCAGCCGCAAGCCTCGGCGCCCCGTAATACATCGAGGCTCCAGCGATGATCAGCGCCGTCCCGGAGTCGTATTTGTGTGCGGATGCCTGGCGGCGTGGGAGCGCCCGGCGGACGTCTGCCGTCGTAATCAGCTGCTCCGCCGTCGATGTCTCGGGAGCCGGCAAACCCAGCGACAGGAGCTCAATGTCACCTGCGAATGTTGCGGCGGGTTCGCGGACAAGTCCACGCTTGACGAATCCGAGACACAGCGTCACGTCTGCCTGAAACGCTCCCTCGCACGCCTCGCCAGTTGTCGCGTCAATCCCTGACGGCACATCGATGGCGACGAGCGGCGTGCCGCGTGCCCGTCTCTCCGCCAGGGCAGCGTCAAACGCATGTGCGACCTGCTTCGGGACGCTGGGGCGGCCGCCTATTCCGTAGACGCCGTCGATGACGACATCGGCTGTGCCGAGTGTGTCGAGACCGCCGACCTCGATCGCTGATAGTAATTCAGAGGATGCCGGAAGCAAACCGGCGGCAGTTCGGCCGAAGAACACGCTGGCGCATGACCATCCGCGTTCGTGAAGCAGAGCCAGGGCAACGAGCGCATCGTCACCGTTGTTGCCGGGACCAACCAGCGCGACGGCGCGACGTTGGCGTGAACGCGAGACGTGGCGATCGATCCAGCCAGCGATTTGGCCTGCCGCTCGGAGCATCAACTCGGATTCAGCTATCCCGCTTGCGACCGCTGCTACTTCCGCGGCGCGCATCTCTTCAACCGAGACGATGGCCGTCATGCGGGTTCCGTGCTGGCCCTGGCGGCAACGACGATAGCGATGGCGTCGCCGCGGGAGTGTGTCAGCGAAACGGCGAAGTGCGTCATTCCCAGCAGGTCAGCGCGGCGGCGGGCGGTTTCGTGGAGGATCACGATCGGCTTACCCCGCCGGTTAGGCAGGACCTCGATGTCTCGCCAGCGGACACCGCGAATGCCGGTTCCGAGCGCCTTCATCGTCGCTTCCTTGGCGGCGAAGCGGGCTGCCAGCTCCTGGACGCGGGCGCCGTATCGTTCGCGCTCGCGCTCGGTGTAGACGCGGAGCAGAAAGCGCTCGCCATGCCGGTCGAGCACCTGTTGAATCCGATCGATTTCAATGACGTCGATGCCGACCTCGACCGGTCCCGCCTGATCGCTGTCCCAGATCGGGACGTAGCTACCTTCCGACACCGACATACGTGAAGCCGAGGCGGCGCATGTCGTCAGGGTCGTACATGTTGCGTCCGTCAAGGATCAAAGGCGTGCGCATCACCGACTTCACGCGTTTGAGATCCGCGTGCTTGAACTCATTCCACGGGGTGACGACGCAGAGAGCGTCCGCCCCCTCGATGGCGCCGTATGGGCTCGAGCAGAAGCGCGTCTCCTTCAGGAGAACGCGAGCGTTCTCAATGGCCGCCGGATCATATGCCTGCACGATGGCTCCGCGCTGCTCGATCATCTGAATGATGTCGACTGCCGGGGACTCGCGCATGTCGTCGGTATTTTGCTTGAACGATAATCCCCAGACTCCGATGCGGCGATTTGTCAGATC
>DATKCN010000027.1:0-6791 GCA_035513175.1 Thermomicrobiales bacterium
GATTACGTCGGGCTGGCGTCATCACCGGGTCTGACCCCATCCGCATCACTTATTACGACACATGATACGGTTGCTAACAGGTTGGTTTTGCTCACCTCACTCTCTAGAGGACCACGCCAAGGCAGTGCTGTGGCTTGACTACAGCACCATCTGCCGGACCTGTTCAACGCGCTCTTTGCGGGACGGATGGGTGCCAAGAACTCTGAAGACAGATGCTCGCCACCGAAGGATTGACGATGTAGAGGTGCTCCATGGCGGGGTTGCCATGCGTCGGCAGCATCATGATCGCCGGGACGCCGATCGCGCTGGCCGTTGCGGTGAGCGGGTAGAGGTTGTCGTAACGGGTAGCGTGTTTGGGGCGGGGTCGCCAACCCCCGTAGGGGAGACCCCACGCGTCGCCCCCTGTCTCCCCCTCTCCCAGCACTGGGAGAGGGGGCCGGGGGGTGGGGTTTCCCGTCTACGCCCAGCTCATGTTGCGGTTGGGCTGCAGCGCCAGCTGCTGGAGCTTCTCGACGCGCTCGGCGATTGGCGGGTGGGTGCTGAACAGCTTGGACATGGCCTGCCCGGCGAACGGGTTGACGATGTAGAGGTGCTCCATGGCCGGGTTGCCGTGCGTCATCGGTCGTCGGGCCACCCCGCGCTCCAGCTTCTCCAGCGCGCTGGCCAGCGGCAGCGGATCGCCCAGGATGCGCGCGCCGGTCTCGTCGGCGGTGAACTCGCGCGAGCGGGAGATCGCCATCTGGATGATGACGGCCGCGATCGGCGCCAGAATCGCCATCGCCAGCATGCCTGCCATGCCGCCCGCTCCCTCTTCATCGCTGCTCCCGCCGAAGAACGCCGAGAACTTCAGCATGGTCGCGATCCAGGTGATGGCCCCGGCGATCGTGCCGACCACCGTGCTGATGAGCGTGTCGCGGTTGCGGATGTGGGCCAGCTCGTGGGCGATCACCCCGGCCAGCTCGTCACGGGTGAGCAGCTGCTGGATGCCGGTGGTGACGGCCACGGCGGAGTGCTGCGGGCTGCGGCCGGTGGCGAAGGCGTTGGGGGTGTCGCTCTCGATGACGTAGACGCGCGGCTTCGGCATGCGGGCCAGCATGGCCAGATGCTCGATCTGCGCGTGCAGATCGCGCGCTTCGTCCTCCGTGACCTCTTTCGCGCCAGCCATGCGCAGCGCCAGCTTGTCCGAGAACCAGAACATGGCCCCGTTCATGACGAGCGCCATGAGAAAGAAGACGCTTGCGCCGGCCGGCCCGCCGACATACTGGCCGATCAGCACGAACAGCGCCGTCATGGCGGCGATGAGTCCCGCGACTTTCAAGGTGTTTCCTGTGGTCATCGTGTCGTATGCCTCTCGATCAAAGCATGGCTAAAGCGCAACTATCGTTATAGTGCGGTGACTCGATGAAAAATGCATGAAGACTGGGTGACATCGCGGTGAGCGGGTAGCGGTTGGCAGCGGGTAGGGGAGGTCCGGCGTGTCTCCATCCGGTGGAAGGCTGGTGGGTCGGGACGCGGGATGCGGCGCCACCACCCTGCACGCCGCATCTCCGCGGTTCCTCGTAGAACCCCGGCTTGATGCCTATGAGGATCCGGCCCGCGGTCGTTTCGCGTAGCGCTGGAACCCGTGCATCGCTTGCCATCGCAGCTTGAATGCTCATGAACAGAAGTGACATAGAGACCTCAAGGACGACAAACCTTAACAACGACAGTTGTCGTCCTTAAGATTCAGGCGCCGTCTGGCTCCCTCATGTCCCAACAAGGAAGGGCCGCGCGAACGAGATCAAGCGGCGCCCGCGATGCGAGAATACACCGGGCCACATGACGTTGCCTGAACGAGACATTCAACCGGAACGGAAAGGGCAGGGCAGGGATGAGCCAGATCGCTGAAACGCTTCGATCAGCGGCGTTGATCGTGGTCGACGTGCAGCAGGGGCTCGACGAGCCGTACTGGGGGCGGCGCAACAACCCGGAGGCGGAGTCGAACATCGCCCGCCTGCTGGCGGCCTGGCGCGCGGCAGAGGCGCCGATCTTCCATATAAAGCACAACTCGACCAACCCGGACTCGCCGTTGCGTGCGGGGCTACCCGGCAACGCCGTCAAACCGGAGGCCGCGCCGCTCGGCAGCGAGCCGCGCATCGAGAAGTCGGTGAACAGCGCCTTCATCGGCACAGACCTGGAGCAGCGCCTGCGGGAGGCCGGCATCGAGCGCGTCGTCGTCGTCGGACTCACCACCAACCACTGCGTCGAGACGACCGCCCGCATGGCGGGCAATCTCGGCTTCACCACCTGGGTGGTGTCCGACGCCACCGCCACGCATGACCGCACCGGCCCGGACGGCGTCCTGTACCCCGCCGAGACGGTTCACGCCGTCTCCCTTGCCAGCCTGCACGGCGAGTTCGCCACGGTTGTCGATACGGACGCCATTGTGCGAGCGGTGAGCCGGTAGCGGTGAGGGGCTTGGGATGATGTTGCCCGCATCGCGTCACGCGCGGCGCCCAATCGTTGCGATCAAGCACCTCAACGCTCTCCGCTACCCCCTCACCGCTCCCACACCGGCAGGGCCACTGTGAACGTCGAGCCCTCGCCCGGCGTGGAGCGCACCCGCACCTGGCCGCCGTGGGCCTCGGTGATCTGGCGCACGATCGAGAGGCCCAGCCCAGTGCCGCCGACGGCCCGCGAGCGGCCGGTGTCGACCCGGTAGAAGCGCTCGAAGATGTGCGGCAGGTGCTCGGGCGGGATGCCGATGCCGGTGTCGCTGACCGTCAGCTCGGCCACCGGGCCGCGACGGCGCAACGCCAGCGTCACCGTGCCGCCCGGCGGGGTGTAGCGCACGGCGTTCTCGACCAGATTCCAGAGCAGCTGGCGCAACCGCTCGCCGTCGCCCCGCACGATCAGCGGGTCGTTGGCCTCCAGCACGATCGAGCGCGCGCCGTCCTCCCGCGTTGCGATGCGGGCGGCGTCCTCGGCGATGGCGGCGACGATCTGCTCCAGCGCCACGTCGTGCTGCTCGATGGCCGTGCCCGCGTCCGTGTCGGACAGGAAGAGCAGGTCCTGCACCAGGCTCGACATGCGCGTGACCTCGCTGATGGCGTCGGCGATTGCCTCTGCCCGATCCTGCGGCGGGATGTCGTGCGCCAGCAGCTCCAGGTTGCCGCGCACGACCATCAGCGGATTGCGCAGCTCGTGAGATGTGTCGGCCAGCAGGCGCTGCTGGCGGTCGAACATCTGATTGAGTCGTGCGAGCAGGTCGTTGAAGGTCGCCGCCAGCCGCCCGATCTCGTCCTGCACGACCGGTTCCGGCACGCGCTCGGTAAACACGCCGGTGGTGGCGATGCGGGCCACCGCGTCGGTCAGCGCGACGACCGGCCGCAGCGCCTGGTGGGTCAGCCACCAGCCGCCGATCAGCCCGGCCAGCAGCGCGCCGACGCCGCCCGCGATCAGCAGTAGCCGCATCTGCTCCAGCGTGCGCTCGGTCGGGACCAGCGATTCTCCAAGCTGGAGCACGGCGAGCACGCGCCCTCCCAGACGGAGTGGGTGATACAGCATGCGCACCCGCGTGCCATCGACGGTGATGGTGGTGAAGCGGATCTCGTCGCTGAGCGCGCGCCCGAACGCGGCGGCGTCGAGCGGGAACTGCGCCGCGACGGCGGACGACGAGGCCAGCGCCCGTCCGTGCACGTCCAGCACACGGATGTGGATGCCGGGCGTGGTGAGCTCCTCCCCCGGCGCGGAGGGCGCGAGCACGAACATGTCGGCGGAGATCGATGCTGGATCGAGATCCTCGTGGCCGCCGGTAACGACGGCCCGCTCCACCTGTTCGGCCCGGCCGAGCAGGGCGTCGTCCACTCCCCGGCGCAGCGCCTCCCGCGGGATGCCGTACAGGGCCACCTCCAGCGCCAGCAGCGCGATCAGGAACAGGACGCCGTAGCCGATCGTCAGCCGGGCGCGCAGTGACACCGGGATCCTCAGTCGCTCATCTGGCGCAGGCTGTAGCCGATGCCGCGAATGGTCTGGATCAGGCGCGGCTCGCCCTGCGCTTCGAGCTTCTCTCGCAGGCGCTTGATGTGCACGTCGATGACGTTCGATTCCGGGAAGAAGCTGTCGCCCCACACCGCGTCGTGGATGCGGTCGCGGGAGAGGACCTGCCGTGGGTGGCGCATGAAGAACTCGAGCAGCTGGTACTCGGTCAGGGTGAGGTACAGCGGGCGTCCGGCGCGGGCAACCTCGTGGGTGACAGTGTCCATCGCCAGGTCGGCGAAGGTGAGCGCCTCCGGCTGCTCGCTCCCGGTGCGGCGCAACAGGGCGCGGATGCGGGCCAGCAGCTCATCGAAGGCGAAGGGCTTGACGAGATAGTCGTCGGCCCCGGCGTCCAGCCCGGCGACGCGGTCGGGCACGCGGTCGCGGGCGGTGAGCAGCAGGATGGGCAGGCCGGACTCGGCGGCGCGCAGGCGGCGGCAGACCTCCAGCCCATCGATGCCGGGCAGCATGACATCCAGGATGACGACATCGGGCAGGCTGGAGCGGGTGATGTCGAGCGCCTGCTCGCCGGATTCGGCGGTGTCGACCTCGTAGCCGGCGAAGATGAGGCCGCGGCGCATCATGCTGAGGATCTTGGTGTCGTCGTCGATGACGAGCACGCGCTCGCTCATATCACTACACCGTCATACGCGTCCCGCGCGAATTCATCGGAATGTCATCGAGCCGTCATTGAAGCGTCAGGGCTGGTTCGTATTGTCCCTGTATCCGGCGCATGGCGTTGACCCGAGTGATGATAGTTCATCGATCGGGGGTCCGAAAGAGTATAGCGGCATGAAACGTGCGGTGGCCGGTGCAGGAAACAGAAAGGATGATAGGCTGGAGCCTCTGGATCCCCTCAATCGATCGACCTCGATCGTATCGCGGTTGCGTTGACCCGTTCGTTTCCTCTAAGCGCGGGGAGGACAATCGCGAAAAGCCTGGATGTGGCCGTTACGTCCAGCGCTTGAGAGCTTACCGAAAACGGCATCTACAGAAACCCTCAAACTCCAGTACCTATCTCCAGAACATGCGAGCGGGGTCCGGGAAACCGGCCCCGCAACCGTGTTTTAAGGTGGTCATTCACCTCGCTGTTCTCAGTCGCCGCCTGTCAGCACGCGTAGTCGGCCACAGTGATCTTGACATGGATCCACCCTCTTGGCTTGTCATGTTGAGGTTGCAACCGAAACATCTCCTGGCGCTGGATGCCACGTGGTTCGCCCGTCCCAACGCCGTCGCCGCCAAGGCGGGGAGATTCTTGGTTGCGGCTCAGAATGCCAAGCCACGGGGCGAGGTCCATGACAAGACCCCTGTGGTCGACTACTCAACATGACAAGCTAAGGGAGTGGGTCCATAACACTGGCGCCGTGGTCGACCACTGAGCATGGCAAATCTGAGTGGCTGCTCGGTTGCGCGTACTCTACAGGATGGCAAGCCGCGATCGAGTGTATCCTCCGATGATGAGAGTCAGGATACAGATCGTTTTCGGCACGGAGTTGCGTCCGGAACCGGAGATGCGGCGTATCCTCGCCGCAGCCGGACTCACTCGTCTGGCGTCCCCGACGAGCCGCCTGCCTGTTGTGTTCGCCGAGTCTTTCCTCGTGGATGATCCGCGGCTGGCCCGCCTCCGTCACACGCTGAGCGACGAGCACATTGCGTGGTACGAGCGGCGCCAGCACGTCTATGACGAGGATGATCTGCAGTCCGCGCCTCTCGTGCTCCTGAGCATTGTGCGCGCTCCGAAGGGGGCGGGTGGCCCGACCTATGGCACAGAATACGACCTGCGATCCGGTTGCTCGAAGTGTGGCTCTGGCTCCGAGCAGATCTCGGCGCTCTACTTGAAAGCATCGGATTTGCCTTCGAAGGCTCCGATCGTCGAAACGATGCACGGAGACATCGTCGTTTCGACGGACATCGCGCGGCAACTCGAAGCGGTGATGAGCGCAGGCCTTGAATTACGTCAGACGCGTTCGCATATCGACCACCGTCTGCTTCCGTGGTGGCAACTGCTGCCTGCGGTAACGATGCCGCGCATGTCGCTCTCGACATCTGGGATTGAGATGGGAGACCAGTGTCCGGCGTGTCGTCGCGATGGGCACTTCGATCATCTATTTCAACCGCTGATGATCGCATACGCACACGACGACATCGCGACTCCTGACGCGTTGCCGGATGCCGCCATCACGTGGGAACGCTTCGGACTTTCGGTCCTCAAAGACCCGTTCACGGAGTCGAACATCGCCCCGGCAAAGCTGTTGGTGAAGCCCAGCATCTATCATGTATTGCGTCAGATTCGTGGCGTCACGTTCGACCTGGTATCCATCGTCTGACCGTGCGCCTCCCGCGCCTGCTCCTCGCTCACTCGCCCATCCGCGACATCCTCCGCCAGCAGTCCTCGGTCCCGCTCGCGGGGATCGCCGTAGCCGCCGGAGCCTGCGGTGACGATGCTGGCCACGTCGCCCGGTTGCAGCAGCCAGTGGCCTGGAGAGTCGGGGAGCGTTGCCCCGCCGTTCACCACGATGCGGGCCATGCCGCCCGGCAGGCCGCCGTCGATGCCCCACGGCGCGCTGAGGCGGCGGCTGGTCGAGCAGCGGAAGACCGGGGCGTGCTCCAGCACGCGCATGTCGCGCCGGATCGCCATGCCGCCCCGCCAGCGGCCCGGACCGCCCGAGTCCGGGACCAGCTCGTAGCGCTCGACCAGCAGCGGGTACTCCACTTCGAGACTCTCGACCGGCAGGTTCGACGTGTTGGTAATGTGCGTCTGCACGCCGTCCAGC
>DATKCN010000028.1:0-2667 GCA_035513175.1 Thermomicrobiales bacterium
AGCTATAGGTGAGCGCGTGGCTGCGGATGCGGGCGCTCACTTCATCGGGTGAGAGACACAGCCCGTACGCTTCCAGGGTGGAGCGCACGTGTGTGGTTGCGGACTGCAGCGAGAGGCCGAGGCTGAGCGCCTCACGCACGATGCACTCGACCGTCAGATCGACGATCTGCGCTCCCGGTGTTTTGGCGGCAGGAATCTCCGGCACGATAAAGCCCTTGAACGGCTTGTCAAGCGAGGGGACCGGTTCGCGGGGCGGTTTCGGCCGGTTATCCTGGGACGGCGGGTCCTTTAGCTGCTTCATGGTGGCTATGATGGCAGAGATCGGCGCCGGATGCGTCCACCGAAAGTCCTCACACGCGGAAACCGTGGTAGCCCATATGGGCTATGCAGGCTTCCACTGGTTGTATTGCCGGGGTCAACCGTCGCCGCCAGTGCTGGGAACAGGCTGCGCGGGGGATGTGACAACCCTCATGGTCGAGCATCCGGCGGCGCGGCAGCCACGAAGCGTCGAGCTCGTCGTGGACGAGCAATGGCGGGCGGCACGTAATGAGCGCGAACGGCTGGCAGCGGCGGATAGTCGAGGAAGTTCGGGAGCGGCTGGCGACGGCGGGCATTGCCGGAGCGGCGGTCGCGGTGCTCGTCGACGGCGAGATGACGCTGGCGGAGGGGATCGGGTTCCGGGACCAGGCGTGGACGCAGCCGTTGGAGCGCGACGCGCAGTTCTACATCTACAGCATCACGAAGACGCTGATCGCCGCCATCGCGCTGCGGCTGGCCGAGCGGGGGCTGGTCGACCTGGACGCGCCCGCGCGGGACTACCTGCCGTCGTTGCCGATCGAACGGACGATCACCGCCCGCCAACTGCTCGACCACACGTCCGGGCTGCCGGACTACGGCACGCTGCCGGAGTACTTCGCCGCCGTGCGCGAGCGGCCCTCCGAGCCATGGACGGCGGACGAGTTCCTGACGCGAACCCTGCCGCAGGGCATGGGATTCGAGCCGGGGGAGGGCTGGCAGTACTCGAACATCGGCTATTTGTTCGTCAACCTGCTGATCGAGCAAGTCAGCGGGCTGTCGTTGCGGGCTGCGGTGGCCGAGCACATTGCCGAGCCGTTGGGGCTGCGGCGCACCTTCGTCGCTGAGACGCTGGCCGACGCGGCCACGCTGACGCCGGGCTGGAGCACGTTGCTGGGCAGCGTGGGCTGGCCGATCGACGCGGCGCCGGTCTACCATCCCGGCTGGGTGTCGCACGGGGTCGTCATCTCGACCGCCGGAGAGACGGCCCGCATGCTGGACGCGCTGGCGACGGGCCAACTGCTACGCCGTCGATCGCTGACCGCGATGCTGAAGCCGGTGCTGTTGCCGTTCAGCCATCCGCAGTTTCGCAAGCCCGCGTACGGGCTGGGGGTGATGATCGACACGGGGTCGCCGCACGGTCTGGTGTTCGGGCACGGCGGAGGAGGGCCGGGCTACGCGCTGGGGGCGTTGCACTTCAGAAACGTCGCCGGGCGGCGGGTAACGAGCGTGGCGTTCACGAACCGCGATGGGGCGGACATCACGTTCGAGCTGGTCTACGCGCTGGCAGAGGCGGCGGCCTCAACGTGAGGCGCGGGTCAGGACCGCGCTTCCGCCGCGCCGGGAAAGAGCACGGAGACTGTCTGGCGCAGAATCGCGCCCGCCAGCTCAGGGTCGCCGTCCACGTGGAGCCGGATGTCGAATCCCCCTTGCGCCTCGGCAACCACGAACTGAAGGTGAGAGCAGCAGGCGCCTTCGCGGGCGATCATCTCATCGAGCAGCGCGGCGAGGAATCCCTTGTCGCCATGCAGTGTAACGAGCGCGCCGTCGTCAGCGTAGGCCACGGTTCCGTGATACATCGCGGCGGCCCGCGCATACTGGCCCGCCGCTTCCGCCAGCTCCGCCGGGCTGAGTGTGCAGGCATACAGGTGGTCGGTCACAGTCAGGCTCCGTTCATCTGCCATCAACTCTACCGCGTGACAGCCGCCGTTGGATCGCTCACGCCCGCCTCGGCGAAGCCTTTGGCGCGCAGCAGGCAGGAGTCGCAGCGGCTGCAGGGGGCGCCATCCGGCGCGGGATCGTAGCAGGAGATGGTGAGACCGTAGTCGACACCGAGCGCCAGCCCGCGCTGGATGATCTGGGCCTTGGTCAGGTCGATCAGCGGCGTGTGGATCGTCAACTGCTGGCGGCCCTGGACCCCAGCAGCGGTGGCCAGATTGGCCATGGCCTCGTAGGCGCGGATGTATTCGGGGCGGCAATCGGGGTAGCCGGAGTAATCGATGGCGTTCACGCCGACGTAGATGTCCTGCGCGCCCAGCGTCTCGGCCCAGGCCAGGGCGAAGGAGAGGAAGATCGTGTTGCGGGCCGGGACATAGGTGACGGGGATGTCGTGCGCCATCTCGCTCGCCGCACGGTCCTTCGGGACATCGATATCAGCGGTGAGGGCGGAGCCGCCGAATTGGCGCAGGTCAATGTCGACGGTGATGTGCCGGGGCGCGCCCAACGCCTCGGCAACGCGGCGGGCGGCTTCCAGCTCGACGGCGTGGCGCTGGCCGTAGCGAAAGGAGAGGGCGTGCGGCTCGAAGCCCTCTGCGCGGGCGATGGCGAGGCAGGTGGTGGAGTCGACGCCGCCGGAGAGCAGGACGACGGCGG
>DATKCN010000029.1:0-4635 GCA_035513175.1 Thermomicrobiales bacterium
GGGCGCATGGCAATGCGCCCGGCTGGACGACGCGCACATGGATCGGAAGCAGCGGCTCCGGCGCCGCAGACCAACGCGACGATGGCGTGTATCCAGGCGGGCGCATTGCCATGCGCCCCTACGGATCGATAGGACGCGCGCTCGATCGGCGGGTCAGGTTAGCGCCGACACAACGGCGAGCGCGCCGAAGACGGTCAGGACGGCGCCGGAGAGCAGGTTCACCCAGCGCAGCACTGTTGGGGTGAGCCTGTTTCGGATCAGCCGGACCGCGCTGGTCAGAAACAGCCACCAGGCCAGCGAGCCGAGGACGACGCCAGCGACGAGGGCGACACCGGCGGCGTTATTCGTGGCGCGCGCCAGGCCCAGTCCGGCGAAGATGGCGACGAACGACAGGATCGTCATGGGGTTGGCGAGCGTGAGGACCAGCGCCGAGGCGTAGGCGCCAACCAGCCCGCGCGGCTGCGCGGCAACGGCCGCGTCACGGGCCGGTTGCGAGCGGGCAATGCGGACGCCGAGGTAGAGCAGGAACGCGCCGCCGATCAGCTCCATCCAGCGCCGCTGCTCGATCAGCGTGTCGGAGACGGCGGTCAGGCCAAAGGCTGCCACGAGCGCGTAAATGCCGTCGGCGCTGGCGATGCCGGCCCCGGTCAGCAATCCGGTCAGCTGACCCTGGACGAGCGTGCGGCGCATGCAAAGAACCGACATCGGGCCGACGGCGGCGGCGATAGAGAGACCGAGCAGCAACCCGCGAGCGAATAAGCCAACGTCGACTTCCACAACCTGCTCCATGCACTCCACACGAAAAAGCCGCTGGACCTTGATGGTCCGGCGGCGACAGAAACACGAGACAGACGAAACTAGCCGGACCTGCTACAGGCAATCCGGCGCTGCTGCTCGAAGGGCAATCCACTCACACGCGTTGGCTCGTCGATCACGTCGATGCTCCATGATAGTCGCGTCGTCGCGCGAGTATTGCACGCTCCGGTCACGGCGTCGAGCCCGCGCGTTTGACGCGCCACGTTCCCCAAGGGGGGCGCCGCGTGCGACGCGAAGTCACCCTATAATGCCGGACATGGACGACAACGCAACGGCGCGGAGCGTAACGCAATGAGCCACCGGGCGCGCATACTGGTGCTGGTGGCACTCGTTGCCTTGCCGCTGCTCCTGCTCTCGATCGCCAGCGCGGCCTACAGCTACCGGCAGCAGGAGCAATCGCTGAACGAGGAGCGCGTCGCCGTCGCGCGAGCCGTCGCGGCGGCGGTCGAAGGGCTGCTCGAAGGGGACCTGGCCGCGGTGCAGGCGATTGCCGCGCAGTCCGCGGTTCGCGATTTCGCGACGGCGCCGCCGGAGGATGTCGAGCACGCGATGCTGCGCATTTTCAACGTCTTCCCCAACCTGGAAACGCTGGGGCTGATCGGGCCGGACGGCTGGAACGTGCGCAGCGTCACGCGCCACGTCGCGGTTCCCCCACGCACCGTCAACGTGAGCGACCGTCCATACTTTCAGCAGGCATTCACCACCGGCGACATCGTCGTCAGCCCGGCGGTCCTGAGTCGCGTGCGCCCCGACGTGCCGGTCGTTGCCATCGCCGTGCCCATCGTCGCGCCGGATGACGGCAGCGACCCGGAGATTCGGGGCGTGCTGGTGGGCACGCTGTCGCTGGGACAGCTTCAGGAATTCATGCACGCCACACTCTCCGACCCCCACGTCGACATCGTCCTGATAGACAGCAGCGGGCAGGTGATGCTCGCGTCCGACATCGACCCCGCCGCCCAGCGCGAGCTCGTGTCGCTGGCGAACCGCCCGGACGTCGACGCCGCGCTGGGCGGGGAAGCGGGCAGCATGATCGTGCGTGACGGCGACGACGAGCTGCTGGTGGGTTACGCGCCTGTCGGCGTCGCCGGGTGGGGCGTGCTGGTCGAGGAGGAGACGGGCGACGCGTTCGCCCCCGCCCGCGCCGAGGCGATCCGCTCGGTTGGCCTGCTGGCGCTGGCGCTGGCCTTCAGCTTCAGCATGGCGCTGTGGCTCTCGTCGCGACTGGCGCGCTCGTACGACGAGCTGGACGTCGCCCGCGCGGCGTCCGAGCGGGGTCGTGAACGGCTGGCGTTCCTGGCCGCATCGAGCCGACAACTGTCCGCAACCCTCGACTACGAGTCCACGTTGAGCACGATCGCGAGCATGGCCGTGCCGGGCTTCGCCGACTGGTGCGTCGTCGATCTGGTCGAGCGGGGGCAGATGGCCGCCCGGCGGATGGCAATCGTGCATGGCGATCCGGCCCACGGCGCGCTTACGACCTCACTCCAGGAGGCAGACCCCATCGATCACGGCAGCGCCGTGGGCGTCGCCCACGTCATGCGAACCGGCGAGGCCGTGCTGGTCGAGGACGTGAGTCCCGAGATGCTGGCTGCCGAGGCGACTGACGAGCGCAATCTCGACCTGATACGCCAGGCCGCGCCCCGTTCCGCGATCATCGCGCCGTTACGGGGACCTGCCGGCGTCTTCGGCGCGATGACGTTCGTGACCGCGGAGTCCGGCCACCGCTACGGCCAGGACGATCTCGACCTGGCGCTCGACCTGGCCGACCGCGCGGCGCTGGCGGTGGAGAATGCGCGCCTGTTCGCCGAGGCGCAGGATGCCGTCCGCACCCGCGACGAGTTCCTGGCAGCGGCGTCGCACGACTTGAAGAACCCCCTCAGCGCGGTCAAGTTGCGGGCGCAACTGCTCCAGCGCAGGGCGACGCGCCCCGAGCCGCTTCCATCCGCCGAGGTGATCGAGGCAACCGCGGCGATTGACGACATTGTCGACCGCGCCGTGCGGCTGGTCGACGAGCTGATGGACGTCACGCGCCTGCAGCTTGGACGGCCACTCGATCTGGAGCTGGAAGCGACCGACCTGGCGCGCATCCTCCGCGAAGTGGCGGCCGAGGTCCAGGCGTCGACGACGGCGCACGAGCTGCGGCTCGTCATGCCGGAGGAGCCCATCGTCGGGCAATGGGACGCGCGCCGCCTCCGGCGCGTCGCCGAGAACCTGCTCGACAACGCGGTGAAGTACAGCCCGGACGGTGGTCAGGTGACGGTGAACCTCGTCCGAGAGGCGGATGCGTCGGGCGAGCGGGTGGTCGTGTCGATCCGCGACACCGGCGTCGGCATCCCGGCGGACGACGTGCCGCGTCTGTTCGAGCGTTTCCGGCGGGGTAGCAACGTGGTTGGCCAGTTTCGCGGCACGGGCATCGGCCTGGCCAGCGCCCACCAGATCGTCACAAGCCACGGCGGGACGATCGAGGTAGACAGCATCGAGGGGGGCGGGACGGTCGTGACGGTGCGGTTGCCGGTCTCGGAGGGCTGAGGCTGGACACCATCACCCCCAGCCCCTCTCCCAGTGCTGGGAGAGGGGAGGAGATTCGATTGCGGTCGGACCCCGCATCCTCGCCCACGCGGCCCTCGACCCGCATCCCTCGGCCCTGGCAACGCGTTACGCCGCCGCGACGACCGCCTCCGGCGCCATCTGCGCGTCGCGATTCACGCGCAGGGACATGAGGCCGCCGACGATGGCGAAGGCGCCGCCGGCGATGAAGGCGAGCTGGTAGTCGCCGAGCCAGTCGCGGGCGACGCCGCTTATCCAGGCCGCGACCGCGGCGCCGAACATGTGGGCGGCGAAGATCCAGCCGAAGACGGTTCCGATGTTGCGCCGCCCGAAGATGTCGGCGGTCAGCGCGACGGTGGGCGGGACGGTGGCGATGTAGTCCAGCCCGAAGAAGATGGCGAAGATCAGCAGGCCGGGGGTGGAGAGCACGAACGGCAGCAGGAAGAGCGACAGGCCGCGCACGATGTAGTACATCGCCAGCAGCTTGCGGGGGTCGTAACGGTCGGTCAGCCACCCGGAGGCGATCGTGCCGCCGAAATTCATCATGCCCATGATGGCCAGCACCGTGGCAGCGGTCGTCGCCGTGACCCCGGCGTCGATCGAGTGCGCCAGGAAGTGGGTGCCGATGAGCCCGGTAGACGTGGCCCCGCAGATGAAGAAGCTGCCCGACAGCAGCCAGAAGTCCGGGACGCGCACCGCCCGCCGCATCACGCCCCTGTTCGTTGCGCCGGCCATGCGCAGGTCCGCTGGCGCGTCACTGCCGCCCAGAGGGCGCAGGCCGATGTCGGAGGGGCTGTCGCGCATCAGCAGCAGCACCGGCAGGATGAGCACGATGGCGCAGATGGACATGAACAGCATCGCTCCGCGCCAGCTGACGGCGATCACCAGCCAGACGAGCAGCGGGATGAAGATCAGCTGTCCGGCCGAGGAGGCCGCGCCGAAGATGCCGGTCACCAGCCCCCGGCGGGCGACAAACCAGCGGTTCGCTACGGCCGCGCCCAGCACGACCGCCACCATGCCGGTCCCGATCCCGCCCAGGACGCCCCAGACGGCCGTGAATTGCCACAACGACGTGATGACCGCGCTGACCGTCGTGCTCAGCAGCGTCAGCCCCAGCCCCAGCACCATGACGCGACGAGGGCCGAAGCGGTCGAGCAGGCTGCCACCCAACGGCGCGGCGAAGCCGTAGAGCACCAGCCCGATCGAGATCGCCAGTGAGATCGAGGCGCGGGACCAGCCGAGGTCGTCTTCAAGCGGCTTGATCAGCACGCC
>DATKCN010000030.1:0-4921 GCA_035513175.1 Thermomicrobiales bacterium
CGAATACCGTCGCCAACCACGTCGCGAACATCATGAACAAGCTCGGCGTCGACTCCCGCACGGCCGCCGCCACCTGGGCCGTGCGGCAGGGCCTCATATGAACGCGACGAGCCACTAGTTAGAATTCACTACTGCCCCTCCAACCTCAATTAGTGGAACTGCGGGATGTGCGCTGTTCGCCAGAAGCGCATGCTGTTGTCGTGGTCAGCGATGTGGCGCAACCACCGACACGTAACAGCAAAAGGAGCACACCATGCAGGCAACGATCAGCGGCAAGCGTTTCGATTCCAGAGGATTCGTCGTCGTGGCACTGGCGGCTGGGCTGCTCCTGGCGCTCACCGTTGTTGCCGCAATCGCCATCCGCTCCCGCGAGGGCGCCTCGATCCAGGCGGCTCCGGCTTCCGTCTCCCGCCCGGCTGTCGACGCCCGGTTTATCGAAGAGAACCTGTACCTGCCGACGGGCCGGATCGCGTTCCAGAGCCAAGGCTTCGCGGACTACCAGTTCGCCGAGCAGAACCTCGCGCTGCCGACCGGCACGCTCGCGCCGCCAACCCGCTCGTACGCCGCGATGCAGGAGCTGGAGCTGAACGTCCACCTGCCGGTGATGACGGCCACGGCCTTCGAGTTGGCGACACTGGCTCTCATCGATGAGAACAGCTGGGGCGCAACCTTCGCCTTCCCGACATCCGCCTCCGAGCTGGCGACACTGGCTCTCATCGATGAGAACAGCTGGGGCGCGACCTTCTCCTTCCCGGCAGCGGCGTCCGCCTCCGACCTGGCGACGCTGGCGCTGATCGAGGAGAACAGCTGGGGTGCGACGTTCACTTTCTCGGCGATGCCGGAGCCGGGCACGCTGCCACAGACACACGATGGCGCGCTGAGTTACTAGCCCGACGACACAATCACATACTCCTTTTCCTCAGAGCGGTCCTGGCCCCACACGCCAGGACCGCTCTCATGTGCTCCCCGTGGCCCACTCGCCCCGCCAGCATTGACAGACCCTGATCCACGCGACACAGTGTCCCGAGACGCAAACCGCCTGTGGGTAAGGGACGGCGATGGACTTCGGCAGGAACCCGGCTCATGACGCGCTCGCTCAGGAAGCGGCAACGCTCGCGGCGCGCTTCACGCTCGACTACTGGCGCGAAAAGGACCGCTCCGAAACCTACCCTCACGAGTTCGTCGACGCCTTCGCCGCTACTGGCTGGTTCGGGACAGCCATCCCCGCTGAGTACGGCGGCAGGGGGCTCGGCGTCACGGAGGCGGCCATCCTCCTGCGCGCGATCTGCGAGTCCGGCGCTGGCACCAGCGGCGCCTCGCCCATCCACCTCGCCATCTTCCCGCCGCTCCCGATCGTCCGTTACGGATCGGAGGCCATGCGCCAGCGCTACCTGCCGCTGCTGGCCACCGGCGCGCTGCGCATGTCCTTCGGTGTCACCGAGGCGAACGCCGGAACCGACACCTCCCGCATCGAGACGCGCGCCGAAAAACGCGGCGACCACTGGGTGCTCAACGGCGAAAAGGCCTGGCTGTCGAACGCGCAGCACGCGCAGAAAGCCCTTATCCTGGCCCGCACCGCTCCGCGCGACCCCGCCAGACCCCTGCTCGGCCTGACCCTCTTCTTCGCCGATCTCGACCCACGGACCTGCGCACTGGAGGTCATCGACAAGCTCGGCCGCAATGCCGTCGACTCCAACGTGCTGACGATGACCGATCTCGATGTCGCGGACGAGGATGTCGTCGGCGAGGTCGGGCGCGGCTTCTACCACCTGCTGGACGGCCTCAACCCCGAGCGCATCGTGATCGCCATGGAGTCGGTCGGCATCGGCCGGGCCGCGTTGCGGCTGGCAGCCGACTACGCCCGCGAGCGCGTCGTCTTCGACCGGTCCATCGGCGCCAATCAGGCCGTTGCCCATCCACTGGCCCGCGCCTGGGCCGATCTGGCCGCCGCCGAGCTGCTGGCGCTGAAAGCCGCCTGGCTGTACGACCACGGACAGCCCTGCGGCTCCGAAGCCAACGCCGCCAAGCACCTGGCCGCCGAGGCTGGGTGCGCTGCCTGCGAAGCCGCCGTGCAGACCTTCGGCGGGCGCGGCTACCGCAAGGACCGCCACGTCGAACGCCTGTGGCGCGAAGCCCGGCTGTACAAGATCGCCCCGATCAGCCAGGAGATGGTCCTCAATTACCTGTCCGAGCACGTGCTGGGCTTGCCGAAGTCGTATTGATAGGGCAGCGGGATGGGGTCGGAGGCGGCGGTAACTACGGGAGTGAGTTGAAGATGTCGGCAACGTGGATCTGGAAGCCCGGGATGACATCACCGCAATCGATGGTGTCGGTATCGGAATACGTCCGAGCGCCACGGTCAGGGGTATGCGCGATCACGACACGCAGGCGTGGATCGACGACCCAGACCAGACTCGTCCCGGCCGCGAGATACTCCATGACCTTCTCGGTTACCTCGCTCGACCGATCGGATGGGGAGAGAACCTCTACCGCGAAATCCGGGCTGAACGGAAAGAAAGCGGGATGATATTCGCGTGGAAGCCGGTCTCTTCGGACGAACGCAACGTCCGGGCTCAGCAATGTGTTGGCCTCGCGCGAGAGCACGAATCCGGTATCGCCCGGATACACCCGTCCCAGGCGATGTTCCCGAACGTGTGTACCCAGTGCCAGCAGAAGATTCATCTCGGTATCGCCATGCTCTTTGCCCGCAGGCGCCGTCGCATGCAACTCCCCACGGATCAGGTCGTAGCGGCCGGGCTCCTCTGTTTCCCAGAGGTCGTCGATCGTCATCAGCTTGGTGGTTGCCATCGCTCGTCAGTTTCTGATGAGACGGAAATGCCGGCGAGTGTTGGTGTCATCCTATCAAAGCATCTACGGCGATTCCGCGATCTGCACCACCGTCCGCCCCGTCACCGTGCCGTCCATGAAGGCGTCGAACGCGGTGGGGAGGTCGGCAAATGGGATTGTGCGGGTGATCTGGGAGAGTTGGCGCGGGCGCATGTCGCTGGTGAGGCGAGCCCAGAGGGCGCGGCGCTTGTTCATGGGCCACGCGACGGAGTCGACGCCGAGGATGTTGACGCCGCGCAGGATGAAGGGCATAACGGTCAGGCTGAACTCGTGTCCACCGGCGAGGCCGCAGCTGGCGATGCTGGCGTGGCGGTTCGCGCTGCGGGTCAGCCAGGGGAGCATGTCCCCACCCACCGGGTCGACGGCTCCGGCCCATTGCGAGCGCTCCAGGGGGCGCTTGCCCATGTCAAGCGTGGTACGGTCGAGGATGGTGGTTGCGCCCAGGTCGCGGAGAAAGTCGTGGGCGCTGGTCTTGCCGGTGATGCCCGTAACCTCGTAGCCCAGCCCGGCCAGAATGTCGACCGCGATGCTGCCCAGCCCGCCACTGGCCCCACTCACCGCCACCGGCCCGTTGCCGGGGCGCAGGCCGTTGTCCTCCATGCGCTGCACCGCCAGCGCCGCCGTGAAGCCCGCCGTTCCGATCGCCATCGCGTCGTGCAACGTCAACCCGGCTGGCAACGGCACAAGCCAATCGGCGGACACCCGCGCCCGCTCGCAGAAGCCGCCGTCGAACTCCTCGCCCAACCCGTACCCCGTGGCGAACACCTGATCTCCCGCATCGAAGCGCGCATCGCTCGACTCGAGCACCTCGCCCGCCACGTCGATCCCTGCCACCAGCGGGAAGCGCCGCATGATCCTGCCCTTGCCTGTGGCTGCCAGCGCGTCCTTGTAGTTGATGCTGGAATGCGTCACCCGCAACGTCACATCGCCCGGATTGAGGTCGTCCAGCCCCACCTCGGTCATCCGCCCCGTGGCGTTCCCATCCTCCTCGACCACTTGATACGCCCGAAACCGCTCCATGTATTGCCCTCACTAGTGCTGCCGCACCCCCCGGCCCCCTCTCCCAATCCTGGGAGAGGCGGAGTCTGTTGCCTCGCATTACGCGTTACGTCCCACCATCCGCTACCCGCTATCCGCTATCCGCTCGTCACTGCGCCGCTATCGCCGTTCGCCCGCCGCGCAGCACGTACTTCTGAATCTTGCCGGTTGCCGTCTTCGGCAGCTCGTCGACGAACTCATAGGCGGTCGGGACCTTGAAGTGCGCCAGTCGCTCGCGCGCGAACTCCCGTAATTCGTCGCCGCTCGCGGCCGCTCCGGGGCGCAGCACGACGAACGCGCAGGGCGACTCCCCCCAGCGTTCGTGCGGCAGCCCGACAACGCCGACCTCCAGCACCGCCGGGTGCCGCATCAGCGCGCCCTCTACCTCGACCGACGAGATGTTCTCGCCGCCGCTGATGATAATGTCCTTCAGCCGGTCGCGGATCTCGGCGTAGCCGTCCTGATGCACGACCGCCGCGTCGCCGGTGTGCATCCAGCCATCAACGATGGCCCGCGCGGTGGCCTCCGGGTCGTTGTAGTAGCCGTGCATGACGACGTTGCCACGCACGATGATCTCGCCGACCGTCTCGCCGTCGCGTGGAACCTCGTTGCCATCCTCGTCGACCACCCGCAGCTCGCCGGAGGTCAGCAGCTCGACGCCCTGCCGTGACTTCACGGTCGCGCGCTCGTCCGGCGACAGGTCCGCGTGATGAGGCAACGGCTCGCAGATGGTCACGAACGGGGATAGCTCCGTCATGCCATAGACGTGCAGAATGTCCCAGCCCAGCGAGCCCTCGATTTTGGCAATCGTCGCGGCGGCGGGCGGCGCCCCGGCGGTGAAGACCCGCACGCCGGGATGGGACAGCGCGTGCAATTCGTCCCGCGCGTTGGCCAGCCCGATCAGAATTGTCGGCGCGGCGCACAGCATTGTCACGCGCTCGTCCCTGACCTGCTCGAACACGCGTTGCGGCTCGACCCGCCGCAGGCAGACATGCGCGCCGCCCACCGCCGTGATGATCCAGACAAAGGTCCAGCC
>DATKCN010000031.1:0-8894 GCA_035513175.1 Thermomicrobiales bacterium
CCATTGCGACGGGTACTCGTCCGTGTGGTCGAAGACCATCCGGACCGCGCGTTCACGCAGCTCCGGGGAATACTTGCTGGGTCGTGCCATCGGGGCCATCCTCTCTCGGAATGGGCCCTCCGATAAACCCGGTACGATTCAGGTCGTCCGACCAGTCATCTGATCCCTGGAAACGCGGCTGGCGGCGTTTCGCGAGGTCCTTCCCCCGTGAGCGCCTCCATGAATTTCACGAGCGCATCGATCTCATCTCTCGCGAGATTCAGGGGCTGCAGCTTTGGATCGAGGAACGGGTTCTTGAGACCTCCTCGGTTGTACAGCTCGACGACTTCGCGCAAGGTCTTGATGGATCCGTCGTGCATGTACGGAGCGTGAATGGTCACGTCGCGCAGCGTCGGCGTTTTGAACGCGCCCCGATCGCTGTCGATGTTGGTCACAAGGTAACGACCGTCGTCAGCAAACCTGTTCGTCTTCGGATTCCATCCCACCCCGATATTGTGGAAGAGGCTGTCGGTGAAGTTCTGGCCCAGATGGCACTGATTACATGCGGCCTTGCCGAAGAACAGCTCATGCCCCTTTTTGACGTCCGCCAGCACGGCGGTCTCATCGCGGTTCTTCCGCCAGCGATCCCACGCTGAGTTCCCACTCATTCGGGTCCGTTCGTAGTCGGCGATGGCGTTGGCCACGCGCTCTTTCGTAATCGCCGGCGTACCAAACGCCTCTCGGAAGTACGGTGCATATTCCGACGTGCGCGTGATTATCGCCACCATCGCCTCGTGCGTGTTGCCCATTTCGATGGGGTTGGCGACGGGTCCGAGCGCCTGCTCCTCGAGCGAGGCGGCACGGCCGTCCCAGAAGAAATGAGGGAATAGCGTCCATGCCTGATTAATGAACGATGGCGCCTTGCGCCCACCTTTCTGCCCGCGTATGCCCGTCGAGACTGCAGTCGGCTCCGAATACGCGTGCTCAGGCCGGTGGCACGTCGCACATGCGATGGTGCCGTCTGCGGAAAGACGCTTGTCATAAAACAGCCAGCGACCGAGACGAACCCGAGCCGACGTCGGTGGATCAGGGAGATCCGACAATCTGCTATCAATGCCTAGCGGCGGCGCGGGCACCGGCGCAATCGGGTTCGCGCGTTCCAACGGCGGGGGCTCGCGTTGACACGCGAGCGCAATCATCAGGGAAATCGCCACAACTCCACAAGCCGCAAGAGCCCGAACCATGTCACACCTTCGATTCGCTATCCAACAGATGGGTGCGTGTCGCTGAGCCGGATGGCCAACGACTCAACGCGTCGTCACGGCGCGCCGGTTGGTCCGGCCGCGCCAGGGTCCTGCGGTCGCTGCGGCCCGCCTTCCCGATCGCGCATCTCCTGGTCAAGCTGTTTGTTCAGCATGAGCAGGCGCCCGATGATCGGCAGCATGAGCAGGTTGACACCGTGCAGCACGCCCATGAGGAGCAAGATGCCGGCAATCTTCATCGTCTCGACCTTCAACTGCGCGGCGTTGGCCATGTCGCTCCACGTGTCCGGCGGGTTAAACACCGGCGTGAACAGAACGTAAGCGCCGAAGACGAGGTAATAAGCGAAGTCCATGAGCACGATGAAACTTTTGCCGGTAGCCGGGTTCGCCCTGAAAACCTCCGCGGCGTAGCTCTTCCCGAACCTCTTGATGAAGGGGCCCAAGACAATGACGATGACCACGAGGATTGCTGTGGTGACGAGTTCGAGGATTCGCCAGTCCATGAGAAACTCTCCTTCGCGAAAATCCGTGACCGCCGCGATCAAGACCGCGAATGCCGCGAGTGCCGTCCCGGTGATCGCCGCGACTCGCCGACGCCATCTCCGACGACCGCCTTCATCTTCGATGGAGCCCTTGACACGCGCGAACAGGTCCGGGCTCTCTTCGACCTGCAGTGCCTCCGCGTAGAGCGCATCGCGGAGCCGGGCCTCGAGTCGAGTCATGGCGTCGCCTCCAGCCGCGCTTCGAGCACCGCCATACCGCGCCGCAGATGCGTCTTGACGGAGTTCTCCGAGATGCCCAACGTCGTCGCGATGTCCGGAATGCTTAGGTCCATGTAGTACCTCAGCACCAGGCAATCGCGCTGGCGTCGCGGCAGCGCCTGCACGGCGTTGATCACTTGCTGCTGATCCTCGCGCATGACGATCCGGTCCTCTGCCGACAACCGGCTGTCCTCCTCGGGCATGCGGTGCCGCAGCGACATCAGCCCGCGCCGATTGTGATCGCGCGCCAGGTTCAGCACGATCGAGCGAAGATAGGCCGCCGCCCGGTCGGGGCTTTCAATGCGGTGAAACGACCGGCGAAGGCGCAGAAACGCTTCCTGGACCAGGTCCTCCGCCGCATTGCGATCGTCGGCAAAGAATCTCGCCAGACGCACGAGCGAACGCGCGTGCTCTAGGAACAGGGCCGCGATCGCTTCGTCCGCGTCAGCCCACTCCACGAGCGCTCCTCGACCTGGATCCTGCGTTCATGCCTCCACCGGCTCTGACGAATCACGCGCCCGAGACGGGTGACTGATTCTTCTTCGCGTTCATTCGTGCGCAAAACGCTAACACCGCCTGGGTCGCCCGCGGCGCCGAGGCCACACCTCCGAGAGGCAGCCGCGAACCAGATGTGGCTCCGATGATCACGAAAAGACCTGGACTCCACTCATGTCGCCGCGGAAACGTGCGCGCGCGCGATCTCCGAGGTCGAGACGGTTCGGTGGGCAAGGGGCGCAGCGAAGCGGCGTCGCGTCGCGATCAGCGTGAGCAGGCTCACGAGTAGGAACGCGGAGAAGGCCACTGCAAAGCCCTGAATCGGCATGAGCGGCACGTTGACGACGAGGAGCAGAATGGTCGCTGTCAGCGCCGCTTTCCAGGCCCGCGTATCGCCGCGGGCGACGTTCCATGACGTGCTCAGACAGCGCAAGCCCCCCGCGATCAGCGATACGCCAAGCATGACCAGTGAGTAGAGACGAAAGTCGTACTCGAACGCAGGTGGTCGTGAGAACGCCCTGCCGATCACGGCGAACGTGTGAGCAAGGCCAAGCAACGCGATCAGACCGCCACAGAAGAACGTGACGGCCCCAACAGCGGCCAGAACACCTGGCGCCCCGTCGTCTCGCGGCGACCGTAAACCAGATCGTGGCGCCGATGACCGCAACGAGCCCAAGCTGTGCTGGATCGAATGTGTCCGCCATGAGACCACCTGTCCTTGTCGTCTAGTGGTACAGACGAACAGGCGGAAGAAGCGGGTGACAGACATCGGCGGACGGCAGGCGGCGCCAGTGCTCGAGCCATGTCACCCTCCGTTACAGGCTTGCGCCTTCCAGGACAAGGTAGCTGGCCACACTTTCGTACGTCTCTTTCATGGCGCGCTTGCCTGGATGCCAGCCGGCAGGGCAGACCTCACCGTATTGTTCGTGGTATTGCAACGCGTCGATGACACGAAGCATCTCGTCGACGTCGCGGCCGAGTGGCAGATCATTGACAATCTGATGGCGAACCACCCCGCTCCTGTCGATCAGAAACGATCCCCGGAGCGCCGCAGTGCCGTCCAGCGTCTCGACGCCGTACGCTTTGGCGATCGCATGCGTCATGTCGGCAACCAGCGGATAGCCGACGGGGCCGATGCCGCCGCATTCGATTGGCGTGTTCCGCCACGCGTAGTGCGTGTGATGCGAGTCCGTCGAAACGGCGACTAGCTGCACATCGCGTCTGCCAAACTCTGCGCTTCGACGGTCGAATGCAATGAGCTCAGACGGGCACACGAATGTAAAATCGTGCGGATAGAAAAACACCACGACGTACTGGCCGCGGGTCCGCTCTGATAACGTGTAGTTGTCCACGATGGTGCCGTCGGCAAGGACGACGGGCGCCGTGAAATCCGGAGCCTTACGGCCAACGAGAACAATCATCTGCTTTTGCTCCTCTTGAAAAGACGCGACGCATCTATGAGTGCGCGTCAGACCCGGACGGCTCCTCGAACACGCGCTCACCGCGATGAAGTCGAGACGCGATCTGAAACGTTTGCCCTTGCGCCCGCACCGTCGGCGAATGCGCCGCCAGGTATCGTGCCGCTGCGACGAGGACATGGCCACCTTCCGTCGTTCCTCGCAGGAAAGCGTACTGCCGGACTGCCGCCTCGAGCATCTGAATAGAATGGAAGTCGCGATCCTCTCGCAACAGCGCATGTCCCATCGCCGCCAGGAGACGCTCAGGCGCGGCGCCTGATGAGAGGTACTGAGCGACCAGTTCGCCAGCTCTGTTCACCTGTTGACGGGTGTTGAGAAGGCTCCCGAAATCATCGAGCAGCGCGTCTGGCTGACCACCAGAATCGGCGGCCTCCGGGAGACGCGCCGCCGGTACGTTGAGAAAGCGGTTCAGATACACGCTCATCGCCGCATCGAATACGCCTCGCATCAATTCGGGGGACGGCGCGCGACGGATAGCCTGATGGATCGCGTTGGCGAACGAAAAGCTGTGCATCGCGCTCACCCAGTCGTCGAACTCGTTGCCCGTGTGGAACTGCGCAATGCGTAGCGCAGACGCGTAGGCAACCGCGCCAGCGGCATCTGCTGCTTCGAGGCCGTCACCGAGCGCCGCCACGAGCGCGTCCACAGCACTCTGAGGGTTGTCTCCGAGCAGTATTGGAACAAGCGAGCGCCAGTCCGGCAGGGCTCTTCCGTCTGCACGCCGTTGCCGACCCGCCTCGCATGCGGCAGGAACTGCCTCGAGCGCACGCTCGCAGAGCGCCACGAGATCGATAGGGCTGCGCCATGCGTTCGACTCTTCCATCCGCTCCGCGTTCGCGTATGCCGAGGCGAGGCTCGTGAGCACCAGCTCCGCCTCGTCCCACCCGGCGACGTCGAGTGCTTCGAATGCCTTGTTGGCGAAGTCGGCGACGTGGCCGGTCTGGATGTACCGATGGTCCGTCGCCGCCGCGAACAAGATGTCCGTCATATCCGCGGGGCTGGCACCGGCCCGCACCGCCGAAGCGATGCAGCGCTCGGCGCCTTCCGCGTCGCGAACGTCGACAAACTGGCGAAACCAACGTTTCAGCGTGACAAGGTCGTGTGCGGCATCTGGCAGCGGGCGGATCGGAAACCGCGGAGCCGTGCCATGCGATTCCCAGGCCACAGCCGACAGCCCGTGATACAGCGCTCGCGGCCGGTCTGCTGTGTCGAGATTGGGCAGCATGTTCGCCAAACACGCATGCATCGTCAGGCCCTGCCCCCACCCGCCGTGACGATGCTTGACACCGAACTCGAGTCCGATGCGGAACGGCTCCACCAGATCGCCGCTGCGATCCAGCAGTGCAAGCGTGCTCTTGGCGATCACGAGCGGGATGTTGCGCTCCAAACCTTCCCGGAGACGCCCTTGCTGGCGAGCCTGCGGACGACGCAGCGGCGCGACGTCGACCCAGATGTCGCCGCCAATCACTTCCACAGGGGAGATCTGCGCGTCATCGGCCCACGGATCGAAGGTTCCGCCGGTCGCCAGATCAAAGCGCGCGTGGTGCCAGTGACAGGTGAGCACGCCGTCGCACAACGTGCCGCGATCCAGCGGAAAGCCCATGTGAGGGCAGCGGTTGTCGAGGGCGTACACCTTTGCCCCATGAATGAACAGCGCCAGCGAGTGACCGCCCGCAGCACGGACCAGGCACCCGGCAGCCTCGAGCTCCGCAAATTTCGCCACGTTTACTTTCGTGACGCTCTGGACCTTCACGGCGGCAGAATCAATTGTCATCGCCCCGGGTTACCGCCATTGCCGTGCCACACGTGGTCAACGCCGTAACAGATTGATGTATTTGGACTTGCTAGTAGGAGTTGCACACGTGTTCCCTGCGCGTCGGTTGCAGATTTGAAACCGATTCGTTTGACTCGCCCCGAGTCCATGTCCGTTGCTGGCGATTCGACCTGTTGCATAATTGCAAACCGAATTCAGAACTGAAACGGAGGAATCGATGCGGGAGTGGGTCAAGGTCGCCGAGGCGAAAGCCGTCGCGTCGGGCTGCGGAAAGGTGGTCACCGTGCTCGGTGAGACGGTCGCACTCTTCGCGGTCGACGGTGACGTGTGCGCGATCGACAACACATGTCCGCACCAGGGTGGTCCGCTTGGAGAAGGCGTCCTGGACGGCGACGTGGTCACCTGTCCCTGGCACGGATGGAGCTACAACGTGCGAACGGGATCCCCCGTGCTGACGCCTCCAGTGAAGACGTTTGAGGTCCGCCGGAACGGTTCATCCATCGAGCTCGCTCTGTCACAGGAAGAGCGGGAGCGGTACGAACGAGCGCTGGCCGAACGCGACGTCGCTGGCGAACCCGTTACAATCCACGCCATCGTTGAACAGATCCAGCACGCGAAGACCCTCGACGAAGTCGTCGACAATATCTATGTTCGGCTCCAGGATATCCTGCCCCACAACCGCCTGGGTATCGCGCTCATCGATGAAAGCTCGAAGACGCTCGTGCAGGTCAAGACGCGATCGGACCGCAGAGTGCTACTGAACGACGGTTTCGCCGCCGTGATCGCTGGTTCGAGTCTCGAACGCATTCTCGCGCTCGGTGAGCCACGAATCATCGACGATCTACGGGAGCTCTACGCGAGCCGATCGAGCAAATGGACGAAATTGATACTCGACGAGGGCATGCGTTCGAGTCTGACGCTGCCGTTGAAGGTAGAGGGGCGGGCGATTGGTGTCGTGTTCTTCACAAGCATTTCCGCCCGGGCATTCAACGAGTCGCACGTCGGCCTGCTGAAGACGATCGCGGGACAGCTGTCGATCTTGATCGAAAAGGGCCGGTGGATTAGCGAGTTGGCGCAGAGCAACGAACGCTATCGGACGCTGTTCGAGATGTCCAACGAGGGCATGTTTCTCTGCCCGTCCGTGTCGGCCGCCTTCATGTCGGTCAACGACAATCTCTGCCGGTGGCTTGGCTATAAGTACGACGAGCTACTCGGCCTCTCGCTCACCGATCTGCTCAAGGCCGATCGGCTAACGGAATTACAGTCGCTATTGGACCACGACGGCGGCCGCAACACCCACGTCACGCTCGAGGCAGAGCTGTTCAAGAAGGACATCGGGACTGTCCCCGTCGAGATGCGCATCGGCTGGGTGGCTCGGGGTGACCAGAGATTTCTGCAGGGCTTTGTCCGGGATCTTTCCGAACTCCGGGAACTCAACGCGCAACTGCGGCGCCAGTACTCATTCGAGGGCCTGATCGGCAAGAGCCCTGGAATGCAGGACGTCTATGATCTTATCCGCGAAGTTGCCCCACTGACGACGACGGTGCTGCTGCAGGGTGAGAGCGGCACCGGAAAAGAGCTTGCCGCGCGGGCGATCCATCAAAACAGTACGCGACGAAGACGGCCGTTCGTCGCCGTGAATTGCGGCGCGCTGGTCGAGACGCTCCTCGAGAGCGAGCTGTTTGGCCATGTGCGGGGCGCGTTCAGCGGCGCCACGCATACCCGGCAAGGCCGTTTTGAAATCGCGAACGGCGGCACGATCTTTCTCGATGAAATCGCCGAATTGGCGCTGGCGACGCAGGTCAAGCTGCTGCGCGTTCTGCAGGAGGGCGAGTTTGAAAAAGTCGGCTCGACATCGACGCAGACCGTCGACGTTCGAATCGTTGCCGCCACCAACACGGACCTCAAGGCCGCGATGCGTGCCGGCCGTTTCCGGGAAGACCTGTACTACCGCTTGAACGTAGTTCCCATTTTCATACCGCCACTCAGAGAGAGGCGTCAGGACATCCCGCTGCTCGTGGAGCACTTCATCCGAAAGTTCAACCGGCAGATGGGACGTTCGATCGAAGACATCTCACGCGACGTGATGGCTATTCTGATGGAGCACCAGTTCGCAGGGAACGTGAGGGAGTTGGAGAACATTGTCGAATTCGCGTTCGTCAAGTGCCAGGGACGTCGAATCGACCGGCGGCATCTGCCGCACGATTTGACGGCTGCCACGCGCGACGTCGTGGCAGCCGCGCTCACCGCCAAGGATCCGTTGAAGGCGCTTCAGCGCGAACTGATCCGACGGATTGTGCAGGAGTGCAACGGCGACCCGCGACTTGCGGCCGAAAAGCTGGGCATCAGTCGAACGACGCTGTGGCGAAGGCTCAGAAGTGGCACCGACGCGGGAGCGTAACCGCCGGTCTCTCTGTGCCCGAGAATGAGCCCGCGACCTCGCGGCCGGCATCGAAAAGAGAGCTTCAAGCTCGCGGACGTGGAGGTGGCCGGACCGCAGACCACCGCGCGCGCCGACAATGCTGCTGCCACGCCGGCTAGCGTTGCAACCTTCGGTGCGATCTCGGCGCTGCTCGTTGTCTCTCTGGCGACGCTGAGCGACGCCTCGGCTGGCCAGGATTCCATCTTCTCCGAAGCGCAGGCCTACGAGCACCTCATGGGCCGCTGGAGCCGCAGCCTGGCTCCGCTCTTCGTCCGGTTTGCCGGCGTGCGTGACGGCGACACCGTACTCGACGTCGGGTCGGGCACCGGCGCGCTCACGGCGGCTGTCGCGACAATGGCGCCGTCGAGCCGCATCGTCGGCATCGATCCGGCGTCGTCGTACGTCGCGCTTGCGCAGTCGCAGCACGGCAGCAGGCTTGTCCTCTTCGAGGTCGGCGACGCGCAGCACATGCGCTTCGACGACGCGATGTTCGACCGCACGTTATCGCTCCTGGTTGTCAATTTCATCCCGGACGTACGCAAGGCACTGGGCGAAATGACGCGGGTCACGAAACCGAAGGGTACTGTCGCAGCCGCGGTCTGGGACTACGGTGAGGGTATGGAGATGCTGCGCGCGTTCTGGGACGAGGCGGTAGCGCTCACACCGGCGCACGCCACGAAGGACGAGCGCAACATGCCGCTCTGCCGCCGCGGCGATCTCGCG
>DATKCN010000032.1:0-5475 GCA_035513175.1 Thermomicrobiales bacterium
AGCGGATCGCGCCGAGCGAAGAGCGCGCAGGCGCGAGCGGGCAGATTCCAACGACACCACCCAGCCATAGGTAGTGACGCATACTCTGCCTGGAAACCTCTAGCGCTGCATACCCAATAATGACATGGCTTGCTCAAGGACGCCAGTCCTTAACAACGCCAGTTGGCGTCCTTGAGTGGTCGGCGCGGCCGAGCTGGGTCAGGCCTGGACAGGCGGAAAGCGGCCCGCCTTCTCAGCGCGCTCCAGCAGGTTGTTCACCTTCAGCTGCTCGCGCACCTCGTCCTCGGAGCGCCGCGTGGCCGGGAAGTCGTCCGCCTGCGCCATCAGCAGCATCAGCCGCGCAACGAGAATCGCCGACATCTGCAGGCCGCGCAGATGAATCTTGTCGAACGTGTCCGCCTCGGTATGGCCCCAGCCCCGGCCGATCATGCCCGCCGTCGAGTCGCGGGAGTTCACCGTGCCGTTGGGGATGCCGCGCAGCGCAAACGGGTAATGGTCCGAGTGCGAGTTGAGCTCATCCTTAATCGCGAGGGAGTAGTGGTGATCCTCCGCGAATGTGCCGAACCATTCCGATAGCTCGGGCCAGCCGGAGAGCGTCAGTTGCTCCTGACCGCCCTTTCCCCGTCCCGCGCCGTCCAGATTCATCACGAAGCGGTAGACGTCCGGGTTCGTCGTCTTCGCGTGGTGGAACGCGCCCAGCAGGCCGATCTCCTCGGAGCCGAAGCAGATGACGCGGATGGTGCGCTTGATTCGACCTTTGAACCGGGCCAGCGCCCGCGCCGCCTCGATGCCGGTTACCGCGCCCGCGCCATCGTCACCCGCCCCCTGCGAGATGTCGTGGCCGTCGAAGTGACCGCCCATCAGCACGATCTCGTCCGGGTGCTCGGAGCCGACGATCTCGCCGATCACGTTACGGCTCGTGCTCTCGAAAGTGCGGTTCTCCAGCCTGAGATGTACTTTGCCGGTCCCACCGCCACGCTCCATGAGGCGCAGGATGGCAGAGCCCGCCTCCCACGACACGCCAACGCCGGGGATGGGCGCCTCGCGGTCGGCGGCCGTGTCGCCGCCGGGGTTGCGGCCGGTGATCGAGCCGGTGATGTGCAGCATGCCGGGGTTCTGGTTGATGTAGATGTAGCCCAGCGCTCCCCGCTCGATGGCCCAGCCGAACTTGTCGGTGCGATGGCTCGTGCGCTCGCCGGGCTTGTTCGTCTCGGCGGCGGAGATGACGATCTTGCCGCGCACCGCCTCGCCCAGCCGCTCGAAGTCGGCCAGCTCGCCCTCACCCACGTCGACGATTTCGGCAACCAGATCGGCGGACGGGCAGTAGGGCATCGCGACGCAGGTGTAGTCTCGCTCGACCGGCTCGATGAGCTTCAGCGCGGCGCTGCCACGCTCCCAGCCCGCCATCGGGAACTCCTCGATGCGGACGTTCTCCAGCCCGTAGTCAAGCATCTTCTGCTTAAGGAACTCGGCGCCAAGCCGTTCCGACTCGGAGCCGCCGAAGCGGTGCCCGATGTCGTCACACAGCTCGCGCAACGTCTGGTACGGCTCGTCGGTTGTCCAGATCGCGCCGACGATCTCACGTTCCATGTCTCGAAACTCGTCCGAACCCATCGTTTCTCCTCCAAGCCCGCCCGGCGCGATTGAGCGTGCTGTGTGTCGCGCGGGCATCCACTGACTGCCGGGCATGATAGCACCGCCCGTTGCCGCCTCGGGCTCGGCCTGCGAAGATGTCTCCAGGCTGAGACGGGCCAATCGAGAGGGGACACATGCGCATTGCCATTGGCGGGATCTCGCACGAGAGCAGCACGTTCTCAACCGTGCCGACCACGTTACGGCATTTCCGGGAGCGGGGCTGGTTCACCGGTGACGAGTTGCTGCGGCAGTTCACCGGTACTAAGTCGCCGCTGGGCGCCTACATCGACGCCGCGCGGGACATGGCGTTCGAGGTCGTGCCGACCATGACCGCCTCGGCGGTGCCGGCCGGGCCGGTCAACCGCGAAGCCACCGAGACCCTCACTGGGCAGCTGGCAAACCTGCTTCGTGAAGCGCGGGACAGCGGCCCGCTGGACGGCGTGCTGCTGGCGCTGCACGGCGCGATGGTGTCGGAGATCGACGATGACGGAGAGAGCTACATCCTGAGGGCCGTGCGCGAGGTAGTGGGGCCGGACCTGCCAGTCATCGTCGAGCTGGACCTGCACGGCAACATCAGCGACGAAATGGTGCGGCTGGCGACGATCGCGGTCGCCTACGATGAGTACCCGCATACCGACCCATACGAGCGGGGCTACGAGTGCGGGCTGCTGATGGCCCGCGTCGTCCGTGGCGGCGTTAAGCCGACCGCGGTCATCGTGAAGATCCCGATGATCACACCGATCCAGCGCCAGCACTCCCACACCGAGCCGATGCTGGGCGTGAAGCGCATGATCCGCGAGCTGGAGAACATTCGCGGCGTGTTGAATATCTCCTGCCTGCCCGGCTTCCCCTACGCCGACATCCCGCACACTAATTTCACGGTGATCGTGACGACCGACAACAATCCTCAACAGGCGCGGGATCTGGCGGACCAGATCGCCAGCCACGTGTGGAGCCTGCGGGACGAGTTCACGCCGCGTCCGGTGGCGGTCGACGAGGCCGTGCGGCGGGCGATGACTGCTCCCGAGGGGCCGATCGTGCTGTCGGATGGCTCGGACAACCCCGGCGGAGGAGCCCCGGCCGACGGCACGGTGCTGCTGGCGGCGCTGCTGCGGCACGGAGCGACGCGGACGGCCCTCGTGCCGATGGTCGATCCGGAGACGGTGCAGCAGGCGATCGCGGCCGGAGTTGGAGAGACCATTCAGGCGCGAATCGGCGCAAAAACCGACAATATGCACGGCGATCCGCTGACGGTGATGGCGACGGTGCGGCACATTACGGACGGCCACTTCGTCCACAAGGGACCGATGAACACCGGCGTGGCGGTCGAGCTGGGGCCGACTGCGGTGCTGGAAGTAGAGGGCGAGCAGGGCGGCATGGTGCAGGTGGTCACGACCAGCCTGCGCTACCAGCCAACCGACCTCGAGGTGCTTCGCAGCCAGGGCATCGAGCCGACCGAGCAGCAGATCCTGGCCGTCAAGTCATCCGTTCACTACCGGGCCGCGTTCACGCCCGTCGCAAAAGAGATCATCGAGGTCGACACGCCGGGGCTCACCAGCCCGCACCTGGACCAGCTCGAATTTCAGCATCTCGCCCGGCCAGTTTATCCGTTTGACCCGGAAACGACATTTCCGTAGAAGGACGGCCTCACCCAGCGTTCCCATCCCCCGAACCGGAAGCAGGAACGCTGGGTGGCCTCAGCGGCCGAGCTTGGCGAGGGCAACGCGGGCGATATCCTCGACCTGTGCGTGGTCGATCTGCCCGAGCTGGGCAAGCAGGATCACGGTGATCAGCGAGCCGGTGCGGACGAACATGAACTCGATCTGCACCGTGCCGAAGTTAACCGCCTCGTTCTGCGCGATGACCGCGATCGCTTCATCTCCCAGCGCGCTGTCCGGGCGGTCGGCGACACGGTAGTAGTCCCCGATGTCGTCGTTCCACTCCGCGCACGCAGTTGTCTCGCGGATGAACGACATCGCGACGGTTGCAGCCTCCGCATTCTCCAGCGCGACGATCGTATGAGTCAGGAACGGTCCATTGTCGGGGTCGATGTGGTATCTGGCTGCGATCTCAGAGCGCGCAACAAACACGTCGGGGAAGGCGTCGGCATTGCAGAAGCCATAGCGGTCCTCGGCGCTGGGAATCGCGTACTCATCCAACGTCCATCCACCGAGAATCTCCAGGGTCGTCAGCAGGTGAGCGCCTGACTGGGCAAGAAAGCTTGGATCGAGATGGTCGTAGAAAAACCACTCGGAAATGCCGAACATCTTGGCCGTGGCGGTCTGCGCGATTCCGAGCAGCGGCGAGATGTCGCCGCCCGCGAATGTGATGTATGTCAGCGTCAGCAGGTACTCATCCTCCCGCACGACGATCGAGTACGATTCGATCGGCGTGCCGTCCGGCGCGTCGAACGCGATCGTGAAAGCGAATGACTCATCGCCCAGAACCGGGTCTTCGAGCGGGTTGATCTGAAAGTAAGCGCCCTCCTCGTCGGTCCACTCGGCGCAGGCTCCGACGCTGTCGCGGGCATAGTTCATCGCTTCAACGGTGGTTGTATACGGGAACGCCACGAGGTCCTGGATGAGCGCCGCCGGAAGCAAGTCACTCGAAAAGTCGAGCTGCAGCCGTCCGGTGCGCGTGGCGCGGTCCACGAAGCGAGGCTGTCCGCAGATCGCGGTTGACTCGTCGCCGACCAGATCGGGAACCTCGGTGGAGTCGAGCGCCCAATCACCGCCAAGATCGTCGGCAGTCAGCGCCGCAAATCCGAGCAACTGCGCGACCTCATCGCCCGGCTCCGGCGTGGCTGTCGGAGTCGGCGTCGGCGTCGGGGTCGCTGTTGGGATCAGCCTGGTCGGAGCGGCTCCGGGCGTGCGGGTCGGCGCAGGTGTCGGCGACGCTGGCTCCGTCGCAGTGGCGGTCGCGGCGGGGACCGTTGCCGTCGCGGTGGGCTCGGACGTGGCGGTGGTGGAGGTCGCGGGTTGCGCTAGAGCGGTCTCCTGCGTGGGAGTCGAATCGGCGCCGCCTCCCCCACACGCGGCGAGCATGCCAGCGATGAGCATGGCGACGAACGCGGGCGCAAGCGTCTTCAGCATCAGTCCTCCTGTGGACGCCTGTATTCGAACGCACAGGGGTCGCGAGCGATATCGCATTGGATGACTACCGAGTATACGGCATCGGGTCGTCCACGCTCGCACGGACTGGCTGCGCCGAGGGGTGGCAGCCTGGTTGCGCAGAATGGCCCCAGAGGCCCGAATCAAAATGGCGCGCGGCGGCGTGACCGGCTCGTTACGACGCCGTCGCGACGAACGCGGCGCAGACATCGTTGGCCAGCAACGCTCCCGGCGGCGTGAGGCGCAGACGATCGTGACCATCGCCGTTCCACTCGAGCATGCCGATCTCGAAGAAGCGCGTGATCTCCGACGCGAACCGTTCGCGGGGATCGACGCCGTGGCGGGCGATGACGTCGGTCATCGACACGCCGTCAATCAGCAGCCGGAGCCCGAGCATCATCGTCTCGCCAAGCTCGGTTTCCGGTGACAGCGACTCGGAATGCGCCACAGGACGCTGGCCCGCTTCAACCGCTTCGATGTATCTAATCGGCAGCAGGACGTTGCTGTGCCGCGTGGAGCGCAGCGTGCCGTGAGCGCCCGCGCCGAAGCCATGATACGGTCCGTTCTGCCAGTAGAGCTGGTTGTGCCGGGAGCGGAAACGCGGCTCGCGCGCCCAGTTGGCAACCTCGTAGTGCTCCCAGCCTGCCGCGCCCAACGTATCGACGGCCCGCTCGTACTGGTCCGCGGCCGTGTCGTCGTCGAGGGCGATGAGGATGCCTCGCTTGACGGC
>DATKCN010000033.1:0-2840 GCA_035513175.1 Thermomicrobiales bacterium
GCTGGCGCTCGCGACGGGAACCCGCACCGGCGAGGCGATTCACACGACACTCCAGGTGATCGCGACCGACGGCAGCCAGGCCCGGACCGTCTATCGCGGCGCCGGCGCGAATGCACCGCTGCCGGTCGACCCTGATGCGCCGCCGGTCGGTTCGGTGCGGTTCTGCCAGTGCAGCGTGGTCGGCTGGTCCCCGGACAGCCGGTCGATCCTGTTCCTGGACCTCGTTGACCGGACCTCCGATGATCCGGTCGATGTGGAGCTGCTTCGGGTTTCGGTCGACGGTGGCGCAGTCGAGCGCGTCGCGACGATCCCCGACTACGACACTGGCGCCACGCTGCACCCTGACGGTCGCACGATCGCGTACCGGACCGGCCGCTGGCGCGGCGAGATCTGGGCGCTGGACGGTGTGACACCGGCCGCTCCCGCCGCGGGCTCGAAGGGCCAAACCCCACATGACCAAGTGGAGGAACGATGATTACCCCAGGAGACAGTCGATCGAAGTGTGCAACACTCACGTCCACGCTCGCCGTTGCATTCCTGGCGCTGGGCTGCTCCGAACCCCCGACCGGAGCGAACGGATTGGAGCCGCTGCAGCCCCTGCTACTGGCTTCCGAACACGGTAGCGGCGGCTTCGCCGCCCTCGATCTGGGGACTCTGGGCGGGACCTTCAGCGAGGCCGCCGCCATCAACGAGGTGGGCCAGGTCGTGGGAATGAGCACGACATCCGCCAAAGGCGAGCCCGCCCACGCCTTCCTCTGGGACAACGGCGTGTTGACGGACCTCGGGGCCGCCTTTGACGCCTTTCCCCTCGACCTCAACGATGCGGGCCAGGTCGTGGGGACCACCACGAACTCCGATGGCCGCCGGGCGTTCCTCTGGGAGAGCGGCGTGAGAACGGAGCTCGGTACCCTCAGTCAGACCATCGATGCCGTCAGCCTCGCCGCGGCCATGAACGGGAGCGGCCAGGTCGTAGGGCGCAGCACGGCCGGAGGCTCCAGCATCCATGGCTTCCTGTGGGAGGGCGGTGACATGACCGACCTCGGTACGCTGGGCGGTGACGCCAGTCTGGCTCTCGGCATCAACGGGGCGGGCCAGATCATAGGCTCCAGCGAGACCGCGAGCGGCGAAACCCACGCGTTCCTGTGGGAGGACGGTGACATGACGGACCTCGGTACGCTGGGCGGTGTCGCCAGTGTGGCCCTCGCCATCAACGGGGCAGGCCAGATCGTAGGCTTCAGCAGGATCGACAGCGGCGAAACCCACGCCTTCCTGTGGGAAGGCGTGGTCATGACGGATCTCGGCACCCTGGGGGGTGGCTACAGCACGCCCGCCGCGATCAACGGGTCGGGGCAGGTCGTGGGGAGCAGCAGGACCGCCAGCGGCGAGATTCACGCGTTCCTCTGGCAGGACGGTCACATGATGGACCTGGGGACGCTGAGCGGCACGGAGAGCTTCGCGCTCGACATCAACGACGCCGGCCAGGTCGTGGGAGGTGCCAGCACCGGGGGCGGCGAGACCCACGCATTCCTGTGGCAGGATGGCGTCATGACAGACCTCGGGACTCTGGGCGGCACGGAGAGCTTCGCTGTCGACATCAACGAGGCGGGCTGGATCGTGGGGAGGAGCAGCACCACGGGCGGCGAGGTGCACGCCGCCCTCTGGCGACCGCTGACGCCCGTGGAGAGGCTCGAGCAGATCGTGGCGGACGTGGACGCCCTGGAAGACGCAGGCGCCCTGAACCAGGGCCAGGCACGGTCCCTGATCAACAAGCTGAATATCGCCACCGCGATGCTGAACGACGGGAAGGTCACGCCTGCCATCCATCAGCTCGGGGCGTTCATCCGTGGGGTGCAGGCGCTCGTCGACGGCGGCGTCCTGACGGCCGAGGAGGGGCAGCCCTTGATCGACGCGGCACAGGCCGTCATCGACGCCCTGGCCTGAACGGGGAGCGCGCGCGGTCTCGGACCGGCCGCTGTAACGTGCCCCGCTCGGGCCGTAACGATGCGTAACACGCAACGGGTCCTCGCGCCGGGGCCGCCAGTGGCCGAGGTGACTATGTCACAACGCGTTACGAGTCGTGAGCGCGACGCGGCATGGCCCTTCCCTTTACTGGCCTGGAGCAATGCGTACCACGACGGCGGCTCGCAACGACGCCCCCTCGTTCCCAGCGGCTGCAACAGGGAGGAGCATTCATGATGAGGCATACCGCGATGCTCATGGCGCCAGCCGTCATGATTGTCCTCGCCGGCTGCAGCGGCGAATCCGAGCTTCAACGTCTCGGCAGCGATGCGGTGGCAGCCGCGACGACTGATCGCAACTCGGTCACGACGCAGCGTGGAGTCACGTTGCGCAGGCTGGCGACGGGCAGCGACTACGACGGGTTCCGCAACTCGTTCATCTCGCCCCACGGCCGTTACGTCTCCCTGACCGATTTCAGCACCCTGGATCTGGCCGTGCGGGATCTGAGCACCGGACAGCTCCATCGATTGACGAACGCACCCGATGAGGTAGGGATGGCCTTGCGGGGCGTGTTCTCGCCGGACGGCCGTCACATCGTGTACGCCTGGGCTCACGGTCCCGGGCTCCAGATCCGCGTGATCGGATTCGAGCCGGACGAGGCCGGCGTGCCGCGCGCCGCCGAGCCGACCATCATCTTCCACAATGCGGAGCTCCTGCCCATCCCGTTCGACCAGTCCCCTGACGGCCGTCACATCCTGGCCAATATCGAGACGCCGGGGAACACGAACCAGCTTGCGCTGATCTCGACGACGACCGGCGCCCATCAGGCGCTGAAGAGCTTCGACTGGCGCCGGCCGCTGCGGGCGGAGTTCTCACCGGAC
>DATKCN010000034.1:0-19590 GCA_035513175.1 Thermomicrobiales bacterium
GCCCAAATCGTTGCCGGTCATGCAGGCCGCGACGCTCAAGGTCACGCCGGACGCGGCGCAGGCGGTCAGCGTGCCCGCTTCGGCGCCGCTCCAGGCAGTGATGACGTCCCCGGCGCGGGCGAAGAGCTGGTCCATGTCCCACTGCCACTTCATGCCACTGGCCACGGCCTCGCAGACGGCCGGGCTGCTCATCGACGCCCCGTAGGTGGTCAGAGGGCCGGACAGGTTGATGACCGGCGTCAGGTTGTATTTCTTGTGCAGATCAATCATGACATGCTCCTACAACTATGATCGACATGAGCCTACGCTATAACGTTGACATATCCGCGCTCACATGCGAACGCAGAACTCGATGACACTCTTCACCGTTGATTCAGGATATCACACGGCACGTTTACACGCCCTTGCCCCTCTGTACATCGTGGACAACGTGGCTCATATCTGGTATTGTCGGTCGCACATGATGGAGAGTCGTGATTGAAACGAAGGGCGCATGCACGTGCAGAGTCTGCCGATCAAGCTGGTTATTCGGAACTATGATTCGATCACCCCGCTGTCCAATGGCGACGTGACGGCGGAGGGCATAGACCTGCGACTGGACCGCGAGACTCCGATGGCAGCGTTTCTCACGGATGAGTCGTTCCAGGCGGGCGAGCTCTCGTTCGCCGGCTACCTGCGGCGCCTTGTCGATAACAACCGGGACATCATCGGAATGCCTGTCTTCGTGATGCGTGGCTTTCGCCAGCGTTGCTTCCTGGTCAGGCGCGACAGTGGCATGACGTCGCTTGCCGATCTGGCCGGCAAGCGCATCGGCGTCGATGTCTTTGGAGCGACCGGGCACACATGGAATCGCGCTGCCTTGCGGGAAGCAGGCATCGACATCACGGGCATCCGCTGGATCGTCGGACCACCCGAGACCCTGCCGGCCCAGCCCACTCCCGGCGCCGGACTCCCGCCGCACGCCAGCCCGGCGCCGGATGGCAAGACGCTCATGGAGCTGCTGCTGGCGGGCGAGATCGACTCGCTGATCATGTCCCAGCCGCCACGCTCGTTCTACGAGGCCGGCAGCCCGCTGGCGCGGCTGCTGCCCAACTTCCGTGAGGTCGAGGAGGCGTACGCGGCACGGATCGGATTCCTGCCCCCATTCCACATCGTGGGGCTGCGCGCCAGCGTCGTCGACGAGCATCCGTGGGTCGTGCGGAGCCTGTTCAACGCGTTCGACGCGGCGCAGAAGCTGGCCGCCGAGCGCCGGTTGAACCTGGCTGATGTCGCGCCCTGGGTGCTGGAGGAACTGGAATCGGCGGAGCGGACGCTCGGACCCGATTGGCAAACGCACGGGGTCGAGCCGAACCGGGCAGCTATCGCGACGTTCTGCCACGAGATGCACTCGCAGGGAATCATCGACACGGCGATCGATCCGGTGACGGTCTTCGCCGACTTCGAGCGGGCGATGGCGTAGCGCGGACCGAACGCCGTGCGTGGGCCGGTCTTGCCGGCGCCTGTCGTGGGCTGGCAGGGCCGCGGCGCCCCGCTGGCTGAACCCGTGTCGTGCTGTCATGCCCCGTGTGCCCGACCGTTCATGTCATGCCGCGATCGTGCGCGTCAGGTGCGCAGGCGCGGATCGAGGCGATCCCGCAACGCGTCGCCGAGGATGTTGAAGGCAAGCACCGTGGCCGAAATGATGACGGCCGGCCAGATGACGCCATAGGCGCTCAGGTTCATGAAGCGGCTCGATTGTTGGATGGTGCGGCCCCAGGACGGCACCGATGGCGGCGGTCCCAGCCCCAGGAAACTCAGGCCCGCCTCCAGCAGGATCGCCGTGCCCATGGCCAGTGAGATCTGCACGATGATCGGAGCCAGGATGTTCGGCAGGACTCCGCGCGCCAGGATTCTGCCGGTGCGCGCGCCAATGGCCCTGTAGGCTTCGATGTAGTCGTTTTCCTGAATCGAGAGGGTCGTCGCGTAGGCGACCCGCTGAAAGCGGGGTATGTACAGAAACCCGATGACCAGAATGATGTTGACGACCGAGGTCCCGAGGAACGCTATGATGAACAGCGCCAGCAGAATCCCGGGAAACGCCAAAATACCGTCCGCGAAGCGCATGAGGATGGTGTCCACCGGGCTGCCGAAATGCGCCGAGAGCATGCCCAGGGTCGTGCCAACGATCGCCGCGATGGCAACGCTGACAATGCTGACGATGAGGGTGATACGCGCGCCATAGATGAGGCGAGTGTAGATGTCGCGCCCGAACTCGTCGGTTCCCAGGGGAAATTCGAGGCTGGGAGGGCGGTGCTGCTCGCCCGAGCGGATCTGGGCCGGCTCGCCGATGGTGATCAGCGGGGCGGCCAGCGCGGCCAGCGCCAGCAGCAGGATGAATCCGCCGCTGGCGATGACGCGCGGGGTGCGCGTGGCCCAGCGGACCCAGTCCAGGAACGCGTTCGGCCGTTGTTTCGCTGAGACAGCTTGCAGCGAGCTTTCCGGTTCCATGGCGTTGGTCGATCCCACCATCATCAGTTCCGATCGACCCGGATGCGCGGATCGAAGAACGCGTACGACAGGTCAGTCAGCAGGTTGATCAGGACGAACGAGAGCGCCACGACCAGGACGACGGCCTGGATGACGGGATAGTCGCGCTGGCCGATAGCGGTGAGAAACAGGCGGCCCATGCCCGGCCAGTTGAAGATGAACTCGATGATGACGCTGCCCGCGAACAACCCGCCAAACTGCAGGCCCATGACCGTGATCACCGGCAGCATCGAATTGCGCATGACGTGCCTGACGATCACCGGCGCTTCCGCTAGGCCCTTCGCGCGGGCGGTGCGCACGTAGTCGCTCCCCAGTTCCTCCAGCACCGATGAGCGCGTCATGCGCATGATGACGGCCAGCGGGCTCAACGCCAGGCTGACGATTGGCAGGGCAGCGGCTTTGAGGAATCCATTCATGTCATCCAGCGGATGCACGAAGCTCCCGGCCGGCAGCCAGCCGAGCCTCACGGCAAACAGCAGGATCAGCAGCGTCCCGATGACGAACGTCGGAACCGAAAACCCGAGCAGCGCCACGGCTGAGATGATGGGGTCCCACATCGTGCGACGCAAGCGGGCGCCGAGGATGCCAAGCGGCACGCCGATCGCGATGGCGAGCAGGGTTGCTGGAATGCCCAGCATCAGGCTGCGGGGCAGGCGCTTGAGGAGCACCGTCGACGCCACGGGCTCGTTGTTCCTGAAGGAGACGCCGAAGTCCAGCCGTGAGATTTTGCCCAGCCAGGTGACGTATTGGCGGTAGACGGGCTGATCCAGGCCGAGCTCAGTCTTGACCCGGTCGATGTCCTCCTGTGTCGGCTGCGCGTCTTCGCCGCCAAGGATCATCGTCGCCGGGTCGCCGGGCAGCAGGTGAATCATCATGAACACGACGGTGACGATGATGAACGAGAGTATCGCCGTGTGAACCAATCGTCTGAGAAGGTACGCGATCACAAGCGCTTTCCTGTGCAGTGCGGCTCATACGCGGGTATCGGCAGTGGATGATCCCACTGCCGATACTGTAAGCGATTGGTCTAGGCCTCGTCGTCGATCCAGAGCCATTCCATGAACTGCGGGGACGCCGAACCAACGCCGGGCACCCGAACGTATCCCTTGACGTTAGCCGCACATGCCTCCGCTTGCGGCCGGAAGTTGATGAAGACGAACGGAGTGACCTCAAGCAAGCGGCGCTCCAGTTCCAGGTAGATCGCTTGGCGCGCCGCAACATCTGCGACCGACCGTCCTTCTTCAAGGAGGCGGTCAATCTCGTCATCGCTGAAGCCGATGCCGACCGCGTACACAGGGCCTTCCGACGAGATGTACAGGCTGTAGAAGTCAGGATCGGTCCAGGGGTTGGCGGCGCCGTCGAACATGATCGTGTAGTCGCCCGAGAAGCGCTTGTCGACACGAACCGCCGATTCGAGCGGCTGCAGCTCGGCCGAAATGCCGATCGCTCTCCACTGTTCGACGATGATCTGGGCGCTGTCGAGATGATTGGGCTCCGAGGAGGATTCGAGCGTGAACGACAGCTCGCTCGGATCGTCGTAGCCGGCCTCGGCCAGCAGTTCCAGTGCTTTATCCGGATCGTACGACCAGTGTCCATCCAGCTCCTGGCTGTACCAGACCGGATCGTTGGGCGGAATGAGCCCGACGGTCATCGGCACGCCGAGACCCACGAACGCGAGATCGATGACGACCTCCCGGTCGATCGCGTAGTTGAGTGCCTGGCGCACGAGCGGATCGGTCATCGGCTCGCGATTCACGTTGATGCGGATGTAGTTGTAGATGTCGTAGCCCGAGAAGACGGTGAAGTTGGGATCGGCGTCGAGTTCTGCCACGAACTGCGACGGAATATACTCGGCGAAATTGACATCGCCGCTCCTGAGCGCGGCGATGCGGGCGCTATCGTCCGGAATGGCCAGAACTTCGACCCGATCGAGATACGGCATCCCCGGCTGCCAATAGTCAGGATTCTTCACCAGTACGTACTGCACGTCCGGCTCGAAAGATTCCAGCGTGAACGGTCCGGTGCCGTTCATCTCTCGATCGTAGTCTCCCTGGAACGCGGAGCTGACGATCGTCGCCGCCCGGTTTGCCAGCACGGAGAGGAACGTCGCGTAGGGTTCCTGCATCGTCACCGCGACCGTAAAGTCGTCGGTGGCCTCGTACGACGCCATGCGGGCGAACTCGGGACGGCGCGTCGCCCCGGTTTCCTCATCGAGAATGCGGTCGAAGCTGAAGACGACATCCGCCGCCGTCAGCGGCGCTCCATCATGGAAGGTCACGCCCTCGCGGATGTGGAAGACGTAGCTCAGTTCGTCCGGCGTCTCCCAGGACTCCGCCAGCGCTGGGGCCAGGAAGCCTTCCGGGTCATAGGAGATGAGCGTGTCATAGACATTGAGTTGGAGCAATGTCGTGCTGATCGTATGATCGATCTGCGGCGGGATGAGACCAAACCCTCGGCTGCCATATCTCAGCGTACCGCCTGGTTTCGGCTCTCCGGCAACCTGCTCGACGGTGGCTGTTGGCGCATCGGCGCCGGTGGTGGCCGTCGGGTCGGGGGCGCCAGCCGTGGTGCCCGTTGCAGCTGGCGCGGCGGTCGGATCGTCGTCGCCGCCGCACGCGGTAAGCAGTGTCGTGACGCCAGCGACCGAGATGCCAAGCAACCCGGCGCGCCGCATGAGCGTCCGACGGCTCAACTGTTCGTCGGACAGTCGCTGGATTCTCTGCTGGAGCTCACTGATGGTGTTCAAGGTCCCTCCTCAGGCCATGCTGGTTCCTCGTCATGACAATCGTGATTGGGAATGCGTGAATCCGCGCGTTCCACGCATGACGTAGCACCAGATCGGTATCGACCGAGTTCCAACGGCGGCGCCGTGGCCACCTCCCATACCGTCGTGTGCACCTTCCTTTTCTTATGCAGCCGGGACCGCCGCGACCGGTAGGCCAATTCCCGGAAGACATCCAACTGACCATGACCGCGGTGACTTCTCTCCTCGACCGTGCGCGCCGCAAAACATTGCTTGCCAGCCCGAATATTGATATGTCCTATGACACTAGGCCACTTCGATCTGCGTAGAATAGCCCATACCCTGAGCCATGTCAATGCGCGGAGGTTGCAGCGGACTCGTCACTTGGCGTTTCTTACTCTCATCATCCCGCGGCTGAGTTCACCGAACAGCGCGGGTGTCACTCGTGAGTGCGAACTCCGGCGATTGCCCGACGCGCTGAATCGCAATGCGCACCTGCTCGATGGAACGCTCGTCTGTCTGATAGCGGACGTGCATGAACGGCACGCCTGCAATTCGCTCCCAGTTCTCATTGTCGGCCCGCTGCGTGCACACGACACATTCGACCGTGCCGCGCATGGCGTCCAGCTCGTCAGGCTCCCTCACGCCCGCCGTCATCATCGGCACATCGATCTGAAACCCGAGCAGGCGCCGCAACCGCTCGGCGGCAACCGGGTTGACCGCGACGATGCCCAGTGGCCCGGTTGTGACCGCCGTCGCGATGCGCGCGATATCGGCGCTGTTGGCCGAGACGACGAGCCCGATCAGGTGGTCGGTTCTCCCGTCGATCTCGTCGCGCACCTCGTTCAGATGGAAAAAGGGCGTTACGACGATGTCGTCGGGCTCGACCTTGCCAAGCTGCCCCAGCAGGATTGGCCGGACGACCGTTTCGAGCCGGATCGTGAGTTCCTGGGCATAGGCGCGGGCTTCGATCTCATTGCATTCCGCGACGTAAATGCGCGGCATCCGGTAGCTCGCGAAGAACTCAAACGCGATGTCGCTCAGCATGCGCGTCATGTCGGCAGACGACAGGCCGATGAGCCGGCTCTCCATCAGCAGCGTCTGGAGGGTTGCGCGCACCCGCTGGTAGAAGACATCTTCCGGCGCGGCCTTGCCGTCTCCGATTACGACTGGCGGGCGATTAACGGCCAGCTCGATCAGTTGGTCGTCAGCCAGCTCGTGGTAAATCTTGTTCGCCGTGTTACGATTAATGCCAAACTGCGCGGCCAGATCCCGCGTGCTGGGTAGCTGGCTGCCACGCGGGTAAATGCCGCTGCGAATCGCGTCTCGCAAGACGAGCCTGGCTTGAGTTGCAGAATGTGCCGGTCGCGCCATGTGCCGTCTGTCCTATGCCAATAGGCGACAGGTTTAGCCGCCATCATACGGCAACTGGCTGGCTGAATCAATATAGACGGTCAATCGGCGCGCTGGTGCGTCTGGATGGTCCAGCCCGCGGGCCGGGCACGCGCCAGCCGCAGTGAGCCGCTCGCGTCGCATCACCCGAGACCTATGTTTCGGTTACGGCCTGACGCCTGGGCTGTCCGGTTGTCGACCATGACCGCCCCGGACTTCAGCACGAGCAGGATGTTGCGCAGCGCCCCGATGTCGTTGACAGCGTTTCCGGCGACCGCCAGCACGTCCGCGCGCCGTCCCGCTTGCAGCGTGCCGAACTCGTCGCTGCCGATCGCTTCCGCCGCCTGGCCGGTCGCGGTGTGGACCGCTTCGGTCGATGACATGCCGAGATGCTCGATGAGTAGCTCCAGGTCGAGCTGGAAGTCGTCAAAGCCGGTAAGGCTCATGCCCGCGTCGTTGCCGGAGACGATCTTCACGCCTGCTCTCATGAGCCCTGCCAGACTCTCCAACCGGAGATGACGGACACGCTGCTGCTCGGCGCTCAGCTCGCCGTTGGCCAGCAGCCGCTGCCGGTTGCGTTCTCCGGCGCCGACCGTGGGGCAGACGTAAATGCCGCGTTCGGCGACCGCTTCGGCGAGGGCTGGCTGATAGGCAACTTCAGCGCCGTTGGAGTCGGGCTCCATGAAGGCGCAGTGCTCGATCGTGCGTACCCGAGCGTCGACGGCGGCCTCGATGCCGGGGATGCCGAGGCAGTGCGCGGCGACCAGCCTGCCAAGGCGCGCTGAGTCCTCGGTGATGGCGCGCAGCTGCTCGTGGGTGAACTGGTTGAGCCGTGGGTTGGAGTTCGGGGTCAGCCTGCCGCCCGTCTGCATGACCTTGATGTAGTCGGCGCCGGCCTTCACCTGGCGCCGCACGGCGGTCTTCACCTCGTCGACCGAATCGCACTCGACGCCGAAGAACCAGCAGTGTCCGCCGGTGGAGGTCAACACCTCGCCACTGGCCCAGACGTGCGGTCCGGGGATCAGCCCGTCGCGCGACGCGTCCCGGATGGCGAAGACGATCGGGTTCAGCGTCCCGCAGTCCCGGATGGTTGTGACGCCCGACTCGATGGATAAGCGCGCGTTCTCGACGGCCCGCATCACCTTCGTCTCGTATGAGTCGTGCAGCGCGTCGCTCAGCACCGCTGTCCCGGCGCTGCACGTCAGGTGCGTGTGCATGTTGACCAATCCCGGCAGCAGCGTCGCGTCGCCAAGATCGCGCGCCCCGGCGACGGCCGAGCCGAGGTCTTCCCGGCGACCCACGCCAGTCACTCGCCCGTCCTCAATGCGCAGGAACGCGTCGTGGATGGCGGGCGCGCCGGTCCCGTCGATGAGCCTCGCCGCCAGGAGGGTCGTTACAGCCACTGTGATTTGCCTTCCGTTGCCGAGTTGCTAACGGGCCGCGCCAGCGCGGTCATCCAGTATCGCGTGCAGGCGGTCGAGGATCTGCTCCGCCTCGCCGGGGAAGAGACAGTGCATGTTGATGTCGACGCCACCGTCGCGCGGCGCCTTGCAGTGAATCGGCGGCTTGCCGGCCTTGAGCGCGGCGACAATGTCGGCCGGGTTCCATGCGTTGTCGACCGGATGCACGCCGAGCAGCGGCGCGGGGTACTGCTCCGGGTCGGCGAACAACAGGCAGCAGGTGTCCGCGCGGCGTTCGAGATTCGTCTGCATCATTCTGGCCTGCGCGATGCGGTCCTGGAATTCAGCGTCATGATCGTGGGTGGTGAACCATTCCAGCGCCGCGTACAGCCCGGCGATCGCCTCCTTGCTGGTCTTCATCCCGCGACCTAGCCCGGCGTTCGGGCTGCCGTGGATCACTGCCGCGTCGATAAGGTCCTTGCGGCCCGCCAACAGGCCGCTATCCTGCGGCCCGCGGATGCCCTTGCCGCCGCTGTAGATCACGAGGTCAGCGCCCTGGGCGATCCAGCGCGTGAGATGGCTCGCCGGGGGGAGCGTGGAGGCCGCGTCGACGATAACCGGCACGTTGTGGCGCTGGGCGATCTCGACGACGGTCTGGAAGTCGAGCGCGCCGTCAACGATGTTGAACGAGTCGACCCATGCGATGGCCGCCGTGCGCTCGTTGATGGCTGCTTCCAGTTCCCAGGCGCTGGTGCTATTGAGCCCGCCGATCTCGATCAGCCTGGCGCCGGGCGCGCGGAACATCTGCTCGTATCCGATGTAGTGGCAGCGATGGATTATCACCTCATTCGGCATGCCGGTCGTGTCCGGCAGGCGCTTGGCGCGCGCGCGGTCGGTCCCGGTGACGCAGGCCGCGACGGCCAGCAGCATGCCGGACGCCGATCCCGCGGTCACGTAGCCAGCCTCGGCGCCGGTGGCGGCGGCGATTGCCTTGCCGACTCTGGCGTTCAGGTCATGAATGACGACGAAGGACTGGGAGGCTTCGACCATGGCCGCTACCGCTTCCGGGACCATCAGCGTGCCGCCGACCGCCGTTGTCGCGCCGCTGGCGTTGATAATCCGGTCGACGCCGATCCGGTCGTAAATGTTCGCGGTCAGCGTCGCGCTGCGTGCTTCAACCTGCATTGTTGCCGATCTCCATTTCTGCTGGACCGCTAGCCTGGCGTGCGTCGCGCGCCCGCTGGCGGACGGCCCCTGGCTGCTCACCGTCAGGGCGACATCGTACTCCAGACGGGCGATCGCGCGAGCGCAAGGCTACACGCCGTGGCTCAGTTGGCGCGTCCAGACAGAAAGAATTCGGACGATCCACTGCTCGCTGCTGGAGACAGATAGTGCGCATCGCAGTCAGGCCGAAACATGCGCGCCGCCCCGCGCCAGGATGCGATCCGCGCAGCGCAGGGCCAGCGCGCCGATGGTCGAGGTCGGGTTGACCGCGCCGCCGGTGACGAACGAGGAGCCGTCGCAGATGTAGAGGTTTGGGACGTCCCAGGCCCGATGGTCGGCGTCGGTGACGGAGCTCGCCGGATCGCTGCCCATGCGGCAGGTCCCGAGCAGGTGCCAGGCCGGGTTCGGAATGGCGACGCCGGTGTTGCGCAGCTCGACGGCGCCCGCCGCGACCGCCAGCTCGCGCGCACGGTCACAGCCCCACTCGACCAGCCGCACGTCGTTCGCATGCACCTCCCAGTGCAGCGCCAGCCCCGGCAGGCCGCTGGAGTCGGGGCGCGTGGGGTCCAGCATGACGCGGTTTTCGTAAACCGGCAGGTCCTCCGCCTGCACGCTGAACCAGATTTCGTGGTTGAACAGCTTCGCGAACTCGGCTCGATGCGCCGTGCCCCACGGAAGGTTCATGGCCGCCGGGGAGGCCGTCATGCCCCGTCCGATCTGAAAGGTGAAGCCGTTGACGAAGCCGCGCGACGTGTCGGTCTCGTAGAACTGCTGGCTGAAAACCGGCGCGCCGTAGGCCCCAGCGTAGCCGTCGACCGGCTCGTCGAAGATGATGGTGTTCTCGGCGTAGACGTGATGCATCAGGTAGCGCCCGACCAGCCCGGAGGAGTTCGCCAGCCCGTGTGGATGCCGCGCGCTCTCCGAGAGCAGCAGCAGCCGGGGCGTGCCGAAGCCGCTGGCGCACAGCACGACGATGTCCGCCGTCTGCCGCTGCCGCTCGCCGGTGCGCAGGTCGATGTAGACGGCGCCGTCGGCCCGGCCCCGCGCGTCGGTCGTGATCTGCTCGACACGGGACAGCGCGCGCAGCTCGACCCCGTTGAGTAGCGCCTTCGGCCAATACGCGCGGGTCATCATCGCCAGCGAGCCGCGCGGGCAGCCGTTGCGGCAGGAGCCGCAGTTGTTACATGCCACGCGTCCGTCGTAGTCGCGGGTAATGATGCCGTTGTCCCCCGGCCACCAGTGCCAACCCAGCTTTTCGAAGCCTGCCGCGATGCGTTTGCCGTTCCTGCCGAACGGGATCGGCGGGGTCTGGCGCGGCGAGCGGGGCGGCACGGCAGGGTCCCCTGCGATGCCGGAGATGCCTAGCTCGGCATCGTTCAACTCGTAGTACGGCGCGAGGTCCTCGTATCTGATGGGCCAGTCCGCCGAACCTTCGACCCCGTGCTCAGTCCCTTTGCGGAAGTCGACCGGCTTGAGGCGCGGCCAGTGAGCATTGTAGTGCGTTGTGCTGCCGCCGACGACGTTCATCAGCATCGGGTTGGCGATGTCGCCGATGGAGGTGGTCGGGTAATCAGCGGGGCCGCGCCGCACGTTCGGGTTGCGGTTCCAGTCCCGCATCAGCTCGAACTCCCACTCGTTGCTGTAGTGGGGATGCTCGGCGGGCAGCACCCACGGGCCCTGCTCCAGGCAGACGACGCGCGCGCCGTTGTCGCTGAGCCGCTTGCTGATGGCAGCCCCGGCCATGCCGGAGCCGATCACGAGAACGTCGGTGTGGGGCAATGCGCTCACGATCGGAAGCCCTTTCGGCAGGAACAGGACGAGACAATCGATGGCGGGATCATCGCAGATTTCGGGATGCGTGATGCGGGGGAACGCCCTCACACCCGGCCCCTCTCCCAATTCTGGGAGAGGGGGGTCGTAGTTGGCGGGTTGACTGCCGGTCTTTGCTCACGCATCACGCATAACGACGTCCCCCGTGTGCGACACTGGCCGCCGGACGGGGGAGCGGCCGGGAAAGGACGGAGTATGAAACTCGGGATCATCCTGCCGGAAGCGGAATACGACATGGGCGGGGAGACGGCACGCTGGAGCGATCTGGCCGCGATGGCGCGGCTGGCCGAGGAAATCGGCTTCGACTCGGTCTGGTTCGTCGACCACCTGATCTATCGCGACGACATGACGATGCTGGAGCAGCAGGGGGTCTGGGAGTGCTGGTCGATGCTGGCCGGGCTGGCGGCGGTGACGCGCCGGGTCGAGTTGGGCTCGCTGGTGACGCCGACCTCGTTCCGCAACCCGGCGCTGTTCGCCAAAATGGTCGACACGGTCGACGAAATCTCCGGCGGGCGCGTCATCCTCGGGTTGGGGGCGGGCTATCACGAGGCGGAGTACCGCGCCTTCGGCTTCCCGCACGACCACCGCGCCAGCCGCTTCGAGGAAGCCTTTGCCATCATCCGTGGCCTGCTGCGCGACGGGTACGTCGACTTCGAGGGAACGTACTACTCGGCGCGGGAGTGCGAATTGCGTCCCCGTGGACCGCGTCCCGCCGGGCCGCCGTTGATGATCGGGTCGAAGGGGCCCCGCATGCTGCGCATCACCCTGCCGCACGTTGACCTCTGGAATGCGTGGCTATCGGGCGGCCGCAGCCATCCGGATCAGATCCCGGCATTGCGCGAGCTGGTGGATGCTGCCTGTCGGGAGGTCCGTCGCGATCCCGCGACAGTGCGGCGCAGCGTGTCGATCATGGTCGATCAGACGGGCACGCGGGAGATCGGGCCGAGCATGAAGCCGGACGGCGCCGAGCCGCTCACTGGCTCGGTCGAGGAGCTCGCGACCGGCCTGCGCGCCTTCGAGGCCGAGGGCATCGATCACTTGCAGCTCTACCTCGTGCCGAACACACTGGCCAGCATCGAGCGCTTCGCCACCGTCATCGAGGCGTTTCGCCGCTCGTCCCCGGCCTGACGGCGCCCTACAGCCCCGCGCTCGCCGCAGCGGCGTCGATGACGTCCTTGACGAGCTCCGGCTCGAACATGCGGCCGGTCCCGTCGTTGCGGGTGTTGAGGAGCACGACGACGTTCGCGCCGCCGCGCAGCCAGCGAGCCATGGCGGTCGTGCCCGGCAGGCTGCCGAAGAACCACCAGTCGCCCCACTCGCTCGCGTCGCGCGGTTGGCCATTGCCCCAGTAGTGGGCCATGAACGCGGCCAGCGAACGGGTGTCGGAGATCAACGCTCCGGCCGCGCCCAGCCCTTCCAGATGGAAGCCACCGTACGGCATCGGCACGCGCGCCGCCGGATCGAACACGCTTTGCCAGCCCGATGGGTGCTCGTAGCGAGGTTCGAGTGGCTGCTGCTCCCCCTGCAGCGAGCGGCCCGGCAGCACGCCGGTCGCGCCATGCGGCGCCAGCGTCAGCTCGTCGACGAACGTGAACCAGTGTTGCCCGGTGACCTGCTCGATGACGAGGCCCAGCACGACGTAGCCAAGGTTCGAGTAGGCAACTGTCTGCCCCGGATCGTGATTCAGGGGCCGCTCCAGCATGTACCGCACGTAGTCAACCGGCTCCGGCGGCGACGGGATGTCGAGCGCGATGGAGATTTCCACGGCCTGAAACATCGGGTCGCCGCTGATGTCGCGGTCCCAACCCGCCGTGTGGTCGAGCAGGTGGCGCACGGTGATCTGGGACAGACGCGGGTCCGGCTCGGCATGCTCGCGCAGCGGGATGTCCAGCAGGCACGATCCCTCGCCCGGCGGGCCGGAGCAGAAGACGGGCGCCGTAGCCGACAGCGCGCCGCGCCGGAGCAGCTCGTGTACGGCGGCGGATGTCATCACCTTCGTGATGCTGGCAATGCGGAACTGGGCTTCGGGCGGAGTCTCCACCGTGCGTTCGGCGTCGAGCCAGCCGTAGCCCCGTTCGACCAGCAGCTCGCCAGCGACTATGACGCCGAGCGCCCCGGCGCTGATGTCGCGCTCCGCCATGAAGTCCAGCAGCGCGTCCTCGATGCCCGTCAGCTCCTCCGCGAGCAGGCCGTTGGCCGGGAGCCCAACTTCCACTCCCGGCGCGGTCGGTTCCGCTGTCGCGGTGACCGTGGGCTCACGGGTCGGGCTGGGGCTTGGCGTATGGGTGGGGGTCGGCGTCGCTGTCGGTGATGGGCTGGGCGTGGCGGTCGGGCTGGGGCTTGGCGTATGGGTGGGAGTGGCCGTCGCGGTGGAGGTGGCGGCGGGCGCGGGAGTGCTGGTCGGCTGGCTTGTCGCGGTTGCGGTGCTCGTGGCGTCAGGCTCGTCCGCGCCGAAGCCGCAGGCGGCCGTTGCAAGCAGGGACACGCCAGCGCCTGCTCCGGCCCGCAGCAGCTGCCTCCGGTTCAACCTCCGCGCGCTCACGCCTCGTCTCCCCGCCGTTCCAGCGGCGACAGGTCGACACGGCGCACCTGATCGGTCGGGACGTACGAGCCACGCGGGGTGCGTGGCAGCTGCAAGGGGTCAGCGGGGTCCCACGGCGGGATGACGTGGTCGTAGCCCAGCGGCAGGGGCGCGCCGTGGTAGCCGGGCGCGAGATCGCGCTGGATGGCGGCGATCGTGTTCGGTTCCGAGTAGTAGCCGTAGACGGCCAGCCGCCAGAGGGCGGTGAACTCATCCGGCCGCTCGATCTGGAGCCATTCCAGTGACGCGGTCATGTCGCGGGTGGCCGCGTCAGCAGCCAGCGCCGCGAGCGTGGCCTTCAGCATGGCGGCGTCGATCCACGGATACGGCACATGCTCCGCCCCTGCCGCCGGAACACGCCGCAGGATGAAGCGCTCGATCATGCCGGTCTGCGACGGCGCGGGAAACGTCCCGTCCGGCGGCAGCAACGCGTCCAGCGCCGCGCCGAGCGTGCGCCGCTCGTCGTCGGTCAGCGTCCAGCTCGTGTCGGACATGTGCCACCCCCGGAATCGACGCAGCGCGAACGTTGGGGGAGTATAGCGCGGGGAGGACCTCACCCCCCGGCCCCCTCTCCGATGCGGAGGGGGAGTGTGCGGGTGGCGGCTCGGGATTCATTCCTGGCGCGCGTCCTCCCCGGCGCGAGATGGCGTGTCGTGCATCGGCAGCCCGGTCGTCGCGCAGCGTCACCCCCTCTCCGCATCGGAGAGGGGGGCGGGGGGTGAGGTCCGTCCCCACTCGGCCTCCGCGTCCATCAGTTGCCGTCGCAGCACTGGCAGGCGGTCGCGCATGCGCTGCAGGTCGTCGAACTGCTCGTTGCGCTCCTTGATGAGGCGGATCAGCTCGGCTTGCAGGCGTTCGGCGAGCCACTGTCGTTCCTGGCAGGCGGGGCAGCGGCCCCGCAGGTCGCGCCAGCCGCCGCACTCCGGGCACGGGCTGGCGAGGTCGGACAACGTCAGCTCCGGCAGCGGCTTGCTGTCGAGGGTGTCGTCGCGGACGCGCTCCGCGAGAATCGAGAGGCCGTGGGCCAGGTGCTCGCGCAGCTCGTGCTCCCGCTCGGGCGGGACGCTCGGCGGCATGAGGGCTGCCGGGTCGCCCTCGACGCGCCGGAGCTGTGGCTCGATCTGCTGGTGGCCCCGCTCGGCCCAGTCGAGGTCCTCCGTGTAACGGAAGGCGACGTCCCCGACGCGGAAGGCCACTTCGCTTGGCTCGGGTAATGAGCTATCCCCCATCGCCAGACGCTTCGCGGGCACGGACACCGACGTTATGACGACCGGCCACGGCGGCAACGGGATGCCCACCCAGCCGGGAGGCACGACCAGCGCCTGCTCGGCGTCGCGGCTCGTCTGCTCGATGGCGCCGTTGATCTGCGCGATGCGGTCGTTCCAGCGGTTGTCGTCGGTCAGGGCGCTCTCGGCCTGCCGGATGTCGTAGCCCAGGTCCTGGATGCGCCGCTCCAGCCGCTGCCTGCGCCGTTCCCGCACGGCGGGGTCGTTGGGGTCGGGCCGCTGGCGGGCCGTGACCGGCATGCGCGCGGAGTCGCCGTCCATCGGGGCCATCGGCAGCTCACGCCGCGCCGGGGCTTCGGGCTGATCGGGCTTCTTCCTTAGAAAGTCGAGCCAGCGCATGGCGTCTCCTGGGTGAAGTCAGAAAGTGGAAAGTGGAAAGTCAAAAGGAACGAGGATGAGCCTGCTTTCACTCTCTAAGTTTGCACTTTCCACTCGTCTCCTCCCCAGCGTACCGCACGCCGCGTGTCACGATGTTGGCAGGGTGGTTATCCTTGATGTGGAAATCTGCCCGCGCCGGTTTGGCGGCAGGCGGGCAGTTCGCTACAGGCGCAGGAAGTGGAGCGAAAAGCGAGTGGTGACATTGCAGAAAGACCTGATTTTCGAGATGCTCAAGGACGTGGTCGACCCCGAGCTGGGCGTCAACATCGTCGACCTCGGTCTGGTCTACGACGCCAACATCTCCGAGGAGAACGACGTCGAGGTCGTCATGACTCTCACCTCGATGGGCTGCCCGCTCGGCCCAGTCATCATGGACGAGGTACAGCGCGCCCTCGGCGGATTGCTGGGCATTGGCCAGATCTCCGTGAAAATCGTCTGGACCCCGCCGTGGTCGCCGGAGCTGATGACCGAGGACGCGAAGGACGAGCTTGGGATTTGGTGAGTGCTGAGTGCTGAGTGCTGAGCGTTGAGCGCGATACGAGTCCCCTTCGCTTTGTGGCGGAACGGGTTCTCGCGCTTTCCATGACTCGGTTGGGATGATACTGTCCCCCGAGAGCGTTACCCATTGAAGGGTACCCTCGGCCCCAGCGAAGAAGGAGCACACATGCTGACACTCGGCTACAAGGCCTCGGCGGAGCAGTTCGGACCTCGTGAGCTGCTGGAGTTTGGCGTCATCGCGGAGGAAGTCGGGTTCGACTCCGTGGTCGTCAGCGATCACTTCCAGCCTTGGCGGCACACGCATGGGCACTCGCCGTACTCATTTGCATGGATGGCCGCGCTGGCCGAGCGCACGAAGACGGCGCGCATCGGCACGAGTGTCGTGACGCCGACCTTCCGATATCACCCCTCGATCGTGGCGCAGGCGATGGGCACCATCGGCTGTCTGGCGCCGGGGCGGGTGTTTCTGGGCGTCGGCACGGGCGAGTCGCTGAACGAGGCGCCGGCCATCGGCATCGAGTGGCCCGAGTTCAAGGAGCGCTTCGCCCGGCTGAAGGAAGCGATCGAGCTGATGCAGCTGCTGTGGACCGAGGAGCGCGTCACCTACGACGGCGAGTACTACCAGACGCGCGCCGCGACGGTCTACGACAAGCCGGAGGAGCCGATTGGCCTGCACATCGCGGCTTCGGGCGCGACGGCGGCGCGGCTGGCAGGACGGGTGGCGGACGGCTTCATCTGCACCAGCGGCAAGGCGCCGGAGCTGTATTCCGAGACGCTGCTGCCGGCCGTGCGCGATGGCGCGAGCAAGGCCAAACGTGAGATGAGCGACATCGAGCTGACGATCGAGATGAAGGTGTCCTACGACACGGACCTCGACCGGGCGATGCAGGACACGAAGCACTGGGCGGCGCTGGCTCTCTCTTCGGACGAGAAGACGGGCGTGCACGACCCGCTGGAGATGGAACGGTTGGCCGACGCGCTGCCGGTCGAGCGGGCCGCGAGCCGCTGGATCGTCTCGAACGACCCCGACGAGCAGGTGGAGAAGATCAAGCCGTACATCGAGCAGGGCTTCACGCACCTCGTCTTCCACGCGCCGGGACCGGACCAGGAGCGCTGGATGCGGCTGTACGCGAAGGATGTGCTGCCGAAGCTGCGGGCGTTGTAAGGGCCGAGGGATGAGGGCCGGGGCGGGTAAAGACCGCCAACTGGCGGTGTTAAGAGTTGGCGGCCATTGAATCGCCACGCAGTGTTTGCGTTGAGTGAATGATGTGGGGTGAATCGCGCATGACGTGATTCGCCCGCGAGCGCTGTGAGGGCCGGGGGCTGAGGGCAGGTAAAGGACGACAAGTGTCGTTGTAAGGGGTTGTCGTCCTTTAGGTCGCCACGCAGCGTTTGCGTCGAGTGAATGTTGTGGGGTGAATCGCGCATGACGTGATTCGGCTTCGTGCTACACTGCCCTCGTCCTGAGTCCGAGCACGTCACGGCGAACCGGCGAGTAACGCGGCGGCGCCAGCGTTCAACACACCACAGAGGCGTCAGCATGGCTGCATCCCCGCACGCCACAGCGAGAGACGGGCCGGTCTTCATCAGCTATGCGCGCGACAACGTTGGCTTCGCGCGCGACCTGCGGGAGCGGCTGCTGGCGCTCGGGCGCAGGCCGTGGATGGACATCTTCGACATCTCGCCCGGCGCGCGCTGGCCGACGGAGATCGACCGGGCGCTGCGTGGCGCGGGGGTCGTCGTCGGCCTGATGTCCCCTGCGGCGCTTGCCTCCGAAAACGTGATGAATGAGTGGGACTGGGCCATCGCCAACGAGCGCCGCCTCATCCTGCTGTTGATCGAGCCCTGCGAGATCCCGTTCCACTACGTCTCGCGCAGCTATCTGGATTTCACAATCGATCAGGAGCCGGCGTTTGACACGCTGCTGCGGGCGCTTGACATTCCACCCTCTGACGACGGAGCGCCCCCCGCCGACGTATTGGCCGCGACGGACTTCCCCGCGCTTGTAACCACCGGGTTGATCACGCGCCGCGCGGTCACGATGGTGGGCCGGGACGCGGAACTGGACCAGTTGCGAGGCTGCCTGCGGGCGGCGCTGGCCTCCGAGGGCAGTCTCGTCCTGCTCGGTGGGGAGGCGGGCATCGGCAAGACGACCATCAGCGCGGCGCTGTGCCGGGACGCGGCTGAGGCTGGCGCGCTCGTAGTATCGGGCGGCTGCTATGACCTGACGACGACGGCGCCCTATGGCCCGTGGGTCGAGATCATCAGCGCCTTTCCGGAGGGAGACGGGTTGCCGCCGGTTCCCGATCAGCTGCGGGTCGGGGGCGGGCTGACCGGCGTCGACTCGCAGGCGGCGCTGTTCGAGCTGGCGGGACGGTTCCTGGGGCGCGTTGCTGCCGTGCGGCCGCAGGTGCTGCTGCTGGAGGACCAGCACTGGGCGGATCAGGCCAGCCTCGACCTGTTGCGCTACCTGTCGCGCGTCCTGAGCGACCATCCGGTAATGTTCGTCGCGACCTATCGCGATGACGAGGTTGGACGCGAGCACCCGCTCTCCCGCCTGCTGCCGGTGCTCGTGCGTGAAGGCCGCGCGCACCGCCTGCACCTGCGGCAGCTGAGCCACGACGCGCTGCTGGCGCTCGTGCGGGAGAAGTACCTGCTGCCGCCGGAGGACGAAAAGCGGCTCGTCGCCTATCTCGAACGGCTGGCGGAGGGCAATCCATTCTTCACGCACGAGCTGCTGTTCATGCTGGAGGAGCAGCGGCTGCTCGCGCCCGCTGCCGGTGGCTGGCGGCTCGGCGACCTGACGGAGACAGGCGTGCCGACCCTGATCCAGCAGGTGATCGATGGGCGTCTCTCCCGGCTCGATGCAGCCACACGGTCGATGCTTGATGTCGCATCGGTCATCGGCTTCGAAGTCCCACTCGACCTTGTGCATGACGCGCACGACGGCTCGGCGGGGGAGCTGGATGCGTCGTTGCGACGGGCGACCGATCATCACCTGCTGCTGACCCAGCCGGGTCAGAACGTCGTGCGCTTCAGCCACGCTCTCGTGCGCCAGACGATCTACGAGGACATCCCCGCCTTCCGTCGCCGGGAGCTGCACCGGCGCGTGGGCGAAACATTGGCCCGTCGCGCGAGGCCGGAAGCGGCGGCCGTCGCCGACCACTTCCATGAGGCGGGAGACGAGCGGGCGCTCGACTGGCTCATCCGCTCGGCGGAGCAGGCGGAACGTCTCTTCGCATCGGAGGCGGTCATCGCGGCCTGCGACCGCGCGCTCGCGCTCGCAGATCGGCTTGGAGTCGTGCCTTCATTGTCGATTTACCGGCTCCGGGGTCGCGGACGCGACTCGACCGGCGACTTCGACGGCGCTCTCGGTGACTACGATCATGTGGTGTCGATGGCGCGGCAGTCCGGTGATGTCCGCGCCGAGTGGCAGGCGCTTCTCGACCTAGCCGCGCTGTGGGCGTCGCGCGACTATCAGCGCACGCGAGAGTACTGCGAGCAGGCAGTCGAACTGGCGCGGACGATGGGCGATCCTGCCGCTCTGGGCCACAGCCTCAATCGTCTCGGAAACTGGTACCTGAACGCGGAGTACCTGGCAGAGTCAGCGAGATGTCACGACGAGGCACTCGCAATCTTCGAGGAGATCGACGATCAGCACGGCATCGCGACGACGCTCGACCTGCGGGCACTCGTGAACTGGCTTGTGCTGGATGTCGAGCGGGCGCTCCA
>DATKCN010000035.1:0-36296 GCA_035513175.1 Thermomicrobiales bacterium
CGCTTGGTAGTGTTGGTGCATGACTCCGGCTGTCACGTTCGATGACGCGCCCATCGGCGCGTCACGACGTGTCCAGGTGTTTCGACGGTCGGCGTGACCCACGCTCCAGGAGGGATAACGTGAACGAGCATCGCCACGGCACGTCTACCCTGCTGGTTGTCGCAGCGCTGACATTGATCCTCGGATCGATCTTCGGCGCGTCGGCCGGAGCCATTGCCGGCCGTTCGGTGGCCAGAAGCAACCAGACGCTTATCGTACAGACGCCCGCTGGCTCACCTGGTGCCGGAGCTGGCGATCTGCTCCTGTCCGCGACAGTTCCGCCCCCGGCGCCGGTCAGCGCGACCACCATCCTTCGGTCCACCCCGATCACGGCGGTGGCTACCGTGCCTGCCGGAGATCGGGAACCGGTCGAATCGACCGCCGACATCGTCGCCCGCACGAATATGGCGGTTGTGACGGTCATAAACCGCCGGTACTTTGGCGGCTTTTTCAATGACGGCGCCGACCTTCGGCCGGTCGGCGCTGGCACCGGATTCATCATCAGCGACGACGGGTACATCGTGACCAACGCACACGTGGTGGCTCTCAGTATCGCGATCGATGTCATCTTCGCGGACGGCACGATGGTGGAAGCGACGCTCATCGGATCCGATGCGTTTACCGACCTCGCTGTCATCAGGGTCGATGTCCCCGTGCCAGGCATCCTGCCGCTCGGCGACTCCAACGCGCTCCGCCCCGGCGAGCGCGTGATCGCCATCGGCAGCGCCCTCGGCAACTACACGAACACCGTCACCGAGGGCGTCGTGTCCGGGCTGGGCAGGCGGCTGGCGAACGTGGACGGCTCGGCGATGGACAACCTCATTCAGCACGACGCGCCGATCAATCCCGGCAACTCCGGCGGACCCCTGCTGAACATGCGGGGCGAGGTGATCGGTGTGAACACCGCTGTCGTCCGCCATGCGGCGTCGGGTCTGTACGCCGACGGGCTCGGCTTTGCCATCTCCAGCCAGACGGTGCAGTCAGTCGCGGCCATACTCATCGCCGATGGCAAGGTGTCACGCCCGTTCCTGGGCGTCTCCTACATCCCGCTGACCCCGCTGACGGCGGAAATGGAGGGCGTGCCGATCGAGAACGGCGTGCTCGTGACGGAAACGCCGGCGGGTGGCCCGGCCCGGCAGGCAGGCATCCAGCGCGGCGACGTCATTACCCACATCAACGGCCAGGCGATCGATCAGGCGAACCCGTTCGTCAATCTGCTATACCAGTTCAATCCAGGAGACACGGTTGACGTGGAGCTGTACCGGCAGTCGACCGGTGAGTCGCTCACGTTCAAGCTGACGTTGGGGACCAGGCCCGACATTCGCTGACCGGCGACCGTCGGCGGTGGTGCGACGCGCGGGGGTGTACTGGAGAATACGGCGCCGATGCAGGCGCCAGCTGCCGCCGGATGCGGCGCGCTCCGAAGGCCCATCGTGCTTGACGCGTCATCATACGTTCGTCCTCTCGATGTGGTTCGTGCCCCGGCTATTTGTCCCGGAAACGACGCCAGCGTGGCGCGGCTGCCGGACGACAACGCGAAAGGCGCCCCGACTCGCATCGGGGCGCCTTCGTTGACGACATGCGCGCGGTTTGCGCTAGTTGATCGCGTAGGAAACCGACACCGTCAGCATGACTTCCGTCTCGCCAGGGTTGATCGGTGGCGCGGACGCCGCCGTGTCGAACGCGCGCTCGGCCGCCGGATACGGGATCGGCTGGCCCGGCGAGGAGTAGCCCTCGGAGATTGACTGCACCGGGCCCAGCGTCGACTGCGTCAGCCGCGCCAGGTCCTCGGCCTTCTCCTGCGCATCGGCGACCGCCAGCTCACGAGCCTGCTTGACCGCTTCCGACGGGTCACTCAACCCGAACCAGACGCCGTGCACGACCGTCGCTCCATTCTCGACGGCCGTCTCAATCGTCGCTCCTGCCCGGTCGATGTCACGCACCGTCACCGTCACGGTGTGCGCAACGTGATACCCGACGACCGTCTGCGGGGTCTTGTTATAGTCGTACTCCAGCCAGATGCTGTAGCCGCTGGTCTGAATGTCGCGCTCGGCGATGCCTGCGGCCCGCAACGCTGAGATCAGGCTGTCCATCGTCTCGGCCGCCTCCTGCTGGGCCGCCCCGAGATCCTCGTTGCGAATATCGACCCCAAGCTGCATGGTGACGATGTCCGGCGTCAGCGACACGCTCCCCGTCCCGCTGACGTTGATGGTGCGGGTTGCGTCGGTCTCGGCCGCGGCCGCGCGCTGGCGGTCACCGCCCGACGCGCTCACGACCACCGCCACTACGATCGCCACCGCGATCAATGCCCCGAGTACTGGCAGCATCCTGTTCGTCAACTTCATGTCCGTAGCTCCCTTGCAACGCTATCGTTTCTGACGGCGCCAGCGCGCCGTCGCGCCGACTGTGTCCGCTCCATGCGGATCATGTTCCCTCTGGACTCCCGACCTACTCCCAGTTGCCTGACGCCCTGCGCGGCAGCACGATCATCGCGGCCAGCAGCCACACGATGAGTAGCGCCAGTCCAACCTGTGCGAGCCGCCAGTATTGGCTCGTCGTCGACATCGAGCGCCCGTCATCGTCTGTGGCTGTCGCCGCTGCTCCGTCCTCCGGCTGCTCCTGGAACAGCATGTCCTCCTGCGGCTCAGCCCGCGGTTCAGCCTCCGCTTCCGCCTCCGACTCAGCGTCGGCTTCCGCCTGCGGCGCTTGCTCTGGCTCGTCCTGAGTCGTCGCGGCTGCGGGCGTCGCTTTCGCCCGCGCCTCGTCGCCGGTTGCTCGCAGCGCCTCGCTGCTCCCCGCCGCGTCCTCCGTCGGCTCGGCGGCGGCGGCTGGCGCCTCAAAGGCGGCCGGCTGGGCCGCGTCCTCCGGCGCGTTCGTCTGGACCGACATCGCGTCGAACCCGTCATCGTCCCCCCTGCCGGAGAGCTGGTTCGTTGCGATGTCCGCCGTCAGGACGAACACGAACAGCATGGCCGCCGCCACCGTTGCCCATCTGACTGCGCGCATCCTCCGCTCGTGCCATGCCCGGGAATCGCGGATCGAGACGGGCTCGCGCTCGTCCCGCGCCGCGACCGGCACGGCGCGCGAGCGGGCGCCGCGCCCGGCCATCTCCGCGGTCAGCGCGAACGAGCGCGTTGGATCCGCGTCCGGCAACGCCGACATGGCAGCGACCACTGCTCGCAGCTCGCCAAGCGCCTCCCGGCATGACGCGCACGCCGCCAGATGCGTCTCGATCGAGGCGCGCTGGTCGGCGGACAGGTCGTGGGGCCGGTCGAGATACCCGGCCAGCGCCACGGCGTCGACGTGCTCGTCCGAACCCGGCGCCGGCACTGATGATCGCCCGGGCGGAGCGGAGCCGTCAGCGGCGCTCGAACGCTGTCGTTCGTTCAATTCATCTGTCACTGCCGGCCTCCTTTCCGTCATCGTTGGCGAATCCACGGACCACCCTCGATCCGCGTGTCCGCTCAGCCACGTTCGGCATCACTCTCTAGACGCCCGAATCGCCCGAGAAGTTCCCGGCCAGTCGCATCCTCCAGCAACAGCTCCCGCAGCCGGGCGCGCCCCCGGTTGATGCGTGACTTGACCGTCCCCAGCGCGACGCCGGTGATCTCCGCGACCTCCTCGTACGAATGTCCGTGGATGTCGCTGAGAATCACGGCCAGCCGTTGATCTGGATGAATCAGGCCCAACGCGCGTTCCAGTTGGCGCCCGAGCGCGTCGCGCGCGGCGAAATCGAATGCGCTCTCGTCCCCGGCTTCCGGTTCCCAGACCTGCTCCTCGTCATCGAGCCGCGCGTCCAGCGAGTCTGCAGGACGCCGATTCCGCGCGCGGATGACATCCAGCGCCCGATTGGCGGCGATGCGCAGCAGCCAGGTTCGAAAGCCTTCCCCTGCGTCGTTGCGAAATGTGTCAATTGACTGGAATGCGCGCACGAACGTGTCCTGCGTCACGTCTTCCGCGGGCTCACGCGCGCGCATGTAGCGCACCGCGACGCTGAAGACCGCCCGCTCATGGCGCGCCACCAGCAGGTTGAACGCGGCGAGGTTGCCATTCCGGGCCCGCGCGATCAGGTCGGCGTCTGGCGCGTCGGAGTGTGCCGCGTCATCCTCTGGCCGGGACGTGACGTCCGCGCGGCCTCCGAGGCGTCGTATTCGCAGGCTGAATAGCACCGGTACGCCCATTTCCACGGTTGGCGCGCGACGACACATCCCACGATGCGCTGATGAGCTGATTATAGGAAACCTGTCCTATGCAATTCTCCCAGACCCGCCGCCGGTCAGGACCTTCGTGTGATGATGAGCGAGTGAGTCACGACGCTACAATGCATATACGATGAATATCGGCACGGGGACGCGGGAAACGGCCGCGCGTCCGTCACACGTCGGGGGTAAGCGAAATCATGCCGCGCGTCATTACGGTAGTGCTCGCGGACGATCACGTCCTGTTCAGGCAGGCGTTGCGGCACTTGCTGGAGATGGAATCGGACATCCGCGTGGTCGCTGAAACCGGCGACGGCGCCACCGCGATCGAGCTGGTCGAACGCCACCACCCCGATGTCGTGCTGCTTGACATCTCCATGCCGGCCATGGACGGCATCGTTGCGACCGCGAAGCTTCGCGCGGAGTTTCCGATGATCGGGATCCTCATCCTCACCATGTTCGCCGAAGACATGCACATCATACGCGCTATCCGCGCCGGCGCGAACGGGTATCTGTTGAAGAACACCGAGTCCTCGCGGGTGATTGACGCAATCCGCGCCGTCGCGCGCGGCCAGTCGATTCTCGAGCCCGCGCTGGTCTCGAAGCTGCTCCTTGAATTTCGCCGTCTCGCCGATGCCGGCGCGCCGACCAACGTGTCCGGCCTGACCGATCGTGAGCTGGAGCTGCTGCGCCTCGTGGCTCGCGGGCTGTCGAACAAGGAGATTGCCAGCTCGCTGGAGTTGGCCGAGAGCACCGTCAAGAACCGTCTCTCCATCCTCTTCGAGAAGCTCGACGTGAAGGACCGCACGCAGGCCGCGATCTACGCCATGTCGCACGGTCTCATCTCACAGCCGGCCTGACGTCCCGGCGCCAGTCCCGCCCTCCGCCACCAAACGGATGCGCCGCCGCCGCGCGCTGTCGTACACTCTGCCGTGGTCACGCCGCCGGGGAGTGACGCGCGCCTGCTGGCGATCACTCGTCGTCGCGGGCAGCGGCCGTCAATAGCAGCGCAGGAGCAGCCGGTGTCCCACGAGGCAGTCTGGCGTCCGGAGCGCGTTACGGTGATCGGCTTAGGCCGCTTCGGCACCAGCGTCGCGCACACACTGCACGAGCTGGGCTATGAGGTGTCGGCCATCGACATCTCCGAGCGGCGTGTCGCCGACACCGCGAACTTCGTCGCGCTCGTTGCCCAGGGGGATGGCACCGACGAGGAGCTGCTGCGCTCGCTGCACGTCGACCGCTCGGACGTGGCGATCGTCGCGCAGGGCGAGAATCTTGAGGCCAGCGTGCTGACGACGCTGATCCTCAAGCGCCTCGGCGTCCCATGGGTCGTCGCCAAGGCGCGCACCAGTCTCCATGGTGATCTGCTCAACCGCATCGGCGCCGATCGCGTGATCTATCCGGAGGCGGAGGCGGGCGTGCGCCTGGCGCACTCCCTGGCGGTGCGTCACATCAACGACTACATCTCCCTGACGCACACCTCCGGCGTCGCCAAGGTCGTGGCCCCCGAGCATTTCGTCGGCCGGACGATCGGCGATCTCGGCGCGTCGACCTTCGCCCAGCTCAACCTGTTGCTGATTATGCGCGGGCGGCAGCTCATCGTTGTGCCCAGCAACGAGGAGCGCATACTGGAGGGCGATGAGCTGCTGGTCGTCGGTCCCGACCGTCAGATCTCGGCGTTCATGGACCCGACGCGAGCTCTCTCTGGATGAGCGTCCCTCCCGCGCGGCGGCCCGGCGACCGGATTGTCCGCCGTCGAGTGCGGCCAACCCAGGTCATCGAGCTGCCCGAGGCGCCGCCCAGCCCCGGAGTTCCCAGCGTCCGCCAGCACTCGAAGCTGTTCGCTCTCGGCCTGCTGGGCATCGTGCTCGTCGCGTCGATCCTGCTCTCCCTGCCGATCGCGACCCGGGACGGTGAGGCCACGCCGTTCGTCGACGCCCTGTTCACCTCGGTCTCGGCCGTCTGTGTCGTCGGGCTCGTAACCGTCGACACGGCCACGCATTGGAATGCGTTCGGCCAAGTGATCATCCTGTTACTGATCCAGGCTGGCGGGCTCGGCTTCATGGTCGGCGCCAGCATCGTCCTGCGCTTTCTGCAGCGCGACGCGTCCGGCCTGCGGGAGTCGCTGATGATGCGTGACGGCGCGCCGACGCTGTCGTTGCGGGAAGCGGCCGAGCTGTCCCGGCGCATCACGATCTTCACCTTCTCGGTTGAAGGGATCGGCGCGCTCATCCTCTCACTGCGTTTCTCGCAGGACATGCCCTTCCCGCGGGCCGTCTGGCACGGCGTCTTCCATTCGGTCTCCGGCTTCTGCAATGCCGGGTTCGACCTCCAGGGACAGTTTCAATCGCTCCAGCGCTACGAGACCTCGATCGTCGTCAACCTGACGTTGATCGTGCTCGTGTTTGCCGGATCGCTCTCGTTCCTGTTTTTTGCCGACATTGCGGCCAGCAAGCGCTGGCGCAGTCTGGCGCTCGAAACCAAGCTGATCGTTACCATGTCCGTCGCGATCGCGCTCGCCGGGACCGCCGTCTTCCTGGGCGCGGAGTGGAACGGCGCGCTGTCGGAGACGCCGGTCTGGGCGCGCCCTATGGTGGGACTGTTCCAGGCCACGGCCGCGCGCACTGCCGGGTTCTCGACCATCGAGTTCGGCGGCCTGAACAACTTCACCCTGTTCGTCTGGATCCTCGGCATGTTTATCGGCGGCGCCTCGGCCTCGACCGCGGGCGGCGCGAAGCTGCAAACCGTCGGTGTCGTCGCCGTCGCCGTGATGTCCACCCTGCGCGGCCAAACGGAGCCGCAGATCTATGGCCGTCGCATCCCCACCCAGCTCGTCTTCCGCGCGATGGCGGTCATTTTCATCCTGCTCGTCGCTCACTTCGCGATCACGCTGCTGCTGGCCGTCACCGAGCACTTCTCCCCGGCGGCGACCCCGTCGTTCATCAACCTCTTCTTCGAGGCGATGAGCGCCGTCGCGGTTGTCGGTCTCTCGACCGGCATCACCTCCGAGTTGACGACGCCGGGCAAGCTATTGCTGAGCGCTGCAATGATCTTCGGGCGCCTCGGCCCCCTCACCGTCGCTTACGCCCTCCAACGCCGCCAGCACATCGTCCGCTACCGGTTCCCTGAGACCGCCGTCCGCATCGGCTGACGCGTCAAGCTCGAACCGTGAAACGTTGCTCCGCGGCAGGCGCCACGTCCCCACTTTCCACTCGCCACTCAGCGCGGCGGCAGCGCCTCCAGCAGCCTGTCGACATCGTCCTCGTTGTTGTAGAAGTACGGAGAAACTCGCAATCCCCGTCCGCGCAACGTCACCGCGACGTTGGACCGCTCCAGCTCTGCCACCAGCTCCCCGTCCCGCGCGACGTCGCCGCTGGTGAACGCGAGGATCTGCGAGCGGTGGGTTGGCGTCAGATCGGACGCGACGATGTACCCCATGTCCCCAACGCCCTCGATGAGCCGGTCGTGCAGCCGCAGCGTGTGCTCGCGGATCCACTCTGGACCAGCCTCACTCACCAGTGAGAGCGACGCGCGCATCGCGGTCAGCCCCAGCGCGTTCAGCCCGCCCGTCTGGTAGCGCGCCGCGCCGTCGCGCCAGTCGAGCGCGTACTCGTGGCTCTCGAATCCGCCGTTGACCGACAGCCGTCCGGCGTAGGTCACGTCAATGCGCTCGACCGCGTCCGACGCGAACACGCACACGCCGATCCCGAACCCGGACATGAGCCACTTGTAGCCGTGCGCGACGGCGGCGGTGATCCCCGAGCCCTCGATGTCGATCGGCTGCGCCCCCAGCGACTGGGTGACATCGACGAACAGCTCGACGCCCCTCGACGTGCACAGTTCGCCAAGCACCTTCAGGTCGTTCCTGAAGCCATCCATGTATTCGACATGTGAGATGGCGAGCGCCCGTGTCCTGTCGTCCATCGCCGCTTCGATCAGCGCGGGGTCGGTCCGCCCCTGCGCATTCTTCTGCACGTAGCGCAGCTCGACCCCGCGCCGCGTCAGGTTCAGGAACGGATACACAACCGACGGGAACTCGTTGACCGGGATTAAGACGTTGTCGCCCGGTTGGCAGTTGAGCCCGTTGGCCAGCAGGTTCATGCCCTCCGCGAGGTTCCCGACCCAGGCGACCATGTCCGGCCGCCCGCCGCACAGCCCGGCCACCAGCTCCGCCGTCTGGCCAGGAATGCTCTGCCTGTCCGCATTGAAGAACGTCGGCGCGTTCGCGAAACCCTCTGCCCACTCCCGCACCGCCGTGACAGTGCGCGCCGGAAACGGCCCGTACGCCGCATGGTTCAGATACGACCAGTCCTCTGTAACGGGAAACTCGTCACGAAACGCCTGCACATCGACCGCCTGCGCCATGCGCTGCTCCTCACGTTGCCATTCCACCCTCGCCGGCTCGCAATCCGGCGCGCGAAATTGCCCCGGCGTCAACGGGCGCCGCTCGGCAATGACGCATCGTAACAGCGACGCGCGAGGTGTGTCAGACGTTGGCGCTGTCCGCCTCGATGTCACCGGGGGCCGTGATGCCTTCGAGTGACTGCTTGTCGATGCTCAGGCGCACGACCCGGTCATCGGCCCGCTCGATGAAGTGCGCGGGAATGTAGTGCTCGTGCCGTCGGAAAAGACCCTGCTCCACCTTAAACCCAGCCACTCGTCCCCGCTCGTCGCTGGCAATCTCCGTGATGTGTCCCAGATCATCGTCGTTGCGGTCGACCACCAGCGTGCCTTCGGACAGGATGATCGCGTCCGGATCGCGCTGGTGGATGTGCTCGTCGACGATCAGGTCCGATGTCCGCGTCGTGTACACGGACGCGGCGGGCCACATGTACCCGACCTGCCCGTAGAAGCCGGCCGGGGGCCAGACGTAGTTGGCGTCCAGATATTCGGGAAGGTCGCTCGCGTCGCCGCTGGAAATGCTGACCATCACGCCGTCATCATCGACGCGCTGGATGAGTTGCGCCGGCAGGATCCTGTCCGTCGGAAACAGCAACCCCTTGCGCACGACGATCGACTGCTCCTCGCCGGTCGTTGGATCGACGACCACACTGTCGACGACCCCGATCTTTACCCCATCGATGCCAACCACATCGACCCCGAGGTCGATGGTGCGGGACACATTCATGGTCGCCACCTTTCATCGCTGTCGCCGCGCGGTGTTGTCGATTACCCATTGTCAGCGCATGGCGCATGCCGCGACGAGGCTTGGTTCCCGTCCACGAACGCATGTATCATCGGTGTACGTCCTCGCACGCGATGGCCGTGACTGCGCGCGCTCAACGGAGCGCATGTTGCTGGAGTAGACCGCTTGCGACCGACACAGCAGGGACAAGTTGCTCGGTTGGAGCCCGTGCCCGAACTGGTCCTGTTCGATCTCGACAATACGCTCTGCGACTACGCGGGCGCGCGTCTGGCTCGCACGCGCTACGCGTTCGAGCCGCATTTCGCGCAGATCGATCGGCTTGAGATCGCGATCGACGCGGCCATGCAGCATCCAACCGACGGCGACGAGCACTTCGCGGAAGTCCTGGCCGCGCACGGCGTCACCGATCCCGCGGACGTTGACGCGGTCCGGTCGCGCTACATCGAGGATCGCTACCGAGGTCTGAAGCTGTTCGACGACGCGCTGCGCGTCGTCGATGCAGTGAGCAGAGTGGCGAAGGTCGGGATGATCACCAACGGACCAGCGGACATCCAGCGCCCGAAGATCGAGTTGCTGTGCATCGAGGCGCACTTCCCTGTCATTGTCATCTCCGGGGAAGCCGGCGTCTGGAAGCCCGACCCCGCCATCTTTCGGATCGCGCTGGAGTTGCTCTCCGTCATCCCCGAACGCGCCGTCTACGTCGGCGACTCGCCGGAGCACGACGTTCCGGGCGCGCACGCCGCGGGCATGCGCGCGGTCTGGATCAACCGGACCCGGATGCCGTGGCCCGGCGGGCGGGCGCCTGACGCAGAGATTCACGAACTGCTGGAGCTACTGCCCCTGGTGAGCGCGGAGCGAGGGCTATGAGACAACGGCGCGGCATCCTTGCCACGATCGTGCTTGCCTCGGTCGTCGCGCTGGCAGGCTGCGGACGGGACGACGCTCCCGGCGCCCTCGCGCCGGACGCCGGCGGGTCCGCCACGGGTCAGGCGCCAACCGGGACGGCACACAGCGCCCCCACCACCACCGGAGCGCAGGCGACGGGACCCACCCAGGCTGCCGGTAGCCCCATCACCCCCACCGGGAGCGCGTCGCTGCTGAACCGGCGGCTGACGACGGCGGAGCTTGAACGATACCGCCCGAACGAGCTGGGCAGGATCGTCGTCCTCGAATACCACCAGTTCGGACCCGAGTCCGAGCAATTCATCCGCACGCCGGAGCAATTCCGGGGCGATCTGCAGTGGCTGTATGACAACGATTTTCACCTCGTGAACCTGCACGATGTGCTGGACTTCAACATCGACGTGCCGGCTGGAAAGCGGCCGGTCGTGCTTACGTTCGACGACAGCGCCGTCAGCCAGTTCCGGCTGATCCCGCTGGCGGACGGCAACCTGGCCGTCGATCCCGAGTGCGCGATCGGCATCCTGGAGGACTTCCTGGCGCGCCACCCCGACTTCGGCCGCGGCGGGCACTTTGCCGTGCTGCCGTTCCAGATGTTCAACTGGCCCGGCGAATACGATCAGGACCTTTACGCGCGCATGAAGTTGCGCTGGCTGCTCGATAACGGCTACGAGCTGGGCAATCACACCTACGAGCATGTAAACATGGTCGAGCTCGAAGACGACGAGATCATGTACCAGCTCGCCGAGGCCAACAACGCGATCCTCGCGCTGGTTCCCGACGCGGAGCTCCGCGTCATCACGCTCCCCTACGGCATGTTTCCGCCTGGGGGTGACGACTCGCTGTTCCGTGGCTTTACCTATCAGGGACGGCGTTACAAGTGGGACGGGTCGCTGCTGATCGGCTCGAACCCCACCGAATCGCCGATCAGCAAAGAGTATGATCCGTACTGGATCGCCCGCATTCAAGCCTACGACGAGGAGCTGGCGCGCTGGCAGGAGATCATCGCCGACAGCCCGGGTATACTTTTCGTCAGCGACGGCAACCCGCGCACGGTTACCGTCCCGAACGATCTGCACCCGTGGCTGGTCGACACCCTGAACGAATCGGCGGTCGGCAACCGTGAGCTGATCCGCTACTGACCCACCCGCGGCACGCTACGTCGTGTCAGTTCCGGGAGTCCGGAGGGAACAGCGCCACACATGACGACGCGAAAGATCATCCTCGCCAAGGAGATGGGATACTGCTGGGGCGTGCGCCGCGCGCTGGAGATCATCCAGGAGGCGGGCGACCCGGACGACCCGGTCGCGACCATCGGGGACGTCATTCATAACCCGCAGGTCGTCGACCGGCTGCGTTCCAGGGGCGTCGACACGGCCACGACCATCGCCGAAGCGGCGGAGCGCGGCTTCAAGCGCGTCGCCATCACCGCGCACGGCGCCGGACCACACATGGCGGCTGAGGCCCAGCAGCACGGCGTGCAGCTCATTGACACCACCTGCCCGCTCGTGACCAAGGTGCAGCGCATGGCCAAAAAGCTGGCCGATCAGGGCTACACTGTCATCGTCTACGGGGACTACTTTCACCCCGAGGTGCGTTCCGTCATCGGCTGGAGCGGCACGTCCCGCATCTTCCCCGCCAAGAAGCTCGCGGACCTGCCGTGGACGGCGCCTCGCGGCTCCAAGGACCCCGACGCGAAAACCCCGCCCCGCAAGGTGGCGGTTGTGTCGCAGACGACGAAAAACACCGATGAGTTCCTCAAGTTCGTCAACGAGCTCACCAACTGGGTATCGCCCGAGGGTGGGGAGCTGCGCATCACCAACACGATCTGCGAGCCCACCTTCGAGCGCCAGAACGCGCTCAAGGAGCTGGCCGGTGAGGTCGACCTGATCCTGGCCATCGGCGGCAAGAAGTCGTCCAACACCGCGCGCCTCGCGGAGGTGGGCGCTCAGATGGGCGTGGCGAGCCACCACATTGAGCGCGCCGAGGACATCGACGATGCCTGGCTGGCGGGCGTGACGAACGTCGGCATTACCGCTGGGGCCTCGACCCCGGACGACGTGATCCAGTCCGTGATTGACTATCTGGAGCTTCGGGGGCTTGAAGGCCCCGAAGGAGGGTTGCGGCAGGTTGATCTCGAAGAAACACCGGCGTATTAAGCACGATCCCCGCCGCGTTCGCGAATCGGTGCGCCTCGCCCATGACGCCGTCGAGCAGATGGCGTCCCAGCCGGATAGCCCCGAGATCGACCCCGCCAGCCAGCTGTTTTTCGAGTTCGCCGCCCCGCTCCTGTTGACGGCGGAGACCGAGGAGCAATTCAAGGTCGCGTCGACGCTGGCCGAGTTCGTCTGGACGACGACGCACTTCGACGCCCACGCACAGGTCGCGATCATTAATCAGTTCATCGAGGAGTCGGGCGTTTCGGACGACCAGATTCCCTGGTTCCTTGACATCTACACCGAGCTGGCGGAGCGCAAGGCGGCCCTGCTCGGCCAGTAGCACCCGCGGCGTTACATCCCCGCGCGCCAAAGCCCTGCCCCGTGTATCGTTCACCAGAACCGAGCACGCGCACGCGAGGAGAACGCCGCATGTCGCCAACGATCACGCTTGACCCGTCGCGCATCGAACGAGACCTCATGTCGCTGGCGCGCCACGGCGCCTACGGGGAAACGGGCGTCTGGCGCACCGTTTACTCGCCGGAGTGGGTCGCCGCGCAGGACCAGATCGCCGAGTGGGCCGCGGAGGCGGGACTTGCGGTCTGGCGCGACGCGGTCGGCAGCGTCTGGGGCCGCCTCGCGGGAACCGGCGCCGGAAAGTCGATTGTCACCGGCTCGCACATCGACTCGCAGGCGCCGGGCGGGCGCTACGATGGCGCGCTGGGGGTCGTCGCGGCGCTGACGGCCGTCCGCACGCTCCACGAGCAGTTCGGACAGCCCCGACGCACGCTGGAGATCGTCTCCCTCTGCGAGGAAGAATCGAGCCGCTTCCCCTCCGCGAGCTTCTGGGGCTCGCGGGCTATCACCGGCGTCATTGAAGACGGGGAGACCGAGAGCGTCATCGCCTATAGCGGCGAGAGCATCGGACAGGCCATGCGCGACGTCGGCCTCGACCCGGCGCGCATCTCGGACGCGCGCCGCGACGACATCGAGCACTTCATCGAGCTGCACGTCGAGCAGGGACCGATTCTGGAAGGGCTCGACATTCCGGTTGGCATCGTCAACGCGATCACCGGGCTGCGGCACTACGTCGTCGAGCTCACCGGCCGCTCCGACCACGCCGGGGCGCGGCCGATGGACACGCGCCGTGACCCAATGGAGGCGGCGTCGCACATCATCGCCGGAGCTGTCGGCTACGCCCGCGCTCTCGGCCGGCCCGCCGTGACGACCGTCGGGCGCATGCTGGTCGAGCCGAACCTGCCGGCCGCCGTGCCGGACCGCGTGACCTTCACGATCGACTCCCGCAGCCCGATCCCCGAGCAGCACGTCGACCTGCAACGCCACCACGAGGACCTCATCCGGCGCGTCGCGGCCGAGCGCGACATCGACGTCGACTGGCGGATCACAGCCGACCACCAGCCGTGCATCTCGGATCCAGACCTCGTGACGTTGCTGGAGCGATCCGCCGCTTCACAATGCATCCGAGCGTTGACGATGCACAGCGGCGCGGGCCACGACACGCAGCGCATGGCGCTGGAGTGCAAGGTGGCGATGATCTTCGTGCGTAGCATCGGCGGGCGCAGCCACACCCCGGCCGAATACTCGACCATCGAGGACATCTCTGAGGGTATCCGACTGCTGACCGCGACGCTGCATGAACTGGCCTACTCGCGCGCATAGCGCGAATCCCATTCGGCCGGCACGTCAGCCGCACGGGAACGCGGACCGCCCGCTCGTCCCTTGTCACGTGTCATGCGGACTTACCTGGCCGGTGGCATGTTGTCCGGACTGGCAGGGTCGCATCGCATGCGCCCTCACGATGATCCGTGTCCGCTCGCGATCGCTGTCCACGACCCTCTTCGCGGATTCGTCACCAGCGATACGCGAATCGCGTATCGAGCGCCCCCGCCCCGTCCTGTGGCCCTCATTCCCCAGCCCTCAGCGAGCAAATCTTTCATCCCGGAATGTGGCACAGAATTCGGCCCTTTTTCCGTTCGGCACATTGACGGCAGGATGTCACGCACGCCACAGCCCCCGGGTGCACACGGGAGAGGCTCCATCCCAGACCATTCATCCCCCGTCCGGAGACCCAGCAAGACCCAACGCTCACCAAGCCCAGGCGCCTGGCACAAACCGGAAACCCAACGCCCCTCCCCCCTCTCCTCACAGGAGAGGGGCCGGGGGTTGAGGTCAAACCCCCGTTACCCGCTCGCCTTCGCCTCCAGGTAATTGATCAGCGCTCGCACGCCGATGCCCACGGGGCCTTTCGGCGTGTAGTCGCGAGCTGAGTCAGCCCACGCGGCGCCGGCGATGTCGAGATGCACCCAGGGCACGCCCTCGGTGAACTCGGCCAGCAGCAGCGCCGCGGTGATGGCGCCGCCGGGACGGCCGCCGGTGTTCTTCATGTCGGCGATGTCGCTCTTGATCTGCTTCTTGAGCTCATCCCAGAGCGGCATGTGCCAGAACAGGTCGCCTGCCTCGGTTCCAGCCGCGACCACGCGCTTCGCGAACTCGTCGTCGTTGCTGAAGACCGCGACCGATTCGCTGCCCAGCGCGATCATCTTGGCCCCCGTCAGCGTGGCGAGGTCGATCATCTCCTCGGCGCCGTTGCGGGCCGCGTAGACCAGGGCATCGGCCAGCACGAGACGCCCCTCGGCGTCGGTGGAAATGATCTCCATCGTCTTGCCGTTCATCGCCGTCAGCACGTCGCCGGGACGGAACGCGGTCGCGCTGGGCATGTTCTCGGCGGACGCAATGATCCCGTGCACGGTAAACGGCAGATCCATCGCGGCCAGCGCCCGCATCGCCCCCAGCACGGCGGCCGCGCCGGACATGTCGATCTTCATCGTCTCGATGCCACCGGTCGGCTTGAGATTCATGCCGCCCGTGTCGAAGGTGATGCCCTTGCCGACAAACGCGATCGTGGCGCGCGACTCGCCGGACGGCGTGTACGTCAGGTGCATCATGCGCGGTGGATGCACGCTGCCCTTGCCGACATCGTATATCGAGGTGGCCCCCATCTCGACGAGCTGCTTCTCGTCGTACTCCGTGTACTCCAGCTCGTTCTCTTTCGCGACCTCGGCGGCGATGCGGGCGAACGACTCGGGATAGAGCGTCTGTCCCGGCTCGTTGACCAGATCGCGCGCCAGGTACACCCCGGCCGACATCGCGAAGCCAGCCTGCACACCGGCGCGGGCCGCGTCCGTCTCCGAAGCGAGAAACGTCCAGGCGCCGATCGAGCGCGAGTCGTCTTTTTCTGACTTGTAGTCCTGGAAATCGTACAGCGCGAGCAGCACGCCTTCGGTGGCGGCTCGGTAGCGGGCAGTCTCGTCGAGCCCGCCGCCCGGCGCCGGACTGACCGCGTTGCGGGCTCCCGACCCCTTCGCTGCGGTCGCTGCGGCACCATACGCCCGTCGCACGTCATCCGTTCGCGACGCGTCGGCAGCGAGGCCCGTCAGCACGACGCGCCGCGCTGGCAACCGGCCGAGCGTATGCACGACGAGGGTCTTTCCGACCTCTCCGTTGAACGGCGCATCGTCGTGCGCCTGGCGCAAGGCTCCGCCCAGCGCGGCGTCGACCTCCGCCAGCGGACCGCTCCAGGAATCGCCTCCTGGCGGGACGGCCAGAATCAGCGCGTCCGTCTCGACCGAGACTGGAGCCTCGTCGCCAAACTGGATCGCAACTCGTGGTGGGGCGCCGCTCGTTCGTGTCGCCATTCGCTTTCCATCCCTCTGCATCATGACCGTCGCTGGCCCATCGGATCACGGGCGGGCCGGGCGATTCTAGCGCGGTTCGCCGCGGCAGGGGGAAGTAGTGCCGGCCCGGACGTGACCAGGGCCGGTGGAGATGCTCCACCGGCCCTGCGCGCACAACGTATCGAAACCGCGTCCGTCGTCCGTGATCCTGCTGTCAGTCGTTTGCGCCAGGCTCCGTGCGGACAATGGCGTTGACGACCGTCACAACCTCCACGGACGTCTCGATGATGACCGAAGCGGCAACCGTGCCATTCTCCGATGCGCTTGCCGCTGCCGTGTCCTCATGCGGGGCGCTCGTCGTTTGTGGAGCCTCCACTGCTGGCTCCAACGGCGACACCCGCCACGTCTGAGCGGACTTCCAGCAGTCAGCCGGACTTTCGACACCCATGCATCGCTCAATGTCCGCACTGGATTGAAGCGCAAAACCGAGCGAGCAGCGCATTGTCGCCAATGCGTTTGGGTCTTCAAGCCGCAGACGAATCCGCGACAGCATCGAACAGCCGAACCGGATCGACTCAGCCTCAGGGACCGAATCGAACCCCATGCCCCTGCGGGCTGATCCCTTTTCGGACGCGGAATCGGTGCGCGATGGTCGTTCATCACGACTCATCGGCGTTTCCGTCCGCTCTATCGGTTCCATGAACAACCACCCGGTTGTCCACCCACGCCGCACGCGACGATTATCTATAATCTTGCGATCAACACGCGGCGCGCTTGAGGTGAACAGGCAATCGTGGAACGCTCGCGCAACCCACGCTACCGGATCACTCGCATCTAAGTATAGTGCATCCGTCACCATCTCGGGCCAGGCGGCTGACGGCTCACGTGCCCTCGACCCCGGCTGCGGCGCTGGCCACGCGATCCTCCTGCGGCTCAGGTGCGTTTCGCAGCGTGCGCAATGGAGAGCAGGCGACCCACGCTCCGGCAACCAGCATGCCGGCGGCGCCGGCAACGAGCGTTTCCCGCAGGCCGATCATCTCGCCAAGGAAGCCGCCGATCAGCGCTCCTACCGGGATCACCCCGGCGTTCATGAAGCGCATCGTCGCGCTGGCCCTCCCAAGCACGCGGTCCGGCACGAGCGACTGTCGTAAGGAGATTTCGTTGATCGTTGCGACGACCAGCGCCGACCACTGCAGGAATTCCGCGGCCAGCACAATCGGAACCTCGAAGCGCGGCACAGCCACTGCCAAAGGCACGAGCAGACCACCGACGCCAAACAGCACCCTGCCCAGAATAATCGTCGGGCCGATGCCGAGACGGCGCCCGATCGGCTCGGCAATCAATGAGCCGACGATGGCGCCCACGCCGCCCAGGCTGAAAACCAGCCCGACCTGTGTCGCGCTGAACCCCAGGTCCTCGATCATGTACAGCACGTAGACGGCGAGGAACAGATAGCCGAACAGATTGGTTGTAGCCCCAGTCCCGGCGATCGCGCGCAGCGCCGGATTGCCGAATATGGCCCGCAACCCCTCGCCGATCTCCCGGCGGACATGCAGCGTGGCGGCGCGCTCCGGCTCCGGCTCGACGGCGCGAATGCGCAGCAGGAAGATTGCCGAGAGCAGGTAGGTGACCGCGTCGACGAGAATCGCCAGCGGCGCGGAAAGCACGCCGACGAGCCCTCCCGCGGCGCCTGGTCCGGCCACCTGCGCGGCCGATGCGCTGGCCTGGAGCTTGGCGTTGCCCTCGGTCAACTGCTCGCGCGCGACGATGCTGGGCAGGTACGAGATGTAGGCCACATCGAAGAAGAGCGACTGCACGCCGACGAGGAAGGCGACGACGTATAGCATCTCGATGCGCAGCAGGCCAAACGCCCAGGCGATCGGCATGGTGAAGAGCAGCAGCGCCCGCCCGAAGTCGGCGGCGATCATGATGATTCGGCGGCGCAGCCGATCGACCCACACACCGGCGAACAGGCTCAGCAGCAGATAGGGAAGCGTGCCCGCCGCCACGAGCATGCCCATCTGGGACGCGGACGCGCCCAGCACCAGCGCGGCCGTGAGCGGCAGCGCGACAAGCGTGATCTGGGAACCGAACTGCGAGATCGACTCCGCCGCCCACAGTTGACGGAAGTCGGCATTGGACCACAGTGTGCCGCTACGGGGCTGCCGAAGCCGAGACACGAGCTTGAGCATGTGCGTAAGACTCCCGATTCGAATCGGGAAGGGCGGTGTGCGCCCGCTCCCGCTGTCCACCTGCGCGTTCCTCAGGACAGCGGGAGATCCATCATCCTTACGTCGAGCTCACTCCACCGGTCCCGCTGCGCGGTGTCCGGCGACATCTCACGTCTCATCGAGGACTCCATCATTGAACGCCAGGCGGCGCTCAGGTTACCGCCGCATTGTACAAGCGGCGCGAACGCTCGGACACGGCCGAGGCGGCGGGATCGGTCCGGTACGACAGAACAGGTGGCGACAGAAGCGGCCTGTTCGCGCGATGGGTCGCGGGGCGTTATTCTTTGGAGTGAGCCCGGCAATATCGCGATCCACGGGCAGGACGAATTTTGAGGAGTGACGACGTGAGCGCGACGACGGCAGACGCAACTCGAGCGCTGGAACAGGTTATCGATGGCGTGGACGGCAGCATCGGCGTCGCGGCCTGGCCGGTCGGCAAGCCCGATGTCTACATCGGCGTGAACATGGACGAGCTGTACCCAACGGCGAGCACGCTGAAAATTCCGCTGCTCTACGCGCTGTACCAGATGGTAGACCGGGACGAGGTTCACTTGTGGAATCGCATCCCGATCGACGCCCACCACCGCGTGCCGGGCTCCGGCGTGCTGCAGGACCTCGACATCGGCCTGGAGCCGACCATCCGCGATCTGGCGACCCTGATGACCGTCGTGAGCGACAATCAGGCGACCGACATGCTCTACAGCATCGTGGGAATGAACCGCATCCACGCCGCTCTGGACGGGCTCGGCCTGCATCGGACCCGCATCCCGATGCCCACCAAGGCGCTGCTATACGACTACGTTGGCCTGAACCCGGACAACCCCGCGCACACCTACGAACTGGCCATCCAGCGCATGCGTGACAAGCAGTTCAACTACGCGGGCGCCGCCTGGTCGGATCAGGAAGGCAGTGGCAACGACCTCACGACGCCCCGCGAAATGTCGGCCATGTGCGACGCGATCGAGCAGGGCATCGGGCTCAGCTCCAGCGCCCGTGAGGGGGTGGTCGACATCATGAAGCGCCAGAAAATCAACGACCGCATCCCGGCAGGAGTGCCTGAAGGAGTCGACATCGCGCACAAGACGGGGTCGATCAAGGGAGTGCGCAACGACTCCGGCATCGTCTACGCGCCGAACGTGGCGTACGTCATATCGTTGTTTTCGAAGCATCTCAGCGACGAAAAGGCCGGTGTGGTCGCGCTGGCCGAACTGTCTCGCATTGTCTGGAACGCCTTTGGGGAGGGTGCGTGAGCAACGGAGGACCACTGGCCGGCATCCGCGTCGTCGATCTGACGCGGGTGATGTCAGGGCCGTACTGCTCGATGATGCTGGCCGACATGGGCGCCGACGTCATCAAGGTCGAGGCGCCCGGCAAGGGGGACGACACTCGCGCCTGGGGTCCGCCATGGGTCGATGGCCCGGACGGAGCGCGGGAGTCGGCCTACTATCTGTCCGTCAACCGCAACAAGCGCTCGATCGTGCTCGATTTGAAGAGTGAGTTCGGCAAGGACATCCTCTGGCGATTGATCGACCGGGGCGACGTTGTCCTTGAAAACTTTTCGCCCGGCACGGCTGCGCGGCTGGGCTTCGGCGCGGAGGCCGTGCGCGCCCGCAAGCCCGGCATCGTCTACTGTTCGGTGTCCGGCTTCGGGCAGACTGGCCCCGCCAGCCAGCGCACGGCCTACGACCTGATCGTGCAGGGCATGAGCGGGATGATGAGCGTCACCGGCCCGCCGGGCCAGCCAACCAAGTTCGGCGTGCCGATTGCCGACATCGCCGCTGGCATGTTCGCCGCGTTCGCGATCTCGTCGGCGCTGTTTCACCGCGAGAAGACGGGCGAGGGGCAGGTCATCGACACCTCGATGCTCGGCGGGCAGGTCGCGTTACTGTCCTACCAGGCCGCCATCTACTTCGCGACGCACGAGATCCCGCCGAGCACCTGGAACGCGCACCCGATCGTCGCGCCCTACCAGACCTTTCCGACGAAGGACGGCTTCGTCAACATCGCGGTCGGCAACGACGGGCTGTGGGCCCGCTTCGTAGCCGCCATGGCGATGGAGCAGCGCGTGGCAGACGACGCGCGCTTCGTCGACAACTCGGGACGCATCACGAACCTGCCGGCTCTGGCGGAGATCATTGAAGACGTATTCAAGGACTGCACGACAGCTGAGATCGTCGCGCGCCTGGACGCCGCCAACGTGCCCAGCGGCCCGATCTACACGCTCCCAGAGGTGTTCGCTGACCCCCAGGCTCGGCACGCGCAGCTGGAGCGGCGCATCGCGCACCCAACGCTGGGCGAGGTGTCGGTGACCGGGTTCCCGTACACGCTGTCGGCGACGGACGCGTCTCTGCGGCGCCATCCGCCGTTGCATGGTGAGCACACGGCGGAGGTGCTGCGGGAGCTGGGGTTGAGCGAGGATGAGATCGTCGGGCGTCGCTGATCGGCGCCGGGCGCGCACGTGAGAGAGCCATGTCGACCGAGCCGCGAACGATCTACACCATCGGTCACTCAAATCAGACGATGGAGGCATTCCTCGATCTGCTGCGGCAGCATGGGATCGAAGCGCTGGCGGACGTGCGCTCCGCGCCGTACTCCGGCTACGTGCCGCACTTCAACGTCGACGAGCTGCAGTACGCCATCCTTGACGCCGGCCTGCAGTACGTCTATCTGGGCCGTGAGCTTGGCGGCAGGCCCGACGACGACTCGATGTACGACGAGGATGGCCACGTCCTCTACCGGCGGGTCGCCGAGTCCGCCCAGTTTCGAGCGGGCCTGGAGCGGCTGAAGGAGGCCAGCGAGCGCGTCCGCGTGGCGTTGATGTGTAGCGAGGAGGACCCTGACGAGTGCCACCGCAGGCTGCTGGTCGGGCGCGTGCTGATCGACGAGGGTCACACGATTCTGCACATCAGAGGAGATGGGCGGCTTGACACCGAGGCCGATCTGCCGCAACATGACATCGAGGCGCCGACACAAATGTCGTTCCTGTCGGAGCCCGGCAGACGGGAGACCGACCCATGGAGATCTACACAATCGGTTTCACGAAGAAGTCCGCCGCCGAGTTCTTCAGACTCCTGAAAGTCAACGACATCCGACGGATCGTCGACATTCGCCTTAGCAACTCAGGACAGCTCGCGGGCTTCACCAAGCAGGACGATCTGCAATTCTTCCTCTCCGAAATTTGCGACGCGGACTACGTCCATGAGCCGATGCTGGCGCCGACGAAAGAGCTGCTGTCGTCGTACCGCGACAAGCAGTGTTCGTGGGCTGAATACGAGCGGGTGTTCGACGGGCTGATGCAGGAGCGATGCATAGACGAGAACATCGACCGTTCGCTCTTCGCCCAACGGTCGGCGCTGCTGTGCAGCGAGCCGACAGCGGACCAGTGTCACCGACGGCTCGTCGCCGAATATCTGCAACGGGCCTGGGGGAACGTCGACATCGTGCATCTGTAGCTCGGGGCCGGAGAGTGCGCATCGTCGTCAATCACCTGACTCGAATGGAACCGGACTTCGTGTGCGCCGCCGGAATCGATGTCGAAACCGGCAGGCATGTCCGTCCGATTCAGAATCGGAGACTGCGCGTTGTGGATTGCGCGACGCTGGGCGGACCGTACGACATCGGAACGGTGCTCGAGTTCAGCCGGACGCGCGCTCGCCCGGAGCCGCCGGAAGTTGAAGACCACGAGTACATGGTGCAGGCGCTCCAACCGGTCGGACGCCTCGCGGCGGAGGAGTTCTGGAACGTGCTCGTCGTAGCCGCTGGAGATCGCTTGCAGAAAATCTTCGGACGAGAACTGCGACGCGTCCGCGACACCTGCGCAACGGCGCGGGGAAGGGGCATCGCTTCTCTCGGCTGCGTCTGGCCAACGCAGATTGTTGACATCGCTGTCAGTAGACGCCGAGACCTGTTTGGCGAGCATGACTCGATCCGGATCGAGTTGATGATGGCCCGAAGTCGCTTCCGGTTTCCCGTCACTGATCTGCGGCTGTTTCAGCTTGACGAACAGCGCGTGAACTGGATGGTCAACCAACCGGCGCTCGACTCAATCACCGGGCGGATTCAGCGAAACGTGCCCGTGATTCTCAGCGTTGGACTATCCCGCGCGTGGCAACGCCGCGGCGAAACCGGGCCCCGGCATTGGCTACAGGTCAACAATATCCATCTCGCCGACGATCCGCTGTGGAGCGTCGCGCCGGACTCCACTCATCGATAGCGTGGAGGGTCAATCAACCGTCAACCGTAGCGTTGCGTCCACTCCCGAAGCTCATCCCAGGCTTCGGCAGACAACTCGTCGTCGGTCAGGAAGTCGAGCGCGGTCCAGGCCATCGCGGTCGAGACCTTGATGAACTGATCGTAGCCGAACTCTGAGCCGGAGGCGTCGACGACCTGCTGGGAGTGGTGCGGGATGGGGTCAGGGCTGATGGCGAAGTAGCCGGTGACGCTCGGCACGTGGTACGAGACGTTGCCGAGGTCGGTGGAAGCCATCGTGCGGCCCTTCAGCGGCTTAGAGAGGTCCATTCCAGCCTCGGCCATGTTCGCCTGGAACTGGCGTCCGAGCACGTAGCTGGGCCGCTTGTCGGCATACGGGTGTTCCCTCTGTTGCACCTTCAGCTCGCAACCAGTCGCCAGCGCCGCGCCTTCGGCGATGTTGCGCACCTTCACTGTCAGCTCATCCACCGCCTCCATGCTGGCGGCGCGGATGCCGAACTGGCAGCGGGCGTACTTCGGCACGACGTTCACCGCCTCGCCGCCGTGCGTGACGATGCCGTGGATGCGCGTGTCCATGGTGACGTGCTGCCGCAATGCGTCGATGGCCTCGAAGACCTGGATCACGGCGTTGAGCGCGTTGACGCCGTTCTCCGGGTCGGCGGCGGCGTGGGCTGGCTTGCCGATGAACTCGAACGCGAAGCCGCTGGTCGCCAGGCTGGTCCCATCCGGCCAATGCACTGCCGAGCCGGTCTCGTCGCAGTAGTGATGCACCATCAGCACGGCGTCGATGCCCTCGAACGCGCCCGCCCCCAGCAGCTTCACCTTCCCGCCGCCACCCTCTTCAGCGGGCGTGCCCATGATGACAACCGTCCCGGCCAGCTCGTCGATGACCTCGCTCAACCCCAGCGCGACGGCCAGGCCCGAGGCGCCGATGAGGTTATGCCCGCAGCCGTGGCCCGTGCCTTTCAGCGCGTCGTACTCGGAGAGGATAGCGACGGTCGGGCCGTCTCCTTTGTTCCCCTTCCGAGTCGCGAGGAAGGCCGTCGTCAGCCCTTTGTACGGCTTCTCGACCTCGAAGCCGGCCTCCCGCAGGTGGTCGGCGAGCAGTTGCGAGGCCATGTGCTCCTCATACCCCAGCTCCGGATTCAGGCGGATCGTCTCGCCAACCTCGACGAGATGATTTCGCTCGCGCTCGATCGCGTCGCGGACGCGATCGCGGAGGGTGGGGGCTGTAGCAATCATGTGGCTGGGCCTCCTGCGTTGTGATGAGTGATGATTGATTGGTGACGCGCGATGCGGGTGAAAGCTTCAGCGCGATCTCTACCGTTTCGCCATAGGGACATTCGACTCGAAGGGCCATGCCGGGGCGAATACGTCACGCATCACTCATCACCTACCTGTACGTCTCTTCCCACTTCCCATGCTCGTTCCAGGCAGTCTCCGGCAGATCCGCGTCGGTCAGGATGTCGAGCGCGGTAAGGGCCATGGCGGTCGAGACCTTGATGTACTGGTCGTAGCCGAACTCGGAGCCGGACGCGTCGACGACCTGCTGCGAATGTCCGGGAATCGGGTCGTGGCTGATGGCGAACGAGCCGGTGACGGAGGGCAGCATGTACGAGATGTTGCCGAAGTCCGTCGAGTGCATGCCACGTCCGGAACGGCCGTTCGAGACGTCGAGCCCGACCTCCTGCATGTTCGCCAGGTAGCGCGCCCCCAGCACGTAGCTTGGGCGCATGTCGAAGTGTAGTTCGCCTTCTTCCAGCTTGACCTCGCAGCCGGTCATCAGGGCCGCCCCGCGCGCGATGTTCTTGACCTTCTCCATCATCTCGGCGACGTAGTTCTGGGTGTCGGCGCGCACCAGGAACTCCGCGCGCGCGTACTTCGGCACGACGTTGGCCGCCTCGCCGCCGTTGGTGATGATGCCGTGGATGCGGCTCTCCATGCGCAGATGCTGGCGCAGGGCGTCGATGCCGGTAAACGTCTTGATGACGGCGTTGAGCGCGTTGACGCCGTTGTACGGGTCTGCGGCAGCGTGGGCGGGCTTGCCGAAGAACTCGACGTACAGGCTGTTCACCGCCAGGCAGGTGCCCTGCGGCCAGTCCACCGGCGCCCCGGTCTGATTGCCGGCGTGATGGATCATCAGCGCGGCGTCGATTCCCTCGAACGCGCCCTGCTCGGCCAGCTTGATCTTGCCGCCGCCGCCCTCCTCGGCCGGCGTGCCTAGCACGACGAACGTGCCGCCTATCTCGTCCATAACCGAGCCGAGTCCGATGGCCGCCGCCAGCCCGGAGCCGCCGATGAGATTATGTCCACAACCGTGCCCGATGCCGGCCAGCGCGTCATATTCGGCCAGCACTGCGACCGTTGGGCCGTCGCCACGCCCATTGCGCACCGCGCGGAATGCCGTTTCGAGTCCCTTGTACGGCTTTTCGACCTCGAACCCCGCTTCGCGCAACTGGTCGGCCAGCAGTTGCGAGGCCATGACTTCCTCGTAGCCCAGCTCGGGGTTCACGCGGATGGTCTCCGCGACCTCGATGAGATGATCGCGCTCGTTGGCGATTGCTTCCTTGACACGCTCTCGGAGTACGCCGATGTCCGTTCTTGACGCGACTGTCATCGATAGCAGTTCCTCTCACTCGTCCTGGCGCGCGCGCCACCTGCTGAACGCGAGCAGACTAACATGGACGACGACCGGGCGTCATGTCATCGATCGCGCCCGTCACGCCGCGAACACGCCCAGCGAAACGGCGACGACGAAGTCGTGAGATTGGCGGCATTGAATGTGCGCGTCCCCGACGCGCTCGTGCGCTGAATCGACAAATTGAGCGAACGATGACATACTGCGAAAAATCAGGTACGCGCGCGCTGCCTTGTGACTGATTGTCGACGCGGGAGAGCAACATAACCGCTCAGTGTACGTACATATGGGTGTTTTCGACGGTCGGCATGCTCGTCCTGTGACATGATGGAAAAATTGACCGTGAGCACGCGGAGTGCTATTCTTGAGCAGGGTGTCCGTACACCCTGCGCGAGGCATGGACGCAGACCGGAGATGGAACAGGGAGCCCGGCGAAGCGCGCAGTGCGGAACCCTTGGGATGGAGTAGGCGATGGATGAGCGAGAATGGCGGATGCGCTCGACGACTGATGCGGACGACGACAGCGGTTCGCGCTCAACCGACCTTCCCGCGGATTTGGGCGCTCCACCGCGCCCGTCGTCTACTCCGGTTCCCCTGATCCCGCGCTTCGGCTGGTCCGCGCGGTTCTCGGATTTCCCGATGCCCTTCCCCGGTTCGGAGCCGGCCGTGCCGGTCTCGATCTACCCCGGCACATGGGAGCCGCGCGCCGCCGTCAGCGAGCCGTATACGCCGCCGTCGCCTTTCCCGATCCCGTCCGCCGCGGTCATCGTGATCGTCGTGGCGGTGGGCGCGTTGCTCGCGTTTGCCGGCTGGAGCCTGTTCCGCGGCGGAGACGATGATTCACCGGGAATCGGCGTCGTCGTCACGCCTGGCGCGACGGAGACCGTCCCGAGCATCATTGGATCGCCACCGGTCGCTCAGACGCCCGGCGACGGGGGCGCGGAGGAGCCGACCACCGGAACGCCTGACGATGGCGCGTCTCCCGCGCCAGGCGACGCGCCGACGACCACCGGCGATGGCGAAGACGAGGATCCAGCCGATCCCGGGGTTGGCGACCCGGAAGATCCCGGTAGCCCCGGCGTCGATGACCCGGGCGTGACCGATCCGTCGGCCCCTGTCGAGCCGGATCTGGCGAGCGCCGGGGCGGTCGTGATCGAAGCCTGGGACGGCGACACGCTGCACGATGTCGCCGAGCGCTGGGGACTGTCGGTCTCGACGCTGATCTGGGCCAACGAGATCGACGATCCCGGACAGACGATTGAGACGCGAACGCTTATCGTTATCCCACATGCCGACGGAGTGCTGCACACGGTCGTTCCCGGCGACACGCTGGAGTCGATCGCCGCGCGCTACGGCGTCTATCCGTGGGACATCGTCAACATCATTCAAAACGGGGTGCGCGACGACAGCGACCTGTATCCCGGTCAACTGCTCACCATCCCCGGCGCGCGTCCGGCCAGCCGCGACTCCGTGGCCTGGTACACCGTGCGTGAGGGCGACAACGTCTACACAATCGCGACCTACTACGGGTTGAGCGCCGCGACCGTCGCCTACGCCAACGAGTTGCCGACGACGCTGCTGATTCATCCTGACCAGCAGCTGGTGATTCCCCCTGCCGACGGGCTGCTGATCTCGGTGGAAGCCGGTGACAGCGTCGAGGCGATCGCGGCGCGCTTCGGAATTCCGGCGGACATCATCCGCTCGTTCCCATTTAACCATCTTCCGGGCGACGCTCAGCCGCACCCGGGCGACTGGATTCACATCCCGACCCTCGACCCGCTCGACATGTCCGGCGGCAAGGGCGGCGCGGAGGAGGTTCCGGTCAGTGATCCGTTCGCGTCCGGCCCCGCGGATGAGACGGCGACGACGGGCGCGACAGGGACGTTCATGTGGCCCACCTGGGGATCGATCACGCAGGAGTTCCACGGGAGCCACAATGGGCTGGACATCGGCAACAACGCCTGGACGCCAATCGTGGCGGCCGACGGCGGCGTGGTGACGTTCGCCGGCTGGAACGATTGGGGGCTGGGCTACGCGGTCGCCGTGGATCACGAGAACGGCTTCGTCACCTGGTACGGACACTTTGCCGAGCATCCGGCGGTCGCGGTTGGCCAGCGCGTGGCGCAGGGTGAGTGGCTTGGCCCGATGGGCTCGACCGGCAAATCCACCGGCCCGCACCTGCACTTCATCGTCATGCTGGACGGCGTGTATCAGAACCCCGCGTACTACCTGCCGTAGCGCGCGACGGCCCCATTCGCACGCGGCGGTTGGGGCCGGTCGCTGTGATAAACTTCCGAGGCGCCCATTCAACCGGGACGTGCCCTGTTTTCGCGATATAGACGCGGAAAGTGACGTCCGTGTGCCGTCGAGGCTGGTGTTGATCTTGAGAGTTTCACGCGGATGATCAGGCCGCTCAGCGCGTTCTTCGGACTCTTCAGCCGCGACCTCGGAATCGACCTCGGGACGGCCAACACGCTCGTCTATGTGCGCGGCAAGGGGATCGTGATCTCGGAGCCGTCGGTGGTCGCAGTGGACGTCAAGACGCGGCGCGCCATCACGGTCGGCGTTGAGGCGAAGGCAATGGTGGGCAAGACTCCGGAAACGATCGTCGCCGTGCGCCCGCTGAAGGACGGCGTGATCGCCGACTTCGACACCGTCGAGCTGATGCTGTACCACTTCATCCGCAAAGTCCATTCGCAGCGCTTCATGGCGCCCCACCCGCGAGTCGTCATCGGCATTCCCAGCGGTGTGACGGAGGTGGAGAAGCGCGCCGCCAAGGACGCGGCCCTGTCAGCCGGCGCACGCGAGGCGTACACCATCGAGGAGCCGATGGCCGCGGCGATCGGCGCCGGGCTGCCAATCAACGAGCCAGTCGGCAGCATGATCGTCGACATCGGCGGCGGCACGACCGAGGTCGCCGTGATCTCGCTGGGAGGCATCGTCGTCAACCACTCAATCAGGGTGGCCGGCGACGAGATCGACGAGGCGATCATCCACTACGCCCGCCGCGACCACAACCTCGTGATCGGCGAGCGCACCGCGGAGAACGCGAAAATCTCGGCCGGCTCCGCCTATCCACTGGAAGAGGAGCGCCGCGTTGTGCTGCGTGGGCGGGACCTGCTGACCGGGCTGCCGAAGTCGGTCGAGGTCAGCAGCGTCGAGCTGCGCGATGCGATCAGTGGGCCGGTCAACATGATCGTCGAGATCGTGAAGACGTGCGTCGAGGAGACGCCGCCGGAGCTGGTCGCGGACATCATGGAGCAGGGCATCGTGCTTGCTGGTGGTGGGGCGCTGCTGTTGGGTCTCGACCGCCGGCTGACGGCCGAGCTGCGCATGCCGGTCCGCAAGGCGGAGGACCCGCTCACTTGCGTCGCGCGCGGAACGGGCCGCGTCGCCGAGGCGCTGCATCTCTATGCCCGGGCGCTGGCCAGCGGTCAAGAGCTGCGCCGGGGCCGCTAGGCGAGACCGGATCTCATGACCATTACCCTGCGTCGTAACCTGGTCCTCGCGTTTACGCTCATGCTGGTGAGCCTGTCGCTGATCTTGCTCGACGCCCGTGGCGCGATCGACGGCCCGAAGTCGCTGTTGACCAGCGGGGTGTCGCCCATCAGCGAGGCGCTCACGCGGGCGGGCAACAAGGCGCGGGGCATCGGCGACCGGAGCGACAGCGAGCTGCAGCAGCAGCTGGAACAGGTTTCCGCCGAGCGGGACGCGCTGCTGGCCGAGCGGGCAGAGCTGATCGAACGGGCTTCCGAGGCCGACCAGCTGCGCGAGCTGCTGGGATTCCAGCAGTCACGGCCGGACCTGCATCTGTTGCAGGCGGACATCGTCAGCCGCGATCCGCAGAGCCGGGAGAAGTTCCTCGTCATCAATCGCGGCTCGAATCACGGCATCCAGGTCGGCATGGCCGTCGTCAGCCCGCACTACCTTGTGGGCCAGGTGACGTCGGTCGAGCCCAACCGCGCCAGGGTGCTGCTCGTGATTGACGCGGCGTTCCAGACCGGCGCGCTCCTGCAACATGCGCGGCACGAAGGCATCATCTACGGCCGCTGGCAGGCCGGCGGGCGCGTGACGATGCGTCACCTTCCGCTGGAGACGGAGATCATCGACGGCGAGCTAGTGGTGACATCCGGCCGCACTGAGCTCGTGCCACCCGGGCTGGTAATCGGCGTGATCCTGAGCGAAACGTCCGACCAGCCCAGGAACGAGACCGAGCTGGAAGTGCTGCCACTGGCCGATTTCGACGAGCTGAGCGTCGTGACGGTCGTCATCGGCGCCGAGGACACAGAAGAGTGACGAGCGACCCGCGGATGCTGCTCGCCACGGCAACCAGCAAGGCGCTGACGCGCGGCATCCGCCGCCTCGGACGGGGCGGCGGCACGGCGCTGCCCGGTCTGCTCGCCAACCGCATCGATCCCCGCATTCTGGACAAGCTCGCCGCGCGCCTGCCCGACGGAGCGGTTATCGTGGCCGGCACCAACGGCAAGACAACGACCAGCCGCATGCTGGCCGGCATGCTGGAGGCGTCCTGCCGCCACGTGGCCCACAACCGTTCCGGCTCGAACCTTGTGAGCGGCATCTCGGCAGCCCTGGCGGAGCAGTTGCCGCTGTTCGGCGCCGGCCAGGTCGAGATCGGCGTCATCGAGACGGACGAGAATGCGCTACCCGACGTCATGCGGCGCGCGAAGCCGCGTGTCGTGCTGCTGCTCAACCTGTTCCGCGATCAGTTGGACCGCTACGGGGAACTGGAGACGATCGCAGCCGCCTGGCAACTGGCGGTTCACACCTTGCCGGACACGACGACGCTCGTCATCAACGCCGACGACCCAAACCTCGTGTCGCTGTCGGCGGGGACCGCTGCCCGCGTGGTGACCTTCGGGCTGGGCGAGCCCGGCTACGACCTGCCGGAGCTGCCGCACGCGTCCGACGCCTCGGTCTGCCGCGTGTGCGAGACTCCGCTGGTGTACGACGCGCTCTACCTGTCACACCTCGGGGCGTTCCGCTGTCCCAACTGCGGCTTGCGTCGTCCGCCTCTCGACTACTCCGCGCACGGCATCGCGCTGGATGGCGTGCGGCCTTCGACGATGATCCTGCGTCAAGGACAGGTGGGACGCGCCATCGCGGACACGCGGGTCGAGGTGGCCGTGCCGGGCCTCTACAACATTTACAACGCGCTGGCGGCTATGGCTGCCGCCCGCGTGCTGGCCGTGCCGCTGGAACCGATGCTTACGACGCTCCGGACGTTCGAGGCCGCCTTCGGCCGACTCGAGCGGATCACGTTCAACGGACGTCATCTGACGCTGGCCCTGGCGAAAAACCCCGTCGGCTTCAACGAGTTGCTGCGCATGATCACAAATGAGCCGCTGAGCGGCCCGCTCGTGATCGGCGTCAACGACCTGTACGCCGACGGAACCGACGTGTCCTGGTTGTGGGACGTCGACTTCGAGATGCTGGCGGACGAGAAGCACCGGCAGCCGGCATTCGCCGCCGGACTTCGCGGGGATGATCTGGCCGTCCGGCTCAAGTACGCGGGGCTGCCGGACGAACGCAATCTGCCGCTGGCCGCCGGTCTGCCACTCGCGGACGGGCTGGACCGGATAATCGAGCGCACGGACGAGGGCGCGGAGATCTTCCTGCTGCTCACCTACACCGCGATGCTACAGTTGCGGCAGGGGCTGGCCGACCGGGGCGTCGTCGCGGAGTTCTGGCAGCAATAGGATGGGACGCGGGATGCGGGACGCGGAACGCGGAACAGGCGCGCGGTGGGAGCTGCGCATCGGATGGCTGTATGGCCATGAGATGAACATCTATGGCGACCGGGGGAATGTGATGACGCTCGCCCGGCGGGCCGGATGGCGGAACGTCTTCGCCAGCATCACGACGATCGGCATCGGCGACCCGCTCGACCCGGCGGCGCACGACATCTACTTCTGGGGCGGCGGGCAGGACCGCGAGCAGATGGCCGTGTCGCGCGACCTGCTGGGCGCGAAGGGCGCGGCGCTGGCGACGGCCATCCGCGCGGGCGCGCCGATTCTGGCGATCTGCGGCGGCTACCAGCTGCTCGGGCATTACTACCGCCCGTTCCAGGGCGCCGACCTGCCCGGCATCGGCGTCATTGATGTCGTCAGCGAAGCAGGCAGCCGGCGCCACATCGGCAACATCGTCGTCGACACCGAGGAGTTCGGGACGCTGGTCGGATTCGAGAACCACTCCGGCCGGACGCTGCTGGGCGACGGCGCGTTTCCGCTGGGACGCGTGAGGGTTGGCGGCGGTAACAACGGCGAGGATGGAACCGAGGGCGCGCGCTTTCTCAACGCCATCGGCTGTTACATGCACGGCGCGCTGCTGCCCAAGAACCCGCAGCTGGCCGACTGGCTGATCGCGCAGGCGCTCAAGCAGCGCTACGGGGACGATGCTCCGACGCTGCCGGCTCTCGACGACGCGCTCGAACGGCATGCCCACGACCGCGTCGTTGAGCGGGCGCTGGCGCTCAACCGCTGACCAGTCTGCCCGGCGTGAAAGCCGTCGATCGCGCCGGACACACATGGAAGCGGGCCGTCATTCACGTTATGCTGCCGGAGCAACCGGCGCGGTCGTTTCCCGCCGGTCAGCGCTGCCCCGCTTGTGAAGCGACTAACCGCCCTGGAGGATGAACCGTGGCAACCGATCAACCGGCCCGAGTTGCGTTCGTGTCCGACGTGCACGGCAATCTGCCCGCGTTGCAGGCCGTGCTGGCCGACATCGACGAGCGCGGCGAGTTCGACGCGCTGGTCGGCGGGGGCGATTTCGCCTTCGGCGGCGCGTTCCCGCAACGTTGCGTCGACCTGACGCGGGCGCGCGGCATGCAGTGCGTGCGCGGCAACACCGACGAGTGGGTGGTCGAGTCGGCCACGGGCGGGCGCATCATGGCCAAGGGGTACGAGCCGAAGGACGCGCACGGAGCGGCCATGCTGGCCGTCGACGACTGGGTCGCGAAGGCGCTCGACACGTCTGCCCTGCGGTTTCTGATCAACCTCCCGCTCGACTGGCGCGCGACGGGACCGAGCGGGCAGCGGCTAGTCTTCGTGCATGCCACCCCGTGGAGCAGCCACCCGATCGTGCGACCGGACGCTGACGAAGAAACGCTCACGCGCATGCTCGACGAGGCCGACGCCGACGTGCTCGTCTACGGGCACATCCATCACGCCTACGTGCGGCAGGTGGGCGAGCGCACGGTCGCCTGTGCCGGAAGCGTCGGCGTCCCCCTCGACGGCGACCCGCGTCCCGCCTATCTGATCGCCACGGATGACGGCGACGGCTGGCAACTGGAGCACGTGCGGCTGGAGTACGACCGGGACGCCTACCTGTCCGAGCTGGCAGGCTGCGGGATGCCAAACGCCGCCGTGTTCATCGACCGGGTTCGCAACGCGAGCATGTAACTCGATTTCACCAAGAGCGTGGCGGTGACAGAATCTCGTCTTTCTGTCATGTGTCCGTCGGCTGGCGCTCGCCCAGGCACGAGCGCTCGCCGGTGCCGCGGCCGGCGCCTGGATCAAAGTCAGCACCATTGAATATGCAGGGTACGGCGCGTCGCCCGGTCCGCGTTTTCACACCGGGCATGGCGCACTATGCAACCTGCCACGCCCAGTGTGAAAACGTATCATGTCGCCGTCGCGCGGATCAGGACCATGTGGAGGTCAAAGGCCAGCGGGTCGTCAACGATCGAGAACGTCGCGCGCAGATCGCTGGATGCGCCCGCCAGCATGGCCCGCGCCTCCGCTTGACGGTCCGGGGCCGTGCGTGCCCGCTGAAACCACGGCTCGACAGTCATCGTCTCGCGGAAGTGCTCGATCGAGTCGATCGCGAGACCGGCCGTCGCGAACCAGCGTCGGTACTCGCTGAGCTTCGGCTCACGATGATGTGATGGATCGCGCAGCCAGTCGAGCCGGTTGACGAATTCGTCTGCCTCGTCCTCTTCCGGCGCGACGTGGTCGACGAACAGCAGCGGTCCGCCGGGACGCAGCACGCGCCGCCACTCGTTGACGGCGCGTTCGACATCCATGAAGTGGTGCGCGCAGTAGCGACACACGACGGCGTCAAACGTCGCGGATTGCAACGGCAGGCTCTCGGCCATGCCCAGCAGCGGGTCGAGCGTCGCGCCGCGGCTCCGCGCCAGATTGCGGGCCTGGCTCAGCATGGCGGCGGTCATGTCGAGCGCGACGATCTCGACCCCAAGAGACTGGAACGCCAGCCCGGCGTGACCCGTCCCCGCGCCCACATCAAGCAGCCGCGCTCCCGGCGCCACCCCTGACAGCGGGACGAGTCGTCCCAGATCGTCGCCCTGGGAATGGATTGTGCTCGTGGTGTAGTCGGCGGCGATCGGCGTGTAGTGCTCGTCGGACCTGCGAATCTCGCGCTTCGGTGTTGCCTGCATGCATGCTCCTCCACTGTCGTGCCGCGCTTGAGTCTAGCGGATCGAGCCAGTTCGTGACGATGCGATGAGAGGCGGGGAACGTGGATAGCCGGGCGCTTGGCGTGCTCATCATCGTTATCGGGTTGGCGACGGTCATCGGCGGGGCGCTGTTGATGGCTGGCTGGCTGTCGTGGTTCGGGCGGCTGCCGGGGGACATTCGCTACGAGCGGGGTGGGACGCGCGTGTACGTGCCGATCACCTCGATGCTGCTCGTGTCGCTGCTGCTGACACTGGCTAGCTACGCGTTTCGCCGGCTGAGCTGACGCAGGTTGCGCCAAAGGTCCTGCCACGCCCGATCGATTGACCGCCTGGACCGCGACGCAATCACACCGAGGGGCCATGGCAGGACCGGTCTCGGGCATCTAGTGTAATGAGCAGGAACACAAGGCTGGACACGGCTCCATTGATGCACCGATGTCCACGATGTGCTCCGAGAGATCCCATCCTCTCCCTCCTCCACACGGGCGGGCGCCTGGTCATCGCGGATGACCGGTCGCCCGCTTGTTTGTACCCCCGTCAACCGCCCGGCTCAGGCAGCAGGTCGATCCAGTCGTAGCGGAAATACTCATGCAACAGTGGCCGCAGGTCGGCCGCGCTGTGTCGTTGCCAGTTTCCGAGCACGTCCCACGCCGTCACGATGCCGAACGCGTGCGTGTCGTACAGGCCACGCATCGACGCCCAGAATGCGTCCCAGCCCATCGCGTCGAGCACCGCGTAGTACAGACGCGCGCCCTGCTCGTAGATCGCATGGTAGCCATCGATAAAGGCGGCGCCTGCCAGCTCCCGGTAGGACGCGTCGAGCGGGTAGAGGTAGCCGCCCGCTGGTGGCTCGGGAACTTCCGTGAAGCCGGTCGGCAGGCCGCGCTCGAAGAATTCCGCCCCGCCCTCGTCGATCCAGCCGTCGTCGAGCGTGCGCGTGCCGATAACACCGTACAGCCACTGATGCGCTACCTCGTGACAAATGAGCCGCTCCATCGCCGGATACCTCTCGTTGATGTAGATCAGGCCGGGTAGCTCCAGCCCGCCCGGCATCGACGGCCCGGCGTCGACGATCCGTAGCGATTGGTACGGATATGGCGCGATGAGCTCCGACATCCGCTCGATCGCGTCGACGGCCCAAACGAGAATGTTCTGACGGGCATCGCTGCCGGCGGCGGTCGTATACAGCGCGACGCGCACGCCCGCGCTGGTGGTCGCCTCATCCACCACGAACCCGCGCGACACGACCAGACCGAAGTCGCGCACATCAATGGCGCGCAGGTCATAGGTGACGCGACCGTCAACCTCCTCACGTTCCTGCGCGATCTCCCCGGTGTGCGCGAATGCGTAACCGGCGTCGAGCGTCACGCTGACATCGAAGTCGGCTATCGCCGTGTACGACGGATCGAGGATCGTGCTGTAGCCGTGGTCGTTCGAGATGACCGGGAACCAGTTTCCGAGTCGCAGGATGCCCGTGTCCAGCGTCGTCGGCCCCCATCCGGTCGGGTCCACGCCGACCGACAGGCTGAATTCAACGCCGATGACCAGCGGCGCGGCGGTCTCCGGCGTCAGGTCGACCACCAGGGTGAAGCCGTCGTTCAACGTGCCCGGCTCGGTGGCCACGCCGTCCACTGTCAGCAAGCGCAACGTGAAGAAGCCGAACGCGGCCGGGACGACCTGCAGGTAGAGCTGCTCCGGGATCGCGCCCCGAAACTCCCGGATCGTGATCGTCTCGCTGGCGCTGACGAAGCCGTCGCCAAGTCGCAGCTCGTCGATCGTCAGCTGGTAGTGCGCGTCAATGTCCGGCAGATCCACCCGCTGGCTCACGGGCGCCGGATTGACGGTTGGTTCGGGCGCCAGGATCGGTGTGTTCGCGACGGTAGCAGTTGCTGGAGCGGTGGGCGTGGCTACCGGTGGCGGCGTTGTCGGAGCGACGGACGCCGGGGTAGGAGCGGGCAGCGTTGCCGTTGGTGTCGCGGCGGACGCCGGCGTGGCGCTGATCGCGACCGGGGCAGGCGTGTTCGTCTGCGCCAGCGATGTGCCTGACTCCGCCGTCGCCGTCGCGTCGATGCGTGAGGCTTGCGGTCCACTGCACGCGCTCAGCAGGCCGAAGCACAGCGCGAGAACGAGCAGGTTGCGGAGGCGGATCATCTACCCGTCCTTCGAAGCGGGGACGCGGGCACGGTCGAGCGTTGCTATGGGACTGGGCCGTGAAGCGTCGTGGGAGGGATCCGGAGGCGTCGGGCGGATTCGAACCGCCGATCAGAGTTTTGCAGACTCCTGCCTTGCCGCTTGGCTACGACGCCGGACGTCCTGGCGGATCGGAATTCTATCACAGCTACCGGCAGTGGACCCGTGGGGACGACACAGGCGCGGTGTGTCACCACGCCTCGACACCATGCGTAACCACGAATCGCGTGTGCGGAAGCTCTGTCACGATTGCGTCTGCCGTTATTCACCGGGGTTGACGGAAGAAATCAGTCACGGTTTGCCTGATCTGTTCAACAAGTGTCTGATCCGTAACGCTCAGCACAGTGCTGAGGGTTGCGATCGTTGGATCAGGAATGTGTTTCGCTCCCGGTGCAAAGAACGGTGTGACAATCCAACCGCTCATTAGTCGAACGTGTTCAGAAGAGATTGGGCACTCTCGCA